>NZ_SMJW01000285.1 GCF_004348335.1 Actinomadura bangladeshensis | reverse complement strand
GTGCCCGAAGGCTCCGCACCGCCGGCCGCACCGGGCGCCGGACGCACCGGCCGCCCGCACCTGGGCGAGCGGCGGGCGTGCGGGGCGGTGGGCGGGGCCGTGGGAGCGGCGGCGCCATCGGGGAAGGTCCGCGCACCGATCGTGCGGTGCCGGGTAAGGCGCCGCCGCCCTGCATACGAGATCATCGCCTACTCTTCGTCAAGCGTCACCCGGATCAGGGGATTCTTTGTCAGGAATCACCCGTCTTGGCGGCCCTGGTGCTCTTCTTCGCGGTGACCGGCTTGGGGGCGGCCACGGGCGCGGGGGCGGCGGCCGGAGCGGCGGGATCGGCCTCCTTGTCGACCTTCGGGCCGATGCCGAGCTTCTCCTTGATCTTCTTCTCGATGCCGTCCGCCAGGTCGGGGTTGGCCTTGAGGAAGTTGCGGGCGTTCTCCTTGCCCTGGCCGAGCTGGTCGCCGTCGTAGGTGTACCAGGCGCCGGACTTGCGGACGAAGCCGTGCTCCACGCCGAGGTCGATCAGGCCGCCCTCGCGGCTGATGCCCTGGCCGTAGAGCAGGTCGAAGTCGGCGACGCGGAACGGCGGGGCCATCTTGTTCTTGACGACCTTGACCCGGACGCGGTTGCCGACGGCCTCGGTGCCGTCCTTCAGGGTCTCGATGCGGCGGACGTCGAGGCGGACGGAGGCGTAGAACTTCAGCGCCCGGCCGCCGGTGGTCGTCTCCGGCGAGCCGAACATGACGCCGACCTTCTCGCGGAGCTGGTTGATGAAGATGGCGGTGGTCTTGGTCTGGTTGATCGCGCCGGTGAGCTTGCGCAGGGCCTGCGACATGAGGCGGGCCTGGAGGCCGACGTGGCTGTCGCCCATCTCGCCCTCGATCTCGGCGCGGGGCACGAGCGCGGCGACGGAGTCGATGACGACGATGTCGATCGCGCCGGAGCGGATCAGCATGTCGGTGATCTCCAGGGCCTGCTCGCCGGTGTCGGGCTGGGAGACCAGCAGGGCGTCGATGTCGACGCCGAGCTTGCTCGCGTACTCGGGGTCGAGGGCGTGCTCGGCGTCGACGAAGGCGGCGATGCCGCCCTTCTTCTGGACGCTCGCCACCGCGTGCAGGGCGATGGAGGTCTTGCCGGAGCCCTCGGGGCCGTACACCTCGACGACCCGGCCGCGGGGCAGGCCGCCGATGCCGAGCGCGATGTCGAGGGAGATCGCGCCGGTCGGGATGACCTCGACGGGCGCGCGCGCCTCCTCGCCCATCCGCATGACCGATCCCTTGCCGAACTGCCGCTCGATCTGGGCGAGTGCGGTCTCGAGAGCCTTCTCCCGGTCGTTCGCTGCCATTGAGATGTCCTTCTCGGTCGTGACTGCCGGCTCTCGGCCGCCGGTTGCGATGTCGAGGGCGACGTTACGGCGGGCCACCGACACTTTCGAGCCGCCGCCGCGATTGTGGATGACGCCGCGCGCCGGGGACCAGCCTACCGAACATCCGTTCGATCATCGTCCGGTATGGCGATTCGGGTGGGAATCGCCGTGCGCGCGATGGTCCGGACCCCGTACGCTGGCGCCGTCCACGGAGGGCTCCAATCATGACGCTGACCGTCCTTTTCTGCGTCGATCCGCTCCATCCCCGGCGCGTTGACCCCCATTTCTCCCGCGAGGCCGCGGCCGTAGGGGACCACTACGGCGAGACCGCCCTGATCGACCACGACGCGCTGCGGCGCGGTGACGTGGAGGACGCGGTCGACGCGGTGCCCCCCGGCCTGGGCCCGGCCTGGTACCGCGGCTGGATGCTGTCGGCGGACGAGTACGCCGCCATGGCCGCGACCCTGAAGCGGCGCGGAACGTTCCTGCTGACGCACCCGGACGACTATAGGCGCGCGCACGAGCTGCCGGGCTGGCACGAGACGTTCGCCGGGCTGACGCCGCACAGCGTGTGGCGCCCGCTGGGCACGGGCCAGGATCCGGGCGATCTCAGCGAACTGGCCGAGCTGGTCCGGCCGCTGCGGCCCGGGCCCGCCGTGGTCAAGGACTACGTGAAGTCGTGCAAGCACGAATGGGAGGAGGCGTGCTTCGTCCCGGACGTGCGGAACCTGGCCCAGTTGCACGACATCGCCTCCAAGATGGTCGCGCTCCGGGACGACCACCTGGCCGGCGGTCTCGTCGTGCGCGAGTTCGAGGAGTACGACGGCGACGGCGAGGCGCGCGTGTGGTGGGTGGACGGCGAACCCGCGCTGGTGGGCCCCCATCCCGACAGCCCCGGCGTGGAACCCGACCCGGACCTGGACGCGGTGGCCCCGGCCGTCCGCGCCCTCGGCTGCCGGTTCATCACGACCGATCTGGCCCGCCGCACGGACGGCGCCTGGCGCGTGGTGGAGGTCGGTGACGGCCAGGTGAGCGAACTGCCGTCGTCCGTGGACGCGATGGACCTCTACGCGCACCTGCCCGTCCCGGACTGATCCCCTACGGCGCCGATCCCCCTACTGCAGGGTCGAGGGGACGTCGAAGGTGGCGACGACGGCCTGCCAGACCTTCTTGGCCGGCTCGCCGTCGGCGAGGGCCTGCTCTATGGTGCGGCCGCCCAGCTCCGCTATGACGTAGTCCTTGGCCACGCTCTGGGCATAGCTCTCGCCGAACTGCTGATTCATTCGATCCCAGAAAACTGTGAGCCGCACACCGTCCACGCTATCCGACGGAGGGTTTCTCCAAGGACTGCACGACCTCGCCGGGGACGGCGGGTCCGGTCCCCTGGCGGTACTGGCGGTGCAGTCCCGTCAGATAGCGCTCGACGGCTTCGATGACGCGGGCCGTCCGGTAGGAGGGGAACACGTCGAACGCGTGCTGGGCGCCCTTCATCTCGGCGTAGATGACGGGTGACCGGGAGGCGTCCCGGAGCCGTTCGACGAAGCGGCGGGCCTCCGCCACGGGGATGAGCGAGTCGCGGCTTCCGTGGATGACGAAGAAGGGCGGCGCGTCCTCGCTGATGTACGAGACGGGGGACGCCTGTGCGTACACCTCGTAGTTCTCGGCGAACGGCTTCTTCACCACCATCTTCTCCATGATGTGGGTGGCTCCCATGGGGACCGGCCATGGTCCCGCTTCAACGAGGTTGTAGACGCCGTAGAACGGGACGGCACCCTGCACGGAGGTGTCGACGTCCTCGAAGCCCGGCTGGAATCGCGGTTCGTTCGCGGACAGCGCCACCAGCGCGGTGAGGTGCCCGCCGGCCGAGCCACCGGTCACGCAGAGGAAGTCGGGGTCGGCGCCGTACTCCTCGGCGTGCTCCTTGTACCAGGCGACGAAGTGCTTCAGGTCGATCAGATGCTCGGGCCAGGTGGCGCGTGGGCTGAGCCGGTAGTTGACGTTGAAGCCGACCCACCCCTGCAGGGCCATGTGGTTGAGCAGAGGCAGGCCCTGCTCGCGCTTGTCTCCGATGACCCAGGCACCACCGTGGATCTGCATGAGCCCAGGGCGGAGCCCACCGTCCTCGGCGGGCCGGAAGACGTCCAGTTTCAGGCGCAGCCGGCCTTCCTCCCGGTAGACGATGTTCCGGTCGACCCGCACGCCCTTGCGCGGGATCAGGCAGAGCGGCGGGACGACCAGATGCGCCAAGGGGTAGCGGGGAGCGCCCTCAGGGTCCAGGTCGAGGGGCGCGCCGCAGCCGCGCAGGGTGACGACCGTACGGCGGGACGCGGCGATCGCGGCCGCGATGCCCGCCATGCCGGCGAGCGCCAGGGCGAGGCCCGTCCAGCCCGCCCAGCCGTCCAGTCCGCCGGACGCGGCCGCGAGCGCGGTGGCGACGGCGCCGGCGGCGAGCGCGTGCGGCGCCATCTCGATCGTCAGCCAGCCGAGGAAGAAGCTCGGCGCGAGCAGCACGGCGTTGCGCCGGGGAGCGTGCGCGTTGGCGGCGGCCAGCGCGACCGAGATCCCGAGGGCGAGCAGGACGTAGGGCATGGAGAGCTCCCTTGGGGTGGGCGTCCTCCCCGTAGACCCTGCCCGGACAAGCGCTTGCTTACAACGTGACGCACGCCACATCGGCGCGTTCTGTCAGACCCGCGAGGCAGTATGGCGCCATGGGCGGTGACGTGCTCGAACGCTTCTCCCCGGCGACCCGTGCCTGGTTCGCCGGGGCCTTCGCCGCGCCCACGCCCGCCCAGGCGGGGGCGTGGGAGTCGATCGCGGGGGGCGACAGCACGCTGGTCGTGGCGCCGACCGGGTCCGGCAAGACGCTCGCGGCGTTCCTGTGGTCGCTCGACCGGCTCGCCACCGAACCCGTCCCGGACGATCCGCTCCGCCGCTGCCGCGTCCTGTACGTGTCGCCGCTGAAGGCCCTCGCCGTCGACGTCGAGCGCAACCTGCGCGCCCCGCTGACCGGCATCCGGCAGGCGGCGCGGCGCCTCGACCTGCCGGAACCGGGCGTCCGGGTCGGCATGCGGTCCGGCGACACCCCGGCCGACGAGCGCCGCCGGCTCGCCGTCAAACCGCCGGACATCCTGATCACGACGCCGGAGTCGCTGTTCCTGATCCTCACCTCGCGGGCGCGCGAGTCGCTGCGCGGCGTCGAGACCGTCATCGTGGACGAGGTGCACGCGGTGGCGGGCACCAAGCGCGGCGCGCACCTGGCGCTGTCCCTCGAACGGCTCGACGCCCTCCTCGAACGGCCCGCGCAGCGGATCGGGCTGTCGGCGACCGTCCGCCCGGCCGGCGAGGTGGCCGCGTTCCTCGGCGGCACCCGGCCGGCGGCGGTCGTCCAGCCGCGGTCGGACAAGGTCTTCGACCTCGACATCGTCGTCCCCGTGGAGGACATGGGCGAGGTCGGCCAGTTCGTCGACGACTCCGGTGCGGTCGATCCCCGCCGGCGCAGCATCTGGCCCCATGTCGAAGACCGCCTGCTCGACCTCATCCAGGCGCACCGCTCGACGCTCGTCTTCGCGAACTCGCGCCGGCTGGCCGAACGGCTGTGCGGACGCCTGAACGAACTCGCCTACGAGCGCGCGACGGGCGAGCCCCTGCCCGAAGACCACTCCCCCGCCGCCACGATGGCGCAGGCGGGTGCGGCCAGGGGCGCGCCCGTGGAGATCGCCAGAGCGCACCACGGCTCGGTGTCCAAGGAGGAGCGGGCGGGCATCGAGAACGCTCTGAAGGAGGGCCGCCTCCCGGCGGTCGTGGCGACGTCCAGCCTGGAACTGGGCATCGACATGGGCGCCGTCGATCTGGTCGTCCAGGTGGAGTCGCCGCCGTCGGTGGCCAACGGGCTCCAGCGGGTCGGACGTGCCGGGCACCAGGTCGGCGCCGTGTCCAAGGGCGTCATCTTCCCCAAGTACCGGGGCGACCTCGTCCAGACGACCGTGGTGGCCGAACGCATGCGCGGCGGTGAGATCGAGGAGCTGCGCTACCCGCGCAACCCCCTGGACGTCCTCGCGCAGCAGGTCGTCGCGATGGTCTCCATGGACGAGTGGACGGTCGACGACCTCGAATCCCTGGTCAAACGCGCCGCCCCCTACGCGACCCTCCCGCGCTCGGCGCTGGAGGCGACCCTCGACATGCTCGCCGGGCGCTACCCCAGCGACGAGTTCGGCGAGCTCCGCCCCCGCCTCGTCTGGGACCGCGTGACCGGTGTCCTGCACGACCGCCCCGGCGCGCAGCGCCTCGCCGTGACCAGCGGCGGCACGATCCCCGACCGCGGCCTGTTCGGCGTCTTCCTCGTAGGGGAGAAGTCGTCCCGCGTCGGCGAACTGGACGAGGAGATGGTCTACGAGTCCCGCGTCGGCGACGTGTTCGTCCTCGGCGCCAGCTCGTGGCGCATCGAGGACATCACGCCCGACCGGGTGCTCGTCTCGCCCGCGCCCGGCCAGCCCGGCAAGCTGCCGTTCTGGCACGGCGACACCCTCGGGCGCCCCGCCGAACTGGGGCGCGCGCTCGGCTCGTTCACCCGCGAGCTGGCCGGCCTGCCCGCCGAGGAGGCCCGGAACCGGGTCTCCGCCGCCGGGCTGGACGCGTGGGCGTCCGCCAACCTCGTCTCCTACCTGAGCGAGCAGCGCGAGGCGACCGGGCACGTCCCCGACGACCGCACGATGGTCGTCGAGCGCTTCCGCGACGAGCTCGGCGACTGGCGGATGGTCGTCCACTCCCCGCTGGGCGCGCGCGTCCACGCGCCCTGGGCGCTCGCCATCGCGGGCCGCCTGCGCGAACGGTACGGCGTCGACGCGCAGGCCATGCACGCCGACGACGGCATCGTCATCCGCATCCCCGACATGGACGAGGCGCCCGGTCTCGACCTCGCCGTCTTCGACGCCGACGACGTCGAGCGCGTCGTCGTGGACGAGCTGGGCGGCTCGGCGCTGTTCGCCGCCCGGTTCCGCGAATGCGCCGCGCGGTCGCTGCTGCTCCCGCGCCGCCGTCCGGACAAGCGCATGCCGCTCTGGCAGCAGCGCCAGCGCGCCGCGCAGCTCCTGGCCGTCGCGAGCAAGTACCCGTCGTTCCCGATCGTGCTGGAGACGATGCGCGAGTGCCTGCAGGACGTGTTCGACGTCCCCGGCCTGGTGCAGCTGATGCGCGACCTGTCGGGGCGCAAGGTCCGCATGGTCGAGGTGGAGACGCCCGAACCCTCGCCCTACGCGCGCTCCCTGCTGTTCCACTACGTCGGCGCGTTCATGTACGAGGGCGACTCGCCGCTCGCCGAACGCCGCGCCCAGGCGCTCGCGCTCGATTCGGCGCTGCTCGCCGAGCTCCTCGGTCAGGCCGACCTCCGCGAGCTGCTCGACCTCGACGCCGTCGCCGAGACCGAGCGCGAACTCCAGCGCCTGGCCGCCGACCGCCGCGCCCGCGACCTGGAGGGCGTCGCCGACCTCCTCCGCACCCTCGGCCCCCTCACCACGGCCGAGGCCGCCGAACGCACCCTCCCCGCCGACGCACCCCTGACCGACACCGGCCCCAACGGCCTCCCTCCGGACGGCGTCCCTCCCGCGGACGTCGACCGGGCGGAGAGGCTCGGTGCGGAGGCGGTCGCGCGGGTGGGGCGGTGGCTGGTGGAGCTCGAAGGGACGCGGCGGGCCGTTCGCGTCCGGATCGCCGGACAGGAGCGCTGGGCCGCGATCGAGGACGCCGGACGGCTCCGCGACGCGCTCGGCGCGCCGCTGCCCGTGGGCGTCCCGGAGGCGTTCCTCGAACCGGTGGACGACCCGCTCGGCGACCTGGTCTCACGCTACGCGCGTACGCACGGGCCGTTCCGGGCGGACGCGGCCGCCGCCCGCTTCGGGCTCGGCGTCGCCGTGGTGACCGAGACGCTGCGCCGGCTGGCGGGCGCCGGACGCGTCGTCGAGGGCGAGTTCCTGCCCGTCGAGGCGGTGGCGGGCCCGCTGACGACCGAATGGTGCGACGCCGGCGTCCTGCGGATGCTGCGCCGCCGCAGCCTGGCCCGGCTGCGCGCCGAGGTCGAGCCGTCCCCGCCGGAGTCGCTCGGCCGTTTCCTGCCGGCCTGGCACGGCATCGCGGGCGGGTCGCGGCTGCGCGGCGTCGACGCGCTCGTCCAGGCGATCGAGCAACTGCAGGGCGCGGCCGTCCCCGCCTCGGCGCTGGAGTCGCTGATCCTGCCGTCCCGGGTCCCCGGCTACACCCCGGCGATGCTGGACGAGCTCACGTCCGCCGGCGAGGTCGTGTGGGCCGGCCAGGGCGGCCTGCCGGGAGGCGACGGCTGGGTGGCGCTCTACCTGGCCGACACCGCGCCGCTCCTCATGCCGGAACCCGCGGAGATCACCATGACGCCCGTGCACCGGGCGGTTCTGGACGCGCTCGGCGACGGCGGGGCGCATTTCTTCCGCACGCTGTCCGACCGGGTGAACCAGGACGTCACCGCCAATGACGCCGACCTGGTCACCGCCGTCTGGGACCTTGTCTGGTCGGGGCGCCTCACCAACGACACGATGTCGCCGCTGCGCGCCGCGCTGGGGTCCGGCCGTCCGGCGCACCGTTCCCGGACGACGCGCCGCGGACGTCCCGTCCTGCCGTCCCGGACGGGTCCGCCCACGGTCGCCGGACGCTGGTGGCCGCTCCCCCAACGCGAGACCACCGCGACTCTGCGCTCCCACGCCCTGGCCGAGGCGCTCCTGGAGCGGTACGGCATCGTCATACGCGGCGCCGTCGCCGCCGAACGCACTCCGGGCGGGTTCTCCGCCGTCTACCCGGTGCTGCGCGCGTTCGAGGAGACGGGTCGCTGCCGCCGCGGCTACTTCGTCGAGGGCCTGGGAGCCGCGCAGTTCGCCCTGCCGGGCGCCGTCGACCGCCTCCGGGCCCTCCGTCCCGCGACCACGCCCCCGGACGACATCTCCGCACTCTGGGAGACACCCCGCAAACCCGACGTCCGCGCCCTGGTCCTCGCCGCCGCCGACCCCGCCAACCCCTACGGCGCGGCCCTGCCCTGGCCGGGCCGCGACGACGAGGTCGCCGGCGGCCACAAGCCCGGCCGCAAGGCGGGCGCGCTGGTCGTCCTGATCGAGGGCCGCCTCGTCCTCTACGTCGAACGCGGCGGCAAGACCCTCCTGACCTGGGACGACGACCCGGACGTCCGGCAACCGGCGGTCGACGCCCTGGCCCTCGCCGTCCGCGAGGGCGCACTCGGCAGACTGACCGTCGAGCGCGCCGACGGCGAGTCGATTAACGACTCCCCCCTGGCCGCCGCCCTGGAAGCAGCAGGCTTCCACCCGACCCCCCGCGGCCTCCGCCTACGCTCCTGATGGCAGCTACCGGGTCCCGCCATGGTCGTGGCGGGATTGGGGGCCGTGGTGGGTCAGCGGCGTTTGAACATGTTGATCAGGCCCCGCAGGGCTCGTTCGTCCAGGGAGCCGAAGGGGTTGTCGTGGACCAGGTAGGTCCAGGTGGCGGACGGGCGCTTCAGGCCGGCGGCGTCGAGGTCTATGCCGTCCTCGGTGGCGGTGAGGGTCTCGAACGTCTCCACTGAGCGCTTCCGGGCTTCGGCGAGGAGGCGCTTGCCGGCGGGGACGGCCTCGCGGTTGAACTCGACCAGGGGGTCGAGGCCGCGCCCCAGGGAGCGCAGGTGGATGCCCTCGCGGAGGTCCGCGAGGTAGGCGAGGTGCTCGGCCCAGCAGCGGTCCAGTTCGTAGAGGACGATCTGGCGGGCGGCGGCGGCCACCGCCTTGGCGCCGGCGGTCTCGGTGAGGTCGGCGTGCTTGGCGGGGGCCGAGGAGGCCATGGCCTTGTCGGCGGCGTCGCCGCGCAGGACGGCGTCGCGTTCGGTGAGCAGGTCGCGGCGCTGGAGGCCGATCAGGTGGTTGTAGCGCCAGGTGTTGCGGTGCAGTTCGAGGTCGACGCCTTCGGCGACGCGCTGGGCGTGGCCGACGATCCAGTGCGCGCCCTTGTCGGTGATGAGCCCGTCGTCGTCGGAGGGGGCCTTGCTCTTCTCGTCGGGCGCGTAGCGGGTGACGAGGCCGTCCTGGAGGCTGGTGAAGAAGACCGAGGCGCCGGGGTCGCCCTGGCGCCCGGCGCGGCCGCGGAGCTGGTCGTCCAGGCGGCTGCTGTGGTAGCGGCCGGTGCCGATGACGAGGAGGCCGCCGGCCTCGGCGACGCGGTCGTGGTCGGAGCCGGGGGTGTCGGCGGGCGCGGTGCCGGGGG
>NZ_SMJW01000284.1 GCF_004348335.1 Actinomadura bangladeshensis | reverse complement strand
GTTCCTGCGGGGGCTGCGGGGGGCGGCTCCGGAGGCGGAGATCACCGTCATCGGGAACACCGGGGACGACATCTCGCTGTTCGGGCTGCGGGTCTGCCCCGATCTCGACACCGTGATGTACACGCTCGGCGGCGGGATCAACGAGGAGCAGGGCTGGGGGCGGGCGGACGAGACGTTCACCGTCAAGGAAGAGCTCGCCTCCTATGGTGTCGGCCCCGCCTGGTTCGGGCTCGGGGACCGGGACTTCGCGACGCACATCGTGCGGACGCAGATGCTCGCGGCCGGGTACAAGCTGTCCGCCGTCACCGAGGCGCTGTGCGATCGGTGGAAGCCGGGGGTGCGGCTGATCCCGATGACCGACGACCAGGTCGAGACGCACGTGGTCATCGAGGACGACAAGGGGCGGCGGGCGATCCACTTCCAGGAGTGGTGGGTGCGGCTGCGGGCGTCGGTCCCGGCGCTGTCGATCGCGGCGGTCGGCGCGGAGGACGCCAAGCCGGCGCCCGGAGTGCTGGCGGCGATCGAGGCCGCCGATGTGGTGATCTTCCCGCCGTCCAACCCGGTGGTGAGCATCGGGACGATCCTCGCGGTGCCCGGTATCCGGGACGCCATCGCGGCGAAGACCGTGGTGGGGGTTTCGCCGATCATCGGCGGGGCGCCGGTGCGGGGAATGGCCGATGCCTGCTTGACGGCGATCGGGGTTGAGACGTCGGCTCTGGCGGTCGCCGAGCTTTACGGGCTCGGGCTGCTCGATGGGTGGCTCGTCGATTCGGCTGACGCGGATGTGCGGGTCGAGGGCATCGAGGTGCGGTCGCGGCCATTGCTGATGAGCGACGAGGCCGCGACGGTCGATATCGCGCGGGCCGCGCTCGATCTCGCGGTCGGACTCAAGCGGGCGGAGGACGACGAATGAGGATCGAGGTTTTCGGCGTTCCGGGGCTTCCCGAGGTCGCCGAGGGCGACGACATCGCCGCGCTGATTCCCGCCGGCCTGGTCGCGGACGGGGACGTTCTCGTCGTCACGTCCAAGATCGTGAGTAAGGCGGAGGGGCGGGTCCTGGTCGCGGACGACCGGGAGAAGGCCATCGACGCCGAGACCGTGCGGGTGGTCGCGCGGCGGACGCATGCGCGGGGCGAGACCCGGATCGTGGAGACGCGGCAGGGGCTAGTGCTCGCGGCGGCCGGTGTGGACGCGTCCAATACCCGGCCCGGAACGGTGTTGCTTCTGCCGGAGGACCCTGATGCGTCGGCAAGGCGTATTCGTGCCGGGGTGCGAAAGCTCGTCGGTGTGGACGTGGGCGTCATTGTTTCCGACACGCTCGGACGGCCCTGGCGGAATGGATTGACCGACGCCGCCATCGGGGTCGCCGGGCTGGATCCGCTCAGTGATCTGCGCGGGCGCGACGACTCTTATGGCAATCGGCTCGATGTGACGATCACGGCCGTGGCCGATGAGATCGCCGCTGCGGGCGAATTGGTCAAGGGGAAGCTTGACGGGGTGCCGATCGCCGTTGTGCGGGGGCTCGCCGGGCTCGTGACCGCTGAGGACGGGCCGGGCGCGCGGGCGCTGGTTCGTCCGCCCGCCGAGGACATGTTCCGGTTCGGGTCGGCGGACGTGCTGCGTGCGCGGCGGACGATCCGGGAGTTCACCGAGGAGCCGGTGGACCCGGCGGCGGTGCGGCGGGCCGTCGGTGCGGCGATCACCGCGCCGGCGCCGCACCACACGACGCCGTGGCGGTTCGTCCTGCTGGAGTCGGCGGAGTCCCGGACGCGGCTGCTGGACGCGATGCGCGACGCCTGGGAGGCCGACCTGCGGCGGGACGGGTTCTCCGAGGAGTCGATCGCCAAGCGGCTCCGCCGCGGCGACGTGCTCCGGCGGGCCCCCTACCTGGTGGTTCCCTGCCTGGTGATGGACGGCTCGCACGACTACCCCGACGAGCGCCGGTCGCGCGCCGAGCGGGAGATGTTCGTGGTGGCGGCGGGCGCGGGCGTGGAGAACCTGCTGGTCGCGCTGGCCGTGGAGGGGCTCGGCTCGTGCTGGGTGTCGAGCACGATGTTCTGCCGTGACGTGGTGCGCGAGGTGCTCGACCTGCCGGACGAGTGGGATCCGATGGGCGCGGTGGGCGTCGGCCACGCGGCCGCACCCCCGCGCGACCGCCCGGCACGCAGCGCCGACGCCTTCATCGAGGTGCGCTGAGCGGGAATAGATCCGAGGTGGCCGGGGCTGGTCCCATTGCGGGACCCCGGTCGGGCGCGAATTATGACGATTGGCATAGAGTGCCCGCATGGACGCGACGAGCTCCGCTCTTCGCCGGGCCCTGGCCCGCGCGCGTGACGGCAAGACACTGGACCGATCCGAGGCCACCACACTGCTGCAGGCCCGCGGGGCGCAGCTCGACGATCTGCTCGCCCATGCGGCCCGCACCCGGGACGCCGGTCTGGAGGCCGCCGGCCGCCCGGGCGTCATCACCTACAGCCGCAAGGTCTTCATCCCGCTGACCCGGCTGTGCCGGGACCGCTGCGGGTACTGCACGTTCGCGACCGTCCCGCATCGGCTTGAGTCGCCCTACCTCAGCCCGGACGAGGTGCTGGAGATCGCCCGGCGCGGCGCGGAGATGGGCTGCAAGGAGGCCCTGTTCACGCTCGGGGACCGTCCCGAGGACCGGTGGAAGCAGGCCCGCGAGTGGCTGGACGCGCACGGCTACGACGACACGCTGTCCTATGTGCGGGCGATGGCGATCCGGGTGCTGGAGGAGACCGGGCTGCTGCCGCACCTGAACCCGGGCGTGCTGACGTGGCGCGACTTCCAGCGGCTCAAGCCGGTCGCGCCGTCCATGGGCATGATGCTGGAGACGACGGCGACGCGGCTGTTCAGCGAGAAGGGCGGGCCGCACTTCGGGTCGCCGGACAAGGACCCGGCCGTCCGGCTGCGCGTCCTGGAGGACGCCGGCCGCACGAACGTGCCGTTCACGACGGGCATCCTGATCGGCATCGGCGAGACGGTCGAGGAGCGCGCGGACGCGATCTTCGAGATCCGGCGGACGATGCGGGAGTACGGGGCGATCCAGGAGGTGATCGTCCAGAACTTCCGCGCGAAGCCCGACACGAAGATGCGCGACACGCCCGACGCGGAGCTGGAGGAGCTGGCCGCGACGATCGCGGTGACCCGGCTCATTCTGGGGCCGAAGGCGCGCGTGCAGGCGCCGCCGAACCTGGTCGCCGACCAGTTCGCGCTGATGCTGCGGGCCGGAATCGACGACTGGGGCGGGGTCTCACCGCTGACGCCCGACCACGTGAACCCGGAGCGGCCGTGGCCGCAGATCGACGAGCTGGCCGAGCGGACCGCCGATGCCGGGTTCACGCTGCGGGAACGGCTGACGATCTACCCCGAGTACGTGCGGCGGGGTGAGCCGTGGCTCGATCCGCGGCTCATCGGGCACGTCGCCGCTCTCGCCGACCCGGCCACCGGGCTGGCCCGGGAGGACGCGGTGCTGGAGGGGCGTCCGTGGCAGGAGCCCGATGGCGGGTTCGAGGCGTCCGGGCGCACTGATCTGCACACGTCGATCGACACGACGGGACGGACCAGTGACCGGCGGGACGACTTCGACGAGGTCTACGGGGACTGGGACGCGCTGAAGGAGCGCATGTCCGCGCCCCAGCGATTCGACGCCGACGTCAAGGCCGCTCTCGCGCGCGCGGAGCAGGACCCTGCCGGACTGTCGGACGATGAGGCCCTCGCCCTTCTGCACGCCGATGGACCCGAGCTCGATGCGCTGGCCCGGCTGGCTGATGACCTGCGCCGGGACGCAGTCGGCGACGACGTCACGTACGTCGTCACGCGGAACATCAACTTCACGAACGTCTGCTACACCGGCTGTCGGTTCTGTGCGTTCGCCCAGCGCCGGACCGATGCCGACGCCTACACCCTGTCCCTGAGCCAGGTCGGGGACCGGGTGGACGAGGCGTGGGCGGCGGGTGCCACCGAGATCTGCATGCAGGGCGGCATCCACCCGGATCTTCCCGGTACTGCCTACTTCGACCTCGCGCGTGAGGTGAAGCGGCGCGCGCCTGACATCCATCTGCATTCGTACAGCCCGATGGAGGTCGTGAACGGCGCGTCCAGGACCGACCTGTCGATCCGGGAATGGTTGCAGGCGGCGAAGGAGGCCGGGGTCGACTCGCTCCCGGGGACGGCCGCCGAGATCCTGGACGACGACGTCCGGTGGGTACTGACCAAGGGGAAGCTGCCCACCGACCAGTGGGTCGAGGTCGTCACCACCGCGCACGAGATCGGGCTCCCGACGACGTCCACGATGATGTACGGGCACGTCGACACACCGTCGCACTGGGTCGCGCACATCAAACTGCTCCGCTCCATCCAGGAGCGGACGGGCGGGTTCAGCGAATTCGTGCTGCTGCCCTTCGTCCACCACAACTCGCCCATCTATCTCGCCGGGCTGGCCCGTCCGGGACCGACCGTCCGGGAGAACGTGGCCGTCCATGCCCTGGCGCGAATCCTGCTGCACGGCGCGATCCCCAACATCCAGACGTCGTGGGTGAAGCTGGGCGACGAGCTGTGCACGCGCGTCCTGCAAGGGGGCGTGAACGACCTGGGCGGCACGCTGATGGAGGAGACCATCAGCCGCATGGCCGGGTCGGAGAACGGGTCGTTCAAGCCGATCAGCGACCTGGAGGAGATCGCCCGGCGCGCGGGACGTCCCGCCAGGCAGCGCACGACCCTGTACGGCGAGGTCCCGGCGGAGCGCCTGGAAGCGTCCCGCCGAACCGACGGAATCGGGAATTTCGGCCGCCTCCCCCTGACCCCCATCTCCCGTTGACCTGCGGCGTGTTGTTGTTATGGGAGCTCCCATAACAACAACACGCCGCAAGTGAACGCACGGTCCGGTATGACAGAGCCGTGGACGGAGAGGGACGCCCGCTGTGGCGGCGCCCGGCGGTCTGGGCCGCCGGAGCGCTGCTGCTGTCGGGCGCCGGCGGCGGCGCGTGGGCGTCCGGCCTGTTCTCCGCGCCGGCCTGCGCGGGCGCGCCGGTGCGGATCACCGTCGCGGCGCAGCCGGAGATCGCGCCCGCACTGAGTGACGCGGCGTCACGTTTCAACGTGGAGAAGCACCGGGTGGGCGGGCGCTGCGTCCACGCGCGCGTCCGGCCGGTCGCGCCCGCCGCCTACGAGTCCGGCGACGTGGACGCGTGGGTGCCGGAGTCGTCGCTGTGGCTGAGCATCGCCCGCGAGAGCGGGGACACGTCCGTCCCGCAGTTCGCCCAGTCGGTGGCCTCGACGCCGGTCGTGCTGGCCACGACCCGTCCGGTGAAGGACGAACTCACGGACGCCGACGTCGACATCAGTTGGAAGCTTCTGCGCAAGGCCAAGGCAGGCGGGATCCCCTTGGACCGGATCGCGGCCGACCCGAGCACAGGAATGACCGGCACCATCGCCATGCTCGCGGTCGAACAGGTCGACAAGGACGCCGACGTGGCCGAAGCGCTCCGCAAGGACGGCGGCTCAACGGCGACCCTGGCCGGACTGGTCGGCGCCGAACGGTTCGACCGTCCGCTGGCGGTCACCACAGAGCAGGCAGTGGTCGCCTATAACGAAACCCACCGTCCGAACCCGGTCGTGAGCCTCATGCCGGACGAAGGCACGCTCATGCTCGACCACCCCTATGCAGTGACCACGAGAGACGCACGCCGACGTGCCGCGGCGGAGGCGTTCCAAGCGGCACTGGGCACGCGCTCGGCCCGCGACATCCTGCAGCGTGCGGGCTTCCGCACGCCCGACGGAACCCTGGCCGCCGCATACGCACGCGAATACGGCTTTCCGGAGAAGGCGCCGAAGTCGCTCAGGCTGCCGACCCGCAAGGAGATCGACGCGGCGCTCTCGTCCTGGAAGACCTGATCAGGGGGCGCCGCGCAGGCAGCTGGGCCGCCGCTCGACCAGCGCGTCCGCCGACTTGCGCAGTTCGGTCAGGACCGCCTGCACCGACGGCCGCACCTCGGCGCCCACCCGCGTCCACAGGACCATGCGGCGGTCGACCGGGGCGTCGGCCACGTCCCGGACGACGATGCCCTCCTCCCGCTCGGCGAGCGCCAGGTCGGGGATCAGGCACACCGCCCCGCCGGACGCGACCATCGCGAAGATGATCAGCAGGTCGTTCGACCGGTAGCGCACGTCGGGCCGGAATCCGCCCAGCTCCACGCACGTCCGCTCCAGGAGATCGGCGTGGTTCGTCCCGACATGCCCGGTCACCCAGGGGGACTCCGCGAGATCGGCCAGCCGCACCGGAGCGCCGCTGACCGCCAGCGGATGGTTCTCCGGCAGCGCGACCCGCATCATCTCCGTGACCAGCACCTCGGACGTCAGCTCGGGCCTCCGGGGGCGCGGCAGGTGCGAGTACTCGTCCGTCAGCACCACGTCGATCTCCTGCAGCACCAGCGCCTGCAGGACCCGGTGGAACTCCTCGTCCAGGACGTCGACCACGAGGTCCGGATACTGGCCGGCCAGCCGCGGCAGCGCGGGCGCCAGCACATGCAGCAACGCCGTCTGGAACCCGACGAGCCGCACGACCCCGGCGACCCGCCCGCTCGCCGCGACCGTCGCCTCCTCGGCCCGCTTGGCCTCCGCCAGCAGCGTCTCGGCGTGCTCGGCGAGCACCTCCCCCGCCGTGGTCAGCCGCAGCCGCCGCCCGACCCGCTCCACCACCGGGACGCCGACGTCCTTCTGCAGCTGGGCGAGCTGCTGCGACACCGCCGAAGGCGTGTACCCGAGGACGTCGGCCACGGCGCCGAGCGTCCCGCGCAGCTTGAGTTCGCGGAGCACCCGCAGCCGTCCGAGATCCAACATCGTGAAGTGATTCTTACACAATCCCTCCAGGAACGGTCGCTGGACCTGAACGTTGGACGGAGTCAAACTGTAGGTGCGACGGAAAGGGACGGACACCCCGGCTCCCCCGATCGCCCCGCGCGGGAACGCCCCTCAGCGATCCCAAAGGAGCAAGACCATGCTGTACGTGCTCGGCATCATCATCGCCCTCGCCGTCCTCGGCCCCCTGTTCGGCGCCGACAGCCGGGACGGCCTCGACTGGACCCCGAACAACTTCTGGCTGCGCCGCCGCGCGGCCGTCGACCCGGTCAGAACGACCGGTAGTCCCGCACGGCCAACCGGGGGCCGCGCCTCGGCGGGCGCCTCCCGGACGATTCCAGCAGCCGGGTGACCCGGTACCGATGACCGGCGTAGGGCTCCAGCAGTTCGAGCATCCCGGCGTCGTCGACCTTGCGGCCCGCCAGCGCCCAGCCGACCAGGCCGGGCAGGTTGTAGTCGCCCACGGAGACGGCGTCGGGATCGCCGACCGCCCGCTGCCGGATCTCGGCCGCCGTCCAGACCCCGATGCCCGGCAGCGACCTGAGCCGCGCCTCCCCGGCGTCCTCCTCCAGCCGCTGCGCGACCCGCGCGGCCCCGATGATCGTCCTGGCGCGGACGGCCTCCAGCCCGGACCGGTGCCACTCCCACGAGGGAATCCGGACCCACACCTGCGGCGGCGGCGGAACCCGCATGTGCGGCGCCCCCGGCGCGGGCTCCCCGAACCGCCGCAGTAGGTACCCCCACCCGCGCCAGGCCTCCTGCGCGAGCACCTTCTGCTCCATCACGGCCGGCACGAGCGCCTCGAAGACCCGCCGCGACTTCCCGATCCGCAGCCCCTCACGCCGGCGCGCCTGCTCCCGGACGACGTCATGCCGCGCGACGAACCCGTCCGGCTCATCGTCGACGCCGAGCAGCTCGGGCACCCCGTCCAGCAACCACTCGGCCCCGGGCCCCCAAGCCGTCGCCTCGACGACGTCCCCGACCCACCGAAGCCGCAACGTCCCCGGCCCGTCGGGCGTATAGGACGCGCGCCAGACCGACCCGTCCCGCTCGACCCGGAACGCGGGATCATGATGCCCCCGCCGATGCGGCGAGACCGTCCCATGAAGATCGAGCGGCCACGGCGGCCGCCACTCCCGAACCCGGCCGGGGAGACGCCCAGCGGTCTTCTCCCCGGCCGCACGGACGCCAGGGGTACCGGACGGCACCAGAGCCACCGACCACCCACCGTCCACTCGACCGTCCGCACTACGCGCTACCGCGCCCCAGTGTGCCACCGCCGACCACCCAAGAGAGACAGCCGTCGAGGACGAGGCGACGCCAGCCGCGCCCAACTCCACTACCTCCGCCAACCCATCGGACAACCCAGCATCCCGAGACGAGGTGCCAGCGGAGAAGTAGCGGCCAAGAGGAGCCCCTACCGGACCAGCCGCAGGTGGCCGGTGAAGGAGCCGGTGGTCAGCGGCACATCATGCTCAGCCTTGAAGTACTGGCGGGCCGTGCGGGTTTGCGCGTACAGGGAAGCGTGGAAGTCGTCCTTGGACCCCTCCTCGCGGGGCCCGGCAGATACTCGCGCAGGCAGCGGAGCACGGCCGTTCCAAGTGGTGATCTCTGGACGTCCGGCCAGGTGTAGGGCGCCGATGCCCAGGTTTCGGAGCGAGGCCATGATGCGCGGGCCGGAGCGGGTGCGGACGGTGGGGTTGTCTTCGCGCCAGGTGGGGTCGCGGCGGGCGTCGAAAGCATCGAACAGGGCTTGGCGTTTCTCCTTGGCTGGGAACATGAGGTGGCCACCGCGGGCGTGGATGTAGGTGGCCGTTCAAGCCCTTGCAGCCGGACTTTTCATATACCAGGCCCGACGCGCCATCAATGATCAGATCGCGGTCCAAACTCAGCAAACCAGCTTGCCGCCTCAACTGCGCTGCCACCTATGATTGCGCGATGTCGCTCGCAGTGCGCTGGACTCGACTGCTGATGGTGATATCGGCAGCCGGCTTTGCAGGCGCGGCCTTCGCAATCCGCGCCACGATGGACGGGCCCATCGAACAGTACTCGGGCGCCGCCTTGTCCGCGGCCATCGTCTACACGATAGTGATCTTCATACGGCCGCTGGTCTCCCCACTGCCCGCCGGCAGCGCCGCGATCGCATACTGCTGGTTCATCGAGTTCGCACAGCTCACCCCCATACCCGCGGCACTCTCCCAACGCAGCTGGTTCGCGCGCCAGCTGCTGGGCGCCCAGTTCGACCTCATCGATGTCGCCTGGTATCCCGTCGGCGTCATCCCTTTGGTCGCCGCGCATTGGTTCCTCCGGGCCCGCACACGTTCCCGAACAGACCCGGCACCCGCCCACACAACATGATCTTGAGACAGCCGTGGGCAGCGGAGATCGGGACGGACCGGCACTGCTTCACTCGCCCCAGTCGCCGACACCGCCGAACTGCTCGATCCGCTCGGGCGACAGGCCGGTCAGCATGGCGACACTGGAGGTGAGCGATCCGTCCAGCACCTTCATGGACTCGGCGGACCTCCTCGTGGCGCTGCTCCAGGTAGGCCCTCGGCGTGCGCGGCCTGCGTGATCAGCTCATCCGTCGCCGGGTCGATCTTCAAGGGCGCCTGGCGCTTCGTGGTCGCGGTCCCCAGGTACCCAAGGACGACATGCACGATCGACGTGCAGCGGCGATCGTGCGCCCCTCAAGTCAGAGGTCGTACGCGCCCCACTTGATCTGCGTCACCATCGCCGCCTGCACGTCCCACTCCAGGGACGGGGTCCCGGGGTGTGGTCATGCGGCCTGGAGCCAGGGGGGTGGG
>NZ_SMJW01000283.1 GCF_004348335.1 Actinomadura bangladeshensis | reverse complement strand
CCCACACCCCCGACCCCCAGGCGCACAAGCCAACGTCTCGCATCAACAATGGCAAGCCAGCCCGGACGTGAGGTGGGGGATGCGATGCCGGGTGGACGGCGGTCACTGGGCCATGTCTACGAAGCGGCTGTAGTGGCCCTGGAAGGCGACGGTGACGGTGGCCGTCGGGCCGTTGCGGTGCTTGGCGACGATCAGGTCGGCCTCGCCGGCGCGCGGCGACTCCTTTTCGTAGGCGTCCTCGCGGTGCAGCAGGATCACCATGTCCGCATCCTGCTCAATACTGTTATGGAGAGAAATTCCGTTCGCCACGAAATTATGGAGGCCGAGCACCGTGGCATCGTAGACGTCCTGTTCACCGATGCTCTCGATCTCTACTATCTCATCCCAGAACACGTCGTTGGTGCACAGCAGTTCCAGTTCGGCGCTGCCCAGTACAGTCGCAACGCGCCCGAGCCGCTCACGGCTCGGTGCACGCTTCCACAGTGCACTCCCACAGAACTGGGTGCCGATTGCGGCAGAGAACTCCCTATGGGTCATGCCACGATCGGCGAGAATACTCCGGACGTCGTCCCACACTTCTCGGGGAACGGTGTCACGATTGGTGTTCGACCGAATTCCGCGGAGCAGGTCGGCGGCGGACGCGGCTATGACACCGCGCGCCCCATGGACCCCGACGGCGTCGAAGAACGCGAGCTGGTTCTCCGCGCCGTAGAGGTGGAGCTGATACCCGCGGCGATAGGAACCCTTCGTGACGCTCTTGATGCGCGAGAGAATCCCGAATCGCAGCAGCAAGGTGGAGACGTCCTCCACGAGTTGCCTGCTCGTGGCGGCGTAGTAGACACGGCATTGGCCGTTCTTTGCATCCCAGTGCACGCAGCCGTCCGTGGCCCAGAGATGCTTGAGGAAAAGCGCCACCTGCTCCTTGGGAAGGCTGAAGACCGGCGCCGGGACGAACTTCTCATGCGAACGCCTTCCGAAAAGTCCGAGTTCGTCAAGCCACTCGACGATCGGATTTCGGCGACCGTGAGTCAGGCGGTATGGCGCCGGCAACCGGAGCGTGGTCACCCGCGCTGCCTCGTGGTCGTCCCGGACCGCGGTGATGCCGAAGTGCCCGGCCGCTTCGGTGACGGCCTGAAGACATGCCTCGTCCTTACTGGAGTAGCGGATCGGTTGACGCCTGACGAAAGATCCGTCGCCGATGAGGTGCGCCAACATGACCACGCGCGCCTCGGGCCATGCCGTTGGCTCCAGCGGCGGTGGCACATGCCTGGAGGTTGCGACGCGCGAACCGGGCGCAAGCTCACCGAGCGGCTGCCAGCCGTGATAGGTGAGGAAGGGATGGTTGGCGGTGGCCTCGACCTCCTTACCGGAGGCCAGCGAGACGCGGAAGACTTCTCGACGTCCACTGGAGAACGCGTGTGTCATGGTTCGGGGCACGTACTTCAGGCGCTCATCGAGCGCCCATACGGGGACGTCCCTCGCGCCACTCGCCACGAGCTCGCCCATGGTGACCTGTTCATTGGTGTCCGCCCGCATGATCCGTGTGGAAGCCGTGACACATCCCGATTCGCGAAGGTCGGACACCATGGGCTTCTTGTCCGTTCGCTGCTCGGGGCCTCGGTTGAGCTGGGAGAGCGCGATGACCGGGACGCCCAGTTCCTTGGCGAGGAGCTTCAGCGAGCGGGAGAACTCCGAGACCTCGACCTGGCGGCTCTCCACCCGCTTGCCGGACGTCATCAGCTGCAGGTAGTCGATGATGACGAGGCGCAGGTCGTGCTGCTGCTTGAGCCGCCGGCACTTCGCGCGGATTTCCATCATCGACATGTTGGGCGAATCGTCGATGAACAGCGGTGCCTCGGCGACCTCGCTCATGCGGCGGGCGAGGCGCGTCCAGTCCTCGTCCTGCATGGTGCCGGACCGCATCGCGTGCAGCGCCACCCGAGCCTCGGCGGACAGCAGCCGCATCGTGATCTCGTTGCGCCCCATCTCCAGGCTGAAGAACGCCGAGGTCAGGCCATGCTTGATGGAGGCGGCGCGGGCGAAGTCGAGCGCGAGCGTCGAGTTGTGCGTCGGTACGCAGTGCCGCCCCGCGAGGTACATGTGGTCGTCGTTGTCGACCTGGACGCACCGCACCGGCACGCTCTCGACGGGACGGACGTCGACGATGTGGCGGACCCCGGCGTCCGCGGGGACGACCGTGCGCTGCCGGGCCGCCTTGCGCGGCAGCCGGAACACCGTCTCGGCGGGAGTGAAGGTGACCTCGTGCACCGGCTCGTCGTCGGCGTCCCCTGCTGGGCCGGTCGTCAGTTCGGCGCGGTGCCCGAGGCCGAGGAGGAGTTCGTGCACTCCTTCGGCGAGACGGGCGGACGAGAAGAGGAGGTCGATGCGTCCGTCGGCAGAGACGTGACCGCGGATGTCGAGCAGGCCGGCGAGTAGAGCCCGCCGCTGAGTCATGGACGCCCGCAGGTAACCGGCCGGGACGTGCGCGTCCGACAGCAGGCCGAGGGACTCCAGGTGAGGGCGCACTCCGGGCAGGAGATAGCAGCCGGGAAGCAGGTCGGGTGCGATCTGCTGGCCGGTCGCCTCGATCTGGGCGATGACGTCGCCGTCCAGGCACGTGATCTGGTCGGCACCGGGTTCTCCCGCGCCGAGCCACACGCCGAGGACGTAGGGGTCGATGGGGAGGTCGGCCTCGGGGAGGTCGAAGGCGCCGGCGACCTCCACGGCGTGGACGAGACCTTCCTCCTGCCGCAGCGTCGCGAAGATCTCCTCGGTCGTTCGGATGGCGGCGCGCCCGGCGAACGCCGATCGACCGACTTCTGGGGACGCGGCCATGGCGCCGTCGCGGCCCCGGATCAGCGAATGATGCCCCTCATGCGGATGGGGCGTGCTCTCCGGCTCCGCCGCGATGCAGGCCGACCGACTGTGACCGAGATCCGTCGACGTCCCGGGGGCGCCGGACTTGTGGGGGTGGTGCGTCTTGCCGGTGGACAGTGGGCGGTGCCCGCTCGGCCTTCCGGCTTGCGCCCTGATCTCCTTAGTCGGCCAGAGGCCGACGCTTCTCGTGGTGCCGAAGAAATGGGTGAAGCTCGAATTGCTCGCCGCCGACTCGGCGCCGAGCCCTGCTCGTCCGAACTCGCCGGCGCGCGCCCCGGCGACCGCCATGCGGAGGATCTCCTCGAAGTCCCCCGGCGTCTGGCCGGAGGACTCGCGGACGGCGGGACCGATCTCCTCCGCGCGCGGTGACGGGGTCGTGGTGGTGCGCCATTGGTGCTCGGCGTCGGCGATGATGACCTCGCCGTCCGAGAACTCGATCTCGTAGCAGGGACGGCCGTGCATCACCTCGGTGGCGGCGACGACGCGGGTCGGCCTGCCGTCGGGGCCGAGCAGGTGATCGCCGACCGCCACTTCGCCCATCGTCGTCCAACCCGTGGGGGTCGGCAGGGGGGTGGCCAGTTCTAGCGCCTTCCCCATGGCAGGGCGGGCGGCCACCACTATCATCTGGCCGGGGTGCAGGCCGTTGGTGAGGGCGTCGAGGTCGGCGAAGCCGGTGGGGCAGCCGACCATCTGACCGCCGCGGCTGCCGATGGCCTCGATCTCGTCCAGGGCGCCGGGCATGATCTCCGAGAGGGCGACGTAGTCCTCGCCGGCGCGCTTCTCGGCGATGGCGAAGACCTCGGCCTGGGCGCGGTCGAGGACGTCGTCGGCGTCGGCGCCGTCGGCGGCGTAGCCCATCTGGACGATGCGGGTGCCGGTCTCGACCAGCCGGCGCAGGATCGAGCGCTCGTGGACGATCTTCGCGTAGTACCCGGCGTTGGCCGCCGTGGGCACCAGGGAGATGAGGGTGTGCAGGTAGGGGGCGCCCCCGATGCGGGCGATCTCGCCGTTCTTGGTCAGCTCGCCGGCGACGGTGACCGCGTCGGCCGGGTCGCCGCGGCCGTACAGGTCGAGGATGACGTCGTAGATGATCTGGTGCGCGGGACGGTAGAAGTCGGGCGTGCGCAGCAACTCGACGACCTCGGCGATGGCGTCCTGGGACAGCAGCATGCCGCCGAGCACGCCCTGCTCCGCCGAGATGTCGTGCGGCGGGGTGCGCTCGAACTCGTGCTCCTGCGGTCCGATGTCGGCCACGCTCACCGTCGCACCCCCTTCGTCTCGGCCCGCCGGCGGCCCCGTCCGCCCATCGCCGACCGTTCACCCCACGTCTATCTGACGCGTCGGACATTCTCCCGAGCCCGCGCCTCCCTGAGCAAAGCCGCCTGTGGACAACCCTGTGGACTCCCTGTGCAGACACGCCGCATAGGTTGTGCACGACCTGTGGACAACTCTGTGGATTCTCCGTGGACGACGCACACGACCACACCTTGACCTGCGGTAACGTCATCCACCGGCTGTGCGGGAAAGAAAGTCGGCCCGGCGCGGCGATGTAAGGCTTGAAGTCTTTAGGACAGTTACGCCGGTGATAGCCTCGACGCGGTGACGACATCCCGGCGGCTCGCGACCGCGCAAGACCGCGAGATCCTACGCCTGGCCGTGCCGGCCTTCGGAGCGCTCGTCGCCGAACCCCTGTTCCTGCTGTCGGACTCGGCCATCGTCGGGCACCTCGGCACCGCCCAGCTCGGCGGGCTCGGCGTCGCGGGACAGGCCCTCAACACCCTCGTCTACCTGTGCGTCTTCCTCGCCTACGGGACGACCGCCGGGGTCGCGCGGCAGGTCGGCGCCGGGAACATGCCGGCCGCGATCAGGCAGGGCATCGACGGGATGTGGCTCGCGGTCGCCATCGGAGCGGCGCTGATCGCCGCCGGCTGGCCGCTCGTCCCCGGGATCGTGGACGCGTTCGGCGCGTCCCCCACCGTGACGCCGTACGCCGAGACCTACCTCAGGGTGAGCCTCTTCGGCATCCCGTCGATGCTGCTCGTGCTCGCCGGCACCGGCGTCCTGCGCGGCCTGCAGGACACGCGCACGCCGCTCCTCGTCGCCGTCGGCGGGTTCTCGGTGAACCTGCTGCTCACCGCAGTGTTCGTGATCGTCCTGAACTGGGGGATCGCGGGTTCGGCCTGGGGCACCGTGATCGCCCAGACCGGCAGCGCGGCCGTCTACGCGGCCGTCGTCCTGCGCGCGGCGCGCCGGCACGGGGCCTCGGTCCGTCCCGATCTGGACGGGTTGCGGACGTCGGCCAAGGCGGGCTTCGGCCTCCTCGTCCGGACGGCGGCGCTCCGCATCGTCCTCATCGTCGGGACGTCCATCGCCGCCCGCATGGGGGACGCGGAGATCGCCGCCTACCAGGTCGGCTTCCAGGTGTGGACGCTGCTGGCGTTCGCGCTCGACGCCATCGCGATCGCCGGGCAGGCCATCACCGGACGCTACCTGGGCGCGTCCGACATCACGGGTACGCGCGCCGTCACGCGCCGGATGGTGTGGTGGGGCATCGGCTGCGGCATCGTGTTCGGGCTGGCCATCCTCGCCGTGCGCCCCTGGCTGCCGGGCCTGTTCACCGCGGACGGCGACGTCCGGGACCTCCTGCTCGCCTCGCTGCTCCTCGTCGCGCTGCTGCAACCCCTCGCGGGCGTGGTGTTCGTCCTGGACGGCATCCTGATCGGCGCCGGAGACGGCGCCTACCTCGCCGTGACGACGCTCGTCGCGACCGTCGTCTTCCTGCCCGCCGCGATCGGCCTGTACCGGGCGGACGCCGGCCTCATCGGGCTCTGGTCCGCGATCGGCCTGTGGATGCTGACCCGCGGGATCACCCTCGGCCTGCGCGCATGCGGTGACCGCTGGCTCGTCACCGGCGCCGTCCGCTAGCCCGATTCGGCGAAATCGCACCCGCACCGGCCGCCCCACCCGCTACTATTCGAACATGTGTTCCACACACGGCGAGCGGATGGCCCGGCTGACGCAGGCGATCGACGACCTGGCGGCCGAGGGCCTGGCCGGGCTGCCTCCGGAGACCCTCGTGGAACGGGTCGCGGGCATCTGGTCCCTGATCGAGGGCATCGACCCCGAGATCGCCCGCCGCCGGACCCGCTATACGACCCCGGACACCTGATCCCGTCGCGCCCGGGTCAGGTCAGGGCGTCGAGGGGCGGGAACAGCGACAGGCCAGGGTCCGTGGTGGCGCTGCTCGAACTTGGGGAGCCCTCCAGGCGCACGGCGACCGCGCGGCGCAACTCCGGCAACCGGGCGTAGAGCCTGTCTCCCGGGCACGACGTGTTGTTGTAGTCGCGGTGCCCGACGATGGCCTCGGACGGATCGAGGTCGTACTCCTGGCACAGCCACACGCACACTTCGAGCAGCGACGTCCACAGCCTGCCGGGCACCGCCCGCGACGTGTACGTCCCCTCGTTCTCGATGCCGATCGTGTGGTCGTTGTTGTGCAGGACCTGCGCCCCGACCGCCAGGTCGCCCCTCCGGATCGCCTTCAGGCTGCGGTTGCGTCCCTCCATCACGATGCCGCCGCGGCTGATGGTGAGCTGCTGGCCGGTGTCGTCCCAGCCGTTCTTGTTCATATGGATGTTCTGAATGCTCCGCGACAGGGCGAACGCATGGGACAGGGACCGGTCGCTGGAGTTCGCCGTGGCGGTGTGGTGGACGATGATGTGGTCCGGTGGCCGATCGAGGACCTTGGCGGGCCTCCTGGGCGGCCGCGCCTTCCACTGGGCGCGCGTGTAGATGTGCGGGGCCTCCGCCGTGAACAGGGCGCGGCCCGCGGCCGACGCGTCCGCCATGGCCTCATTCTGGAGAGGCGAGGCCATGGACAGCATCTCCAGCAGGCCGGCCCCGGCCACCCCGCCGATGATCGCCCGGCGCGTCACCGGCCGGCCGGCACGCTCCCGGTCGTCCGCGCCGTCCCCCGAATGCGCGATCAACACCGTCCCCCCTCGTTCCGGCGATCGACTGATCACGGAACGTAATGGCCGCTCTGCCGATCCCCCAAACACAGGGCGGTTCAGGGACGTTTCACATGAAACCCAGCACGCGGCCCCGGGTTTTGGACAGCCGCCACCCCGCCCTTGTGCAAGTCATTACGGGATCCAAAGCCGCCGAACCCACCCCGCCCCTTGCCCGGAGCCGAGGGGACGGTGCCGGCCGAGAGGACGAGTCGCCAACGGCGCCGGGCCATGGTGCCGGCGAGACGGTCGGGGTTCGCGGACATGGAACGGCCCCCGCCCGAGCGAGGGCGGGGGCCGTTCGGTGCCGCGTTGAGCGTCAGGCCTCGACGACGTTGACGTCGATCGTGGCGTTGACGTCGCTGTGCAGGCGGACGCTGACCCGGTGGGTGCCGACCGTCTTGATCGGGTTGCCGATCTCGATGCGGCGGCGGTCCAGGTCGGGGCCGTTGGCGGCCTTGACCGCCTCGGCGATGTCGGCGGCGGTCACGGCGCCGAACAGGCGGCCGTTGCTGCCGGTCCGGGTGCGCAGCGTGACGCGCAGCCCGCCGAGCTGGTCGGCGACCTCCTTGGCGTGCTCGACGGTCGCGATCTCGCGGGCCGAACGCGCCTTCTTGATGGAGTCGATCTGCTTCTCGGCGCCCCGGGTCCACTGGATCGCGAACCCGCGGGGGACGAGGTAGTTGCGGCCGTAGCCGTCGCGGACCTCGATGACGTCACCGGGCTCGCCGAGCCCGGAGACCTGCTGGGTCAGGATGAGCTTCATGATCTATAACCCCCTGCCTCAGCGCGCGGTGCTGGTGTACGGCAGCAGCGCCATCTCGCGGGCGTTCTTGATCGCCGTGGCGACGTCCCGCTGGTGCTGGGTGCAGTTGCCGGTCACCCGCCGGGCACGGATCTTGCCGCGGTCGGAGATGAACTTCCGCAGCAGGCCCGTGTCCTTGTAGTCGACGTAGGAGATCTTCTCCTGGCAGAAAACGCAAACCTTCTTCTTCGGCTTGCGGGGAGGTGGCTTCGCCATCGTGGTGCTCCTTTGGGAGAGCCCCGCTCACGCGGGAATGGACGTGTACTTGATGTTGCCGTGGTCGTGCCGGAGCGGCGCGACTAGAACGGCGGGTCGTCGGAGTATCCGCCGCCGCCACCGCCGCCGGTGGCCCACGGGTCGGCGGGGGCGCCGCCCTGCTGGCCGCCGCCGAAGCCGCCGCCGCCCTGCTGGCCGCCGCCGCCTCCGAAGCCGCCGTCCTGGCCGCCGCCACCGAAACCGCCGCCGCCCTGGCCGCCACCGCCGCCGAAGCCGCCGCCACCGCCCTGCCGCTGGGTCTTGTTGACCTTCGCGGTGGCGTTGCGCAGCGACGGGCCGACCTCGTCGACCTCGATCTCGAAGACGGTGCGCTTCTCACCCTCGCGGGTCTCGTACGACCGCTGCTTGAGGCGTCCCTGGACGATGACCCGCATGCCGCGCTGCAGGGTCTCTGCCACGTTCTCGGCGGCCTGCCGCCAGACGTTGCAGGTCAGGAACAGCGCCTCGCCGTCCTTCCAGTCGCCCGACTGGCGGTCGAAGAACCGCGGGGTCGAGGCGATGCGGAAGGACGCGACCGCCTGGCCGCTGGGGGTGAAGCGGAGATTCGGGTCCTCGACGAGGTTCCCGACGATCGTGATTACGGTGTCGCCTGCCATGGGGCTCGCTCCGGCTGCTTAGAGGGCTGAGCCCGGGCTCAGTGGACCTCGGGGCGGATGACCTTGGTACGCAGGATCGACTCGCTCAGGTTGAGCTGCCGGTCGAGCTCCTTGACCGTGCCAGGCTCGGCCGACAGGTCGATCACCGCGTAGATGCCTTCGGACTTCTTCTGGATCTCGTACGCCAGGCGCTTGCGGCCCCAGACGTCGACCTTCTCCACGGTGCCGCCGCCGTCCCGGACGACCTTCAGGAACGGGTCGAGCGCCGCGTTCGCGGTGCGCTCGTCGATGGCGGGGTCGAGGATGGTCATGAGTTCGTAACGACGCATGCTGTGTCCCTACCTCCTCTGGACTCAGGCGGTCACGGTCTCTCCGTGACAGGAGGGCTGTTGCGTCCCTCGCGGCGGCGCCGGACCCGGATCGCCGGGCGCACCTGCCACGAGACCGGTACAGGCTACCAACAGTCGGCAGCGTACGGGCCGGTTCGCACCGCAGGGCGCCGGCCCGGCCGGGTGGCCCGCCGCCGGTGGACGCGTTGCGCGGACGGCGGACGTCAGCGGCGTGCCCGCGCATGGGCGGCCGTCTTGCTGCAGCGGCGGCGTTCCAGCTCCGCCATGATGTCGGCCATGCGGGCGCGCATTCGGGCGGTCTGAGTCGTCAGCAGGGACAGCTCCTCCACGAGCTCCGCGTCCCCGATGAGCCCCAACTCCGCTTTCGTCACCACGGTGTGCACCTCCTGCTCTCCCCCGCTTCCCCTCGGGGGCCGGACCGAGCCGGTGTTCTCGAATCCATGTTCGACAGTACCGGGTGCCGCCGACATTTTCCGCCCGCCCGCGCCGGTTGATCTCCGCTCCGGCAGGGAATCTCTTTACGGGCATGGTCCGTCCGGTCCCGCGTTCACCATGCGCCCCAAGCGCGGGAGCCATGACCTGAGGAGGTTCCCGATGCCGCAGCAGGCAACCGGCGCGGGGCGGGCGCCCGCCCGCGCCGAGCGCACCGAGGCCGCGCAGGAGTCCCATCGGCTGCAGGACGTGCTGGCGGTGGCCGCCATCACCGTCGGGGTCGCCGCCCTGATCCTGGGCTGGATCCCGGCGACCCACTTCCCCGGCGCCCTGCTCGGCGTGATCGGCCTGCCCCTCGCGCTGTACTCGCAGATGATCTCCGCGACGACCAACGAGCGCTGGCTGAACGTGATCGGCATGGTCGCCGCGTTCATCGGCACCGGCTTCGCGCTCAGCAACGGAGGCTTCTCGATCTGACCCCCGTCACCCCCGGCCGCGC
>NZ_SMJW01000282.1 GCF_004348335.1 Actinomadura bangladeshensis | reverse complement strand
CCCCCGACCGCACAACGGTCGAAGACCTCCTGATCTCCATCCGCCGCAGGAGCGTGACCTGATGAGACTCCCCGAAGGAATGCTCGACCGCTTCACCGCCGACCACCCGTATCCGAGCGCGTTCCTCACCGTCAGCGGCGCGCACCTGTACGGCTTCCCGTCCGAGGACTCCGACATCGACCTGCGCGGCGTCCACCAGCTGCCGCTGGAGGAGATCGTCGGCTTGGAGAAGGGCGACGAGACGGTCACCCTGATGTGGGACCACGACGGCGTGGAGGCCGACGCGGTCACCCACGACCTTGCGAAGTTCTGCACGCTGCTGCTGCGCCGCAACGGCTACGTCCTGGAGCAGGTCATGTCCCCGCTGGTCGTGGCCACCTCGGAGGTGCACGCGGAGCTGAAAGCGCTCGTGCCGGGGCTCGTCACGTCCAACCACGCGCACCACTACCTGGGGTTCGCACGGTCGCAGTGGGCGCTGTTCGAGAGGTCGCGGGAGCTGAAGCCGCTGCTCTACACGTTCCGGGTGCTGCTGACCGGCGTCCACCTGATGCGGAGCGGCGAAGTCGAGGCCGACCTGACCCGCCTCACCGGCGACGGCCCCTCCTACCTGCCGGAGCTGATCGAGGCCAAGCGCGCCGCCGAGCACGGTGCCCTTCCGGAGGGCGCGCCCGACGCCTCTCGTCTGCGGGACGACGTCCTTGCGCTCACGGCCCGGCTGGAGGACGAGCGGCAGCGGAGTGAGCTGCCGGAATTCCCCGGAGGGCGCCGTGCCCTGCACGACTTGGCGGTTCGTGCGCGCCTAGGGTGAACCCTGCGGTGCCTCCCCTGCGTGCCACCGGTTGTACGGACCGTTTTTGGACGCAACCACCTGGCGCGGTCGCCACGTACCAGTCAGCACGTACCAGGTGATCGCGGACCGAGGAAGGGGAGCGATGCGCGAGCAGGGCATCGACCAGAAGGACATCGCGGAGGCGGATCTGCGGACCAGGCGCGGCGTGTTCCGCGCCGTCGCGTTCCGGGACCCGGTGGACGGGCACGAGCACATGGCGCTGGTGCGCGGCGACGTCCGGGGGCGCGGGGACGTGCTCGTCCGGATGCACTCCGAGTGCATGACGGGCGACATCTTCGGCGCGACCCGCTGCGAGTGCGGGGACCAGCTCGGCGCGGCACTGGACGCGATCGTCCGCGAGGGCGCCGGCGTCCTGGTCTACCTGCGCGGGCACGAGGGGCGCGGGATCGGGCTCGTCGCGAAGGTGCGCACCCACATCCTCCAGGACGACCAGGGCCTCGACACCGTCGACTCCGCGACCGCCATCGGGCTGCCGGTGGACGTCCGCGACTACGGCCCCGCCGCCCGGATCCTGCGGCACCTCGGCGTCCGGTCGGTGCGGCTGATGTCGAACAACCCGGACAAGGTCAGCGCGCTGGAGTCCTACGGGGTCGCCGTCGCGGTGCGGGTGCCGCTGCTCGTCCCGGTCAGCGACGACAACGTCCGGTACCTCACCGCCAAGCGCGACCGCCTCGGCCACGACCTCCCCCAGCTGGACGCCGCCGCCGTTCTCGGTGAGGCGCCGGTCAGCGAGGTGCGCTGATGGCGCGGCCGGTGACACTGGCGCGGCCGCTGCCGGTGCCGCGGGCGCCCGTCCCGCCGCCGCGCCGCGCGCGGGCGACCCGCGGGCCGGAGCTCGGTCTCGCGGTCGCGGCGCAGCTCGCGCTGCTGGCGGTGCTTCGTCCCGGCCACGCGGGCCTGGCCGTGGGCGTCGGATACGCGCTGGCGTCGTGGGCAGTCCTCAACCGGGCCTTCCGCGGGCGCCGCGCGCTCGGGCCGGCCGATCACGTGACGCTGGCCCGGGTCGTGCTGACCGGCGCCGCGGCGGCGCTCGTCGCGGCGCACCTCGCCGGCGCCGCGCACACCGCCGCGCTGGTCGCGGTCGCGTCGGCCGCGCTCGTCCTGGACGGCGTGGACGGGCAGGTCGCCCGCCGCACCGGCACCGCGTCCCGGCTCGGCGCGCGGTTCGACATGGAGACCGACGCCTTCCTGGTGCTGGTGCTGAGCGTCGAGGTCGCGTGGACGGCCGGGCCGTGGGTACTGGCGATCGGCGCCATGCGGTACGCGTTCGGCGCGGCGGCCTGGGCGGCGCCGTGGCTGCGCGCCGACCTGCGGCCGAGCGTCGCGCGCAAGGGCGTCGCGGTGGTGCAGGGCGTGGTGCTGGTCGCGGCCGCGTCCGGGGCCGTCCCGTACGCGGGACCGCTGGTCGCGGCGGCGCTCGCGCTGCTGGTGTGGTCGTTCGGGCGGGACGTGCTGTGGCTGTGCGCGCGGCGCGACCGGCCGGTGGAGGCGAAGCGGGGGAGGGGCACCGATGGAGCGCGACGCGCGCGCCTTCTGGATCCGGTCGCCCGGTGAGGGCGAGATCCGCGCGGCGGTCCTGCCCGAGCCGGGACCGGGCGAGGTGGTCGTCCGGACGCTGTACTCGGGCGTGAGCCGGGGGACGGAGGCGATCGTGTTCCGCGGCGGCGTCCCGCCGAACCAGCACGCGATCATGCGGGCGCCGTTCCAGGACGGGGCGTTCCCCGGCCCGGTCAAGTACGGCTACCTGAACGTCGGCGTGGTCGAGCACGGGCCGCCGGAGCTGGCCGGCCGCACGGTGTTCTGCCTCTACCCGCACCAGACCCGGTACGTCGTCCCGGCGAGCGCGGTCAGCGCCGTCCCGGACGGCGTGCCGCCGGAGCGCGCCGTCCTCGCCGGGACGGTCGAGACCGCCGTGAACGCGCTCTGGGACGCGGCGCCGCTGGTCGGCGACCGCATCGCCGTGGTCGGCGCCGGGATGGTCGGCTGCTCGGTCGCCGGGGTCCTCGCCGGGTTCCCCGGGGCCCGCGTGCAGCTGGTCGACACCGACCCGTCCCGCGCGGCCGTCGCGACGGCGCTCGGCGTGGAGTTCGCGCCGCCCGAGCAGGCGCTCGGCGGCTGCGACCTGGTCGTCCACGCGAGCGCGACCGAGGCGGGGCTGGCGCGGTCGCTGGAACTGCTCGCGCCGGAGGGCGAGGTCGTCGAGCTGAGCTGGTACGGCGACCGGCGGGTCGCGATGCCGCTCGGCGAGTCCTTCCACTCGCGGCGGCTGACCATCCGGGGCAGCCAGGTCGGCGCGGTGCCGCCGTCCCGCCGGGCGGGCCGCACCTTCGCCGACCGGCTGGCGCTGGCGCTGCGGCTGCTCGCGAACCCCGCGTTCGACGCGCTGATCACGGGGCAGAGTCCGTTCGCGGAGCTGCCGCAGGTCATGCCGCGGCTCGCGAACGGCGGGATCCCGGCCCTGTGCCACCGCATCGCCTATTGAATCCGTAGGAGGAGGACGCTCTTGTTCGGTATCACCGTCCGCGACCACGTCATGATCGCGCACAGCTTCCGCGGCGAGGTCTTCGGGCCGGCGCAGCGGCTGCACGGCGCCACCTACGTCGTGGACGCGACGTTCCGCCGGGCCGGTCTCGACCCGGACGGGCTCGTTGTCGACATCGGGCTCGCCACCCGCGAGCTGGGCGAGGTGCTGGGCGGGCTGAACTACCGCAATCTGGACGACGAGCCGGACTTCGCCGGGGTCAACACCTCCACCGAGTTCCTCGCCAAGGTGATCGCCGACCGGCTCGCCGACCGGGTCCGCGCGGGCGCGCTCGGCGAGAACGCGCGCGGCCTGTCCGGCCTCACGGTGACGCTGCACGAGTCGCACGTCGCCTGGGCCAGTTACGAGCGCGACCTGTGACCGCGCCCGAGACCTGCGTCGTCGTCCCCGGCGACATCGACGATGCCGCCGTCCCGAGCGGCGGCAACCGCTACGACCGGCGGCTGTGCGAGGAGCTGGCGGCGTCGGGGCGCCCCGTCCGGGAGGTGGCGGTGCCCGGCTCGTGGCCGCGGCCGGGCCGGGCGGCGCGGGACGGCCTCGCCCGCTCCCTCGCCGGGCTGCCGGACGGCGCCGTCGTCCTGCTGGACGGCCTGGTCGCCTGCGGCGTCCCGGACATCGTCGTCCCGGAGGCGGGGCGGCTGCGGCTGGCGGTCCTCGTCCACCTCCCGCTGGCGGACGAACCGGGGCAGGCCGACCTGAACGCCGGTGAGCGCAAGGTCCTGGAGTCGGCCGGGGCGGTCGTCGCGACCAGCCCGTGGGCCAAGGACCACCTCATCGCCCACCACGGGCTCGACCCGTCCCGCGTCCACGCGGTCGCCCCGGGCACCGACCCGGCGCCGCTCGCGTCCGGCACCGACGGCGCGAGCCGGCTGCTGTGCGTGGCGTCGGTGACCCCGCGCAAGGGGCACGACGTCCTCGTGGAGGCGCTGTCCGGCCTCGCGCACCTGCCGTGGCACTGCGCGTGCGCGGGCCCGCTCGGCCGCGACCCCGAGCATGTGGCGCGCGTGCGCCGGCTGATCGGCCGGCACGGCCTCGGCGGCCGCGTCGACCTGGAGGGCCCGCTGACCGGCAAGCGGCTGGACGACGCCTACGCCACCGCCGACCTGCTCGTCCTGCCGTCCCGCGCGGAGACGTTCGGGATGGTGGTGACCGAGGCCCTCGCGCGCGGCGTCCCCGTCGTCGCCTCGTCGGTGGACGGCGTCCCCGACGCCCTCGGCTGGGACCCGACCGGCGCCGTCCCCGGCCTGCTCGTCCCGCCGGACGAGCCCGGCGCGCTCGCCGCGGCGCTGCGCCGCTGGCTCGTCGAGCCGGACCTGCGCGGCCGACTGCGCGCCGCCGCCCGGTTGCGCCGCGGCATGCTGCCCGGCTGGGACGACACGGCGCGCCGCATGGCGACCGTCCTGTCGAGGCTGCGGAGGGAGGCACGATGACGGAGCGAAGCGAGGGCATCGGTGCGGCTTCTGCCGGGGGGTGCGGGGGGTCGTCCCTCCACAAAGAGACGATGAGTTTCGATCCGGACTGGCTGGCGCTGCGGGAGGGCGCCGACGCCGCCGCGCGCGCCGCCGAGCTGCTCGACCCGCTCCGGGCCGCGCTGCCGCCGGACGGGCCGCTGGTCATCTGGGACCTCGGCTGCGGCACCGGCTCGCTCGGCCGCTGGCTGTCGGGGCGGCTGCGCGGCCCGCAGCACTGGATCCTGCACGACCGGGACCCCGCCCTGCTCGACCGGGCCCGCGCCAACGCCTACGTCACCGCCGACGGGCTGCCCGCCACGATCGAGACCCGCGCCGGCGACCTCGGCGCGCTGCGCGCGGCCGACCTGGTCGGCGCGTCGCTGGTCGTCGCGTCCGCGCTGCTGGACGTGCTCACCGCCGCCGAGATCGAGGCGGTCGCGGCGGCGACCGGCTGCCCGGCGCTGCTCACCCTGTCGGTCGTCGGCCGCGTCCGGCTCTGCCCGTCCGAGCCGCTGGACACCGAGTTCGCCGCCGCGTTCGACGCGCACCAGCGCCGCGCCGGCCTGCTCGGGCCGGACGCCGTCACCGCCGCCATCGGGGCGTTCGGGCGGCGCGGCGCGACCGTCACGACCCGTCCGAGCCCGTGGCGGCTCGGCCCCGGCCAGGCCGCGCTGACCGCCGAGTGGCTGCGCGGCTGGGTCGGCGCCGCCGTCGAGCAGCAGCCCGGCCTGGCCCCGTTCGCCGACGACTACCTGGGCCGCCGCCTCGCCGACTGCGCCGCAGGCCGGCTCACCGTCGACGTCCACCACGTGGACCTCCTCGCCGTACCTGGGGGAACAGCATGAAGAAGCTCTGGCCGTGGGGGCGCCTGGCGATGGGCCTGGGCATCCTCGGCGGGCTGCTGTGGTGGCACAGCACGGACGCCTTCGTGGCGGCGTTCCACTCCATCGACGCCGAGTCCATCGGCTTCGCCCTCGCCATAGGGCTCGTGACCACGGTGCTCAGCGCGGCGCGCTGGTGGCTGGTCGCCCGGCGCCTCGGCCTGCACCTGCCCCTGGGCGGTGCCGTCACGGACTACTACCGATCCCAGTTCCTCAACGCCGTCCTTCCCGCGGGTGTTCTGGGGGACGTCCACCGGGCGGTGAGCCACGGCCACCGGTCCGGTGACGTCGCCCGCGGGGTGCGGGCCGTGTTCCTCGAACGGGTCGCAGGGCAGGGCGTCGCGATCGTCGCCGGGGCCGCCGCGCTGTTCGCCTACCCGGCGCTGCTGTCGGCGATGGCGCCCGCCCTGACCGCGGTGGGGCTCCTGCTGGTGCTGTTGCTGGTTCTGGGCCGCTGGAAGCATCCCGCCCTGGCGTCCACGTTCACCGACCTGCGTGCCGCCGCGCGCGCCTGGCCCGGCATCGCGGGGCTGTCGGCGGCGGCACTGCTGGGCCATCTGGCGCTGTTCGTCGTCGCGGCCCGCCTGGCCGGCGCGACGGCACCGGTCGCCGAACTGGCTCCGCTGCTGCTGCTGGCGCTGCTCGCGATGGTGCTGCCGATCAACATCGGCGGCTGGGGGCCGCGGGAGGCCGTCCTCGCGCTGGCGTTCGGCGCCGCCGGGCTCGGCTCAGCGCAGGGCCTGACCGTCTCCGTCGTGTACGGGGTGCTGAGCTTCATCGCGTGCCTGCCCGGCGCCGCGACCCTGCTGGTCAAGCACCGCGAGGACGTCCCCGAACGCCGCGACCAGGCTCCGCAGCGCGTCCCGGCCCTTGCCGGCGCGGGCCAGTGAGGGCCGCCCGATGACGCCCGACTCCGTGTAGGCCGCCATCCCCGCGGTGAGCAGATGCCGCCGGTCGTCGGCCAGATGATCGGCGGTGTCGTAGCCGTCCCTGAGCAGCTCCGGGCGGGCGTGCAGCAGGATCGACGCCTCCAGCTCCCCGGCGTGCATGTCGCTGTCCCCGGACGTCTCGACGCCCGCCGCCCTCCTGGCCGCCTCCCACTCCTCGAAACCGGGGAACAGGGCCATGTCGCCGTGCGCCTCCTGCACGACGTTGCCCAGCACGTAGTTGCCGCCGTGCCCGTTGACCAGGACGAGCTTCGGCACCCCGGACCGGCGCAGCGACTCGGCGACGTCCCGGACGACCGCGTGCAGGGTCGCCGCCGAGATGCTCACCGTCCCCGGCCAGCCGGCGTGCTCGTGCGAGCACGAGATCGTCACGGGCGGCAGCACCCGCACCGCGTACGCCTTCGCGATCTCCTCGGCGAGCGTGCAGGCGATCACCGTGTCGGTCGCGAGCGGCAGGAACGGCCCGTGCTGCTCGAAACTGCCCACCGGCAGCACGGCCACGGGGACGTCCGGCACCTCGGCGCTCGTATGGGTCGGCAACATGCCCCAACTCTGCCCCATCCGCGGCGGGCCGGCGCGGGCCGGCGCGGGCTCAGCCGCCGAGCAGCTCCCGCACGAGCCCGCCGACCTGCTCGGTCTCGGTGAGGAACCCGTCGTGGCCGGACGGCGACTCGATCACCCGCAGCCGGTCCGCGTGCGGGATGCCGGCCGCCAGCTCCGCCTGCTGGGACAGCGGGTAGAGCCGGTCGGAGTCGACCCCGGCCACCAGCGCGGGCGCCGTCACCCGGCGCAGCGCGGCGGCCGTGCCGCCCCGCCCGCGGCCGGCGTCGTGGCCGTTCATCGACTCGGTCAGCACCACGTAGCTGCCCGCGTCGAAGCGTCCGACCAGCTTGCCGGCGTGGTGGTCGAGGTAGGACTCCACCTGGTAGCGCCCGGCCCGCCGCGGGTCCTCGCCGCCCTGCGGGCGGCGGCCGAAGCGGTCCTGCAGCTCCGGTTCGCTGCGGTAGGTGATGTGCGCGATCCGGCGGGCGATGCCGAGCCCGGCGTGCGGGCCCTCTCCGGCGCCGGCGTCGTGGTAGTCGCCGCCGCGCCAGCCCGGATCCGACCGGATGGCGTGCAGCTGCGCGCCCGCCCACGCGATCTGCTCGGCGCTCGCCGCCGCCGTGGTGGCGAGCAGCAGCAGCGACCCGGTGCGCTCCGGATGCGTCACCGCCCACTCCAGGGCGCGCATCCCGCCCATCGACCCGCCGGTGACCAGCGCCCACCGGTCGATCCCCAGCGCGTCCGCGAGCTGCGCCTCGGCGGCGACCATGTCGCGCTGCGTCAGGTGCGGGAACGCGCCGCCCCAGGGCCGCCCGTCCGGGCGGCGCGAGGACGGCCCGGTGCTGCCCTGGCAGCCGCCGAGCACGTTCGGCGCGACGATGAACCAGCGGTCGGTGTCCAGCGGGCGGCCCGGACCGACCAGCCCGTCCCACCAGCCCGGCGTCGGATGCCCCGGCCCGGCCGGACCGGCGACGTGGCTGTCCCCGGTGAGGGCGTGCAGCACCAGCACCGCGTTGGACGCGTCGGGGGCGAGCCGCCCCCACGTCTCGTACGCGAGCCGCACTCCGGGCAGCGTGCCGCGGGCCTCCAGCGGCAGCGGCCGGTCCAGGGTGATCCACTGCCGCCGTCCGGGCGGGTCCCCCTCCCGCCAGGCCCCGGAGGCCGGCGGGAGGGAGACCGGTGCGGTCTCGGCGTCGGTGCTCAGGACGCGCCCTTCGCCGCGCGGAAGCCGGCCTCCAGATCGGCCTTGAGGTCGGTGACGCTCTCGATGCCGATGCACAGCCGGACCAGCCCGGGGGAGACGCCGGCGGCGGTCAGCTCGTCCTCGTTCAGCTGGCTGTGGGTGGTGGACGCCGGGTGGATGATCAGGCTGCGCACGTCCCCGATGTTGGCCAGGTGGCTGAACAGCTCGACGCCCTCCACGAACCGCCGCCCGGCCTCGGCGCCGTCGCGCAGCTCGAAGCAGAGGATGGCGCCCGCGCCCTGCGGGAGGTACCGCTGGGCGGCCTCGTGCCACGGGCTGGACGCCAGCCCCGGGTAGTGGACGGCCGACACCGCCTCGTGCTGCTCCAGCCACTCGGCCAGCTCCCGCGCGCTGGCGGACTGCCGCTCCATCCGCAGGCTGAGCGTCTCCACGCCCTGCAGCAGCAGGAACGCCGAGTGCGGCGCGATGGCCGGGCCGAGGTCGCGCAGCAGCTGGACGCGCAGCTTGATCCCGTAGGCGCCGGGGCCGAGCGCCGGCCAGTACTGCAGGCCGTTGTAGCTCGGGTCGGGCTCGGTGAAGTCGGGGAAGCGGTCGGGGTGCGCGCCGAAGTCGAACGTCCCGCCGTCCACGACGACGCCCGCGATCGTGGTGCCGTGGCCGCCGATGAACTTGGTCGCCGAGTGCACCACGATGTCGGCGCCGTGCTCGATCGGCCGCACCAGGTACGGGGTCGCGATCGTGTTGTCCACGATCAGCGGCACGCCCGCCGCGTGCGCGACGTCGGCGACGCCCCGGATGTCCAGGACGTTGCCGCGCGGGTTGCCGATGCTCTCGGCGAACAGCGCCTTGGTGTTCGGCCGGATCGCGGCGCGCCAGGCGTCCAGGTCGTCGGCGTCCTCGACGAAGGAGACCTCGATGCCGAACTTGGGCAGCGTGTGGCGGAACAGGTTGTAGGTGCCGCCGTAGATGGTGGAGCTGGACACGATGTGGTCGCCGGCGCGCGCCAGGTTCCAGATCGCCATCGACTCCGCGGCCTGCCCGGAGGCCACCGCCACCGCGCCGACGCCGCCCTCCAGCGCCGCGATGCGCTTCTCGAACGCGTCCTGCGTCGGGTTCATGATGCGGGTGTAGATGTTGCCGGTCTCGGCGAGCGAGAACAGGTTCGCGGCGTGCTCGGTGTCGCGGAAGACGAACGAGGTCGTCTGGTAGATCGGCACCGCCCGCGCGCCGGTGGCCGGGTCGGGCGCGCTGCCCGCGTGCACCTGCTTGGTCTCGAAGGACCAGCCGGCCTCGGCGGACGGGGCGGGGTCGGCGTGCTCACTCATGGCTCTCCTTGGACTGGACGAGGGCAAGGGGACTGGCTCGTGCGGGTCCGGCGCCATCACGGCGGTGCGTGTGCGGTGGGTGCGAGCGGATGGGCGCCGGGGGCGCGCGCTGGGGGAGTGC
>NZ_SMJW01000281.1 GCF_004348335.1 Actinomadura bangladeshensis | reverse complement strand
CACGCCGGCTCCGGCGGCGGGTCCGACACCGACGGCCACAAGCTCCCGACGGTGGACGAACTGCTCCAGCGCATCCAGTCCGACCGGCAGCGCTCGTCGGGCGGGCCGTCCTCGTCCGACCCGGGCGGCTCCTACGGCGGCGGCTCCCTGAACGACCCGCTCGGCGACCCGCTCGGCACCGGCCCCTACGGGACGGCCGCGCCGCCCGCGAGCACGGGCAACACCGGCCCGTGGCCGTCCGGCGGGCAGGGCGGCGGCTACGACTCCGGGCTCGGGTCCGGTGCGGGCTACGACTCCGGCCTCGGCGGGACGTCCGGCTACGGGCAGGGCCAGCCGCAGAACGACGGCTACCCGACCGCCCCCGCCTACGGCGAGTCCAGCCGCTACGAGGACCCGCTCGGCGGCGGCCACGACTCCTACGGCGGCTCCGGCTCCGGCGGCGTCTACGGCGACTTCAGCGGCAGCAGCTACAACGGCCCCGGCGACCCGCTGGCCGCACCGCACGACCCGGGCGCGCAGGGCGGCTACCCCGACCCGAACGCGACCCAGGCGTACGGCTCCGGCTACTACGGCGGCTCGCAGCAGCAGGGCGGCTACCCGGGCGGCCAGCAGGGCGGGCAGCAGAACGACGGCGACCACTACGGCAACCGCCAGCCCGCCGACGACTGGGAGAACTACCGCCGCTAGACGCGCACGCGCACGACCGAGGGCCCGCCGGATTCCGATCCGGCGGGCCCTCGCCGTGTCGGGCCCGCGCGTACCGCGAAGCCGCGGTTAATCATGCTTATATACGGTGTGTGACTTCAAAGCCACGCAACGTGTCCATTGTGCGACGGGATCTGCTCGCGTCGTTCGTCGTCTTCCTCGTCGCCGTACCGCTGTCGCTGGGGATCGCGGTCGCGTCCGGCGCGCCGGTCGCCGCCGGGCTGGTCGCCGCGGTCGCCGGCGGGATCGTCGCCGGGCTGCTCGGCGGCTCCCCGCTCCAGGTGAGCGGGCCCGCGGCGGGCCTCACCGTGCTCGTCGCCGAACTCGTCCAGACCTACGGATGGCGCGCCACCTGCACGATCACCATGCTCGGCGGGCTGGTCCAGCTCGCCCTCGGCGCCGGCCGGATCGCGCGGGCCGCCCTCGCCGTCTCCCCCGCCGTCGTGCACGGCATGCTCGCCGGCGTCGGCGCCGTCATCGTCCTCGCGGAGGTGCACGTCGTCCTCGGCGGCAGCCCGCAGCAGTCCGCGGTCGCCAACCTGCGGGAACTGCCCGGCCAGCTCGCCCGCCCGGACCTGCCGACGGCGCTGCTGGGCGGGCTGACCGTCCTGATCCTGCTGGGCTGGTCCCGGCTGCCGCGCGGCGGCCGGCTGCGGCTGGTCCCCGGCCCGCTGCCCGCCGTCGCCGCCGCGACCACCGCCGCCTGGGCCCTCGCCCTGCCGGTGCCGCGCGTCGACCTGCCGGACTCGCCGCTCGGCGGCTGGTCCGCGCCCGTCCTGCCGCACGGACCTCCGCTCGGGGTCGCGGGGGCGGTCGTGTCCGTCGCGCTCGTGGCCGCCGTGGCGTCCCTGCTGTGCAGCGTGGCGGTCGACCGCATCCGGCCGGCCGGGGTGCCGCCCGCCGACCTGGACCGGGAGCTGCGCGCACAGGGCGCCGCGAACGCCGTGTCCGGCCTGCTCGGCGGGCTGCCGGTGGCGGGCGTGATCGTGCGCAGCACCGCGAATGTGGACGCCGGCGGCCGCACCCGGCTGTCCCCCGTCCTGCACGGCGTCTGGGTGCTCGTCCTCGCGCTGGCCTGCGCGCCGCTCATCGAGCGGGTCCCGCTGTCGGCGCTCGCGGCGCTGCTGATCGTGCTGGGCGTCCGGCTGACCGACCCCGCCCGCGTCCGGGACCTGCGGCACCACCGGGAGGCCCCCGCCTACTACGGCACCCTCGCCGGCGTCGTGCTGCTGGGCCTCGGCGAGGGCGTCCTGGTCGGCATCGCGATCATGGCGGTGATGGCGCTGCGCCGGCTGACGCGGCTGTCGGTCCGGACGGAGGAGCTCGTGCCCGTGCCGGGCGACGGGCCCGCCCCGCCCCGCCGGCACGTGGTCGTCGAGGGGACGTTCACCTTCCTCGGCGTCCCCCGGGTGACGCGGGCGCTGCGGGAGATCCCGGCCGGCTGCGGGGTCGATCTGGACCTCAACGTCGACTTCATGGACCACGCCGCTTTCGACGCGATCCACCAGTGGCGCATCGCCCACGAGCGCCAAGGGGGGAGGGTCGACATCGACGAGGTTCACGAGACTTGGTATGAAAGAGCCGTGACAGGTGACATGACTCAGCCAGGCAAAGCCGCTCCGCCCGCCCGCTGGTGGGCCCCGTGGGAGAACCGGCGGCGCCGACCCGAGGCCGAGCTCGACGCACCGGAGACCTCCCCGGCCGACGTGCTCCTGAACGGCATCCGCGAGTACCACGGCAGCACGGCCCGCCTCGTCCGGCCGATCATGTCCGAGCTGGCGATGAAGCAGAAGCCGCAGCACCTGTTCATCACGTGCGTGGACTCCCGCGTCGTCCCCAACATCATCACCGCGAGCGGTCCCGGCGACCTGTTCATCAACCGGAACGTGGGGGCCCTCGTGCCCCGGCACGGCTCCCGGACGCCGGACGACTCGGTCTCCGCCACCGTCGAGTACGCCACCAACGTCCTCGACATCAAGACGATCACCATCTGCGGCCACTCCAACTGCGGCGCGATGGCGGCGCTGCTCGCGGGCGGCACCGAGGTGGAGCACCTGACCGGCCTGTCGCGCTGGCTCCGGCACGGCAACCACAGCCTCGCGCGCTTCCTGTCCACCGACCCGGACGGCTGGGACGAACCGCCCCTCACCCGGCTCTGCAAGATCAACGTGATGCAGCAGCTCGACAACCTGCTGACCTACCCGTGGCTGCAGGAGCGGGTCGAGTCCGGCGACATCGAGCTGGTCGGCCTCTACCTGGACATCTCGACCGCGACGGTCGAGGTCCTCGACCGCGCCAACGGGACGTTCGCCCGCGTGCCGGACGAGATCCCGAACACCCGCACCCTCACCTGAGAGGGTGCGGGCCGTCCCCCCGCCCGGACGACCCGCACGCCTCGGCGCCGACCGCGGACCCCGGTGCGGGGTCGGCGCCCCATTCCCGTGTCCCGGCGGACCGGCGACCCCCGGTCCACCGGAGCCGGGTCAGCGGCCCACCAGCTCCTCGTCGCTGCGGTAGTCCCGCACGTACATCCCCGTCACGCGGCGCGCGCGGCGCGCGCCCCGGTCCTGCGCCGGCAGGAACAGCGCGTCGCGCCGGCTGGCGCGCGAGAAGTCCCAGAGGTACACGAGGCCGGCCAGCAGCCCGACCACCGCGAGGGCCACGAACACGATGATGAACATCGGCGCTCCTTTCCCACGGGACCCAGCACCCCGGTCCCGCCGCCGTCACCGATCAAGGCGATCAGCTCTTGCTCAGGACGGTAAGCGCCCGGTCCCGCCCCTTCTGTGTCCGGTGACCCGCTACCGAAGAGTCCCGTGACTCAGCGGACTTCGTCACCGGCCAGGCCATCGGCAGCGGGGAGCAGTCTTTCGCCGCGGCCGCGCATCCCGGCGCCACCATGGTCATGGCCCTCGCCTGGGCGCGAGCACCCATCGTCACGGCACCGGCCGAAGGGGGGCGGACGAGTCGGCCTGTAAGCCGGGTTCTGTGGCCGCCGTCCCTTGCGGGGCGGCGGGTGACGGCCATCCATCTCGGGCCGCCGTTGCCGGCGGCCTCCAGCGGTCTACCCGCAGGCTCGGGCGGGCCGCCCTCAGGCACCTGCGCGGGGCCTCTTGCGGGGCCCCTTCTTGACCTTGCTCCGGGTGGGGTTTACCGAGCCGCCCACGTCACCGTGGGCGCTGGTGAGCTCTTACCTCACCGTTTCACCCTTACCACCGCGCGAGGCGGTGGCGGTTTGCTTTCTGTGGCACTGTCCCGCGGGTCGCCCCGGGTCGGCGTTACCGACCACCCTGCCCTGTGGAGCCCGGACTTTCCTCGACGGGGATCGCTCCCCGACGCGGCCGCCCGGCCGGCTCGTCCGCCGTACGTCAAGGTTAGCGGGTCGCGCAGGCCACTTGTTCCTCGGTGAGGAGGAGTATCGAGTGCCGGGGGTGGTGGACGTCGGTCAGCTTCTCGGCCGTGAAGGGCCGAGCTTGCAGCTCGGTCGTTCACGCTTTGTTGCGCTCCCCGTCGCTGCCGGCTGCCGCGCTGGGGTCGCATCACCTGCCCTCTGTGCGAGGGGCGGGTCGGGCATGCTGACGAATACCCACGCCGTGCGCGCCCGCTGGCGGACGTTCACGGCGGCGATGTGATCGGCGGAGCCAGCGAGCCCGCACCGACGACAGCAGAAGTGGTCCCGGCTGGGACGGTTGCCGCGTGCGACGTGCCCGCAGCGCGGGCAGGTCTGCCAAGTGTAGGCCGGGTCGACCTCCAGGAACGGCACCTCGGCCCGCCGGGCCTTGTAGGCGATGGCGGTGCCGAGTTGGTGGAACGGCCAGGTGGAGAGCGTGGCCCGCTGGTACCGCCTGAGCCGTACCCGGTCACGGATCCCACTGAGTTCTTCCAGCGCGATCCCGCGTCCGGTGCGTTGGGCATCGGCCACGATCTTGTTGGCTATGGCATGGTTTATGTTCGCGGCGTGGCGACCCTCCCGGGCCTTGCGCCGTGTCAGGCGGCGAGCCGCCGAGCGGGACCCGGCGGCCTTCTTCTTTTGCAGCTCGGCGCGCCGCCGCGCCTGCGCCCGTCGGTACTTGTTCAGGGACTTGCCCTGGTGATTGGTGCCGTCGCAGGTGGTGGCCAGGTTCACGATCCCCCGGTCCACGCCGATCCAGTCGACCGGATCGAACTGGTCGGCCTCCGGAATCTCGCAGGTGGTATACAGGAACCACACGCCGCCTCGGAACACCAGGTCCGACTCGCCCTTGCGGTACTCAGCCAGGGTCTTCAGTTGGGACGGCTTGCCGGTGAACGCGATGCCCTGCACCCGGCCCGCTGTGGTCCAGATCGACACGGTGCGCGCGTCCATCTGCCAGGACAGGCAGCGGTCGTCATATGGTTGGGCGGCGTCGGGCCGGAACATGACGGGTTTGGACTCGGCCTGGCGACGGCGCCGGGACCGTTGCCCACCAAGCAGACCGGCGTCGATTTGTGCGTGCAGCGTGGTGTAGGCATCGGCGGTCTTACGGATCACGTGCAGCGCCGGCTGCGCCGACAACCCGGCCGCCTTCAAGTCCGCATAGACGAGCTTTTGCACCCCGGCGCGGGAGAACACCCTTTTCTCATACGCCACGGCTGATACCCGATTGGCCAGGGAGTTGCAGGTGTGCAGAGTCGCGTCTAGCGCCGCCGCCTGCTCAGGCGTCGGCAGCAGTTTCACCTGCATCACCAGCTTCACCTCAGCAATGTAACACCATGTATTCATCTCTTCACGGTAAGTTCTAGATCTTGAGACACTCGTTGAAGGAGCGGAGGGTCGCGGGGCCGTCGGCGTACCAGTCGATGGACGACAGCGCCGCCACGTCCAGGTGCATCCGGTAGAGGGACGACATGGGCGCGCCCAGGGCGTCCTTGATCAGAAGCTTGATCGGCGTCACGTGCGACACCACCAGGACCGTCTGCTCGCGGTAGCGGACCTTGAGCTTGTCCAGGGCCGTGCGGACGCGCCGCGACACCTGCGCGAAGCTCTCCCCGCCCGGCGGCGCGGCCTCGGGGTCGGCGAGCCAGGACTTCATCTCGGCGGGCCAGCCCTTGCCCGCCTCGGCGAACGTGAGGCCCTCCCACTCACCGAAGTCCGTTTCGCGGAAGCCGTCCTCGACCCGGACGTCCAGGCCGGTGACGGCGGCGACCTCGGCGGCCGTGTCGCGGCAGCGAACGAGGGGCGAGGTGACGATCGCGTCGAGCCCGCGGTCCTTCAGGGCGAGGGCGGCGGCGCGGGCCTGGGCGACGCCGGCCGGGGTGAGCGGGATGTCGCCGATCCCGGCGAAGCGCTTCTCGATCGACAGGGGCGTCTCGCCGTGCCGCAGCAGGACCGTGGTCATCGGGGCGGACGACGGCGGGCGCGGCGGCGGTTCCGGCTCGCCCGGCGCCTCCTCGACCTTGCGGGTCCAGTGCTCGCCGCGCGCGGCGGCGTCCATCGCCTCGTTGGCGAGCCGGTCGGCGTGCGCGTTCCGGTTGCGCGGGATCCAGCCGTAGGTCACCGAGCCCAGCCCGGACGCGAGCTCCCGCGCCTCCAGCGCCAGCGGGATCATGTCCGGGTGCTTGATCTTCCAGCGGCCGGACATCTGCTCCACGACGAGCTTGGAGTCCATCCGGACCTCGACGCGCGCGGACGGGTCGATCCCGGCGGCGGCCGCCAGCCCGGCGATCAGCCCGCGGTACTCGGCCACGTTGTTGGTGGCGTGCCCGATCGACTCGGCGACCTCGGCGAGGACCTCCCCGGTCAGCGCGTCCCGGACGAGGGCCCCGTACCCGGCCGGGCCGGGGTTGCCGCGCGAGCCCCCGTCCGCCTCGACGACCAGCTTCCGGGAACTCGCGCCCTTGCCCCGACGCCCCCCGGCAACTGCGCTCACAGGCCCGACTCGGGCGTGCGGACGAGGATGCGGCGGCACTCCTCGCACCGGACGACCTCGTCCTCGGCGGCGGCCCGGATGTTGTTCAGGTCGACGGTGTTCAGCGCCAGGTGGCAGCCCTGGCACGCGCCCCGGAACAGCTTCGCCGCGCCCACGCCGCCGAACTGGCCGCGCAGCTTCTCGTAGAGGGCGAGCAGGTCGTCCGGGACGTCCTTGGCGACGGCGGTGCGGGCGGTGCTGGTCGTCCCCGCCTCCTCGTCGATCTCCCGCTGGACGGTGTCGCGGCGCTCGGTGAGCCCGGCCAGCTCCTCCCGCGCGGCGGACTGGTCGGCGCGCAGCGCGGCGACCCGGCCCTCGGCCTCCTCCGTCCGCTCCATGATCTCCAGCACGACCTCCTCCAGGTCGGACTGGCGGCGCTGCAGCGACTCGATCTCCGCCTGCAGGCTGGACAGGTCCTTCGCGGACGTCACCTGCCCCGAGTCGAGCCGCTTCTGGTCGCGGTCGGCGCGGGTGCGGACCTGGTCGACGTCCTGCTCGGCCTTCTTCTGCTCCCGCTGCAGGTCGCCGACCGCGGTCTCGGCCGCCACGATCGCGTCGCGCAGCTCGGTGAGGCGTCCCTCCAGCCGCTCGATCTCCGCCAGCTCGGGCAGCGTGCGGCGGCGGTGCGCCAGCCGGTCCAGCGAGCTGTCGAGGTCCTGCAGGTCGATCAGGCGAAGCTGGGCTTGCGGTGCGGCTTTCACAATGCTCCTTCTGCGTGGAGGCGCCACGCGTCGGTGACGAGCGTGGACACCCGGGTCTCCAACATGCCCGCTTCCGGCGAGGACGCGGCCAGCCGGCGCTCGGCGTCGGCCAGCCACGGCCATTCGGTCGCCCAGTGCGAGGCGTCCACCAGGGCGGGTCCGCCGTGCTCGGCGAACTCCGACGCGGGGTGGTGCCGCAGGTCGGCGGTGAGGTAGGCGTCGACACCGGCGGCGCGCGCGGTGTCGAGGAGGGAGTCGCCGGCGCCGCCGCAGACCGCGACGGTGCGGACGAGCGCCTCGGGGTCCCCGGCGGCCCGCACGCCCCAGGCCGTGGACGGCAGCCCGGCGGCGGCCCGCTCGGTGAACTCCCGCAGCGTGAGCGGCGCGTCCAGTTCCCCGATCCGGCCGAGCCCGCGGCGCGGGTCGTCCGCGGCGGGGACCATCGGACGCAGCTCGCCGGTGAGGCCGACCGCCCGCGCCAGGGCGTCCGAGACGCCGGGATCGGCCCGGTCGGCGTTGGTGTGCGCGGTGTGCAGCGCGATCCCGTTCGTGATCATCCGGTGGATCAGCCGCCCCTTCGGCGTGGTGGCGGCGACCGAGTGCACCCCGCGCAGCAGCAGCGGATGGTGCGTGACCACCAGGCCGGCCCCCCACTCCAGCGCCTCGTCGATGACGGCCGCGACGGGGTCGACGGCGAACAGGACCCTTCCGACCTCCTGGTCGGGGTCTCCGCAGACGAGGCCGACGGCGTCCCAGGACTCCGCCCACGCGGGCGGGTACAGCTCCTCCAGAACCGTGATGACATGGGATAGGCGCACGTCCCGCAGGCTACCGCGCCGAGCCGCTCCCAACGAGCCACCGAGCGTTACCCCGGGGCCCCGCGGTCTGTAACGATATGGACGGGACAGCGCACGACGGAGAGGAGAACGCCATGTCGGCCACCGGCGCCGCCGCGGAAGCCGAGCCTGAGGAGCCCAAGGCGGAACGCCCGTACATGCCCGGCTACGGCATCCAGGGGCCCGACGAGGGGAGCGGGCTGCTGCCGTGGTCGTGGGCCGTGGAGCGGCTGCGCGCCGCCCGCAACTTCTGGGTGTGCACGGTGCGGCCGGACGGGCGCCCGCACGCCATGCCCGTCTGGGGCGCGTGGTCGGGCGAGGCACTGCTGTTCAGCAGCGCCGTCCCGTCCCGCAAGATGGTGAACCTGCGGGCGAACCCGCAGGTGGTGGTGACCACCGAGGAGGCCGAGAACCCCGTGGTCATCGAGGGGCGGGCCGAGATCCTCACCGACACCGAGGACCTCCAGCGGTTCATCGACCTGGTCAACTCCAAGTACGCCACCCGCTATCGTGTCGACTTCCTGGACCCCGAGGTGAACGCGACCGTCGCGGTGCGCCCGCAGTCGGTGTTCGGGCTCCGGCAGGGAGATTTCACCGGCTCTCCCACCCGATGGTCGTTCACAACCTGAACGCTGACCGCCCGCTGACCGCCCACCGGGATCAATCCGGAGACTCATCGCGTTGGAGCCTGTGTGAAATCACCCTTTCGACGCCGCAAGCGCGTCAAGGGCCGTCCGATGGGCAACCGCCCGGAGGCGGCCGAAACGGAGATCGTCGAGTGGCCCCGCGAGGGGACGGGCAAGTCGTCCCTGATGGGGGCCATCCGCGGCGACGGAGAGACCGGCGCGAGCTCCGGCGGCGGCCTGTTCGAGGACCTGGCGTCCGCGTTCGAGGGCTCCAAGAAGGTCAAGGTCGAGGAGCAGCAGCGGCAGAAGGTGCTGCGGCAGGACGACCACGAGCAGGCCGGGGACGGCAGCACGCGCGACGACCTGGACTCCGGCAAGATCCGGATCCGGCGCACCCCGCCGGACGAATAGTGTCCGATTTGTCTCGAACATAGGTTCGAATACACGTTATCCTGCCCTCGTGAGCACCTACGTCCCGCCCGGCTGGCCCTCGCAGGTGCACCCACCGGGCACCGACCGCTTCGAGGACACCGCCCTCGGCTGGCTGCTCGAGCTCGTCCCGCCCGAGTACCGCCGCTACGGGGTCCTGCGCCGCTACCCGATCGCGCTCGCCCGGATGGCCCGCCAGCATGTGGCCGCGTCCGTGGAGGCGGCCCGCGAGGGCTTCCGCACCGCCCGCGTCGACCTCGGCGACCTCGTCCCGCCGCACGGCGTCGAGTCCGTTATGGACGCCTACCGCCGTGAGGGCGCCCGCCTCGTCGCCGTCCTGCACGCCGTCGAGCTCGTCGAGACGGCCCTGCGCGGCCTCGCCGACCCCGACGACCCCGCCCACCGCCGCCCCTTCACCCCCAAGCTTTAACGATCCCGTTGACTCCCTGTCGCCTCGTGCGCAAGCCTTTGAGCCGACCCTGACGGGAGGCGGGTTCCGGTGAGCACACCACCTGGGTGGTACCCAGATCCAGAGTGGATGGGCCACGAACGCTACTGGGACGGACATTCCTGGACCACCCAGTCACGCCGCTACGAATCCCGCACCCGCCGCCGCACGTCCCTCAGCACCACCCCACCT
>NZ_SMJW01000280.1 GCF_004348335.1 Actinomadura bangladeshensis | reverse complement strand
TGTGTATGAGAGACAGGTTCCGCGCGGGCCCGCGCGGTCCACGGGACGGCGCCGTAGCGCTCGAAGATCCGCAGCGCGGCGCGCAGGTGCGCGCGGGCGGCGCGGGGCCGGCGGCCGCGCCGCAGCCGGTGCCCGAACAGCAGCTCGGTGCGGGCGAGGTCGAACACGGCGCCGGCGGTCTCGTGCAGCCGCAGCGCCTCGGTGAAGTGCTCCGCCGCCTCGGCGTCGCAGCGGGCGAGCAGGGCGCGGCAGCGGCGGCTGAGCGCCTCCCGGCCCGGCGCTCCGGGCGCTCCGGGCGCCGCGCCGATCCCGTCGGTCCAGCGGCGGAAGTGCGCGTAGGCGCGGGCCGCCCGCTCGTGGTCGCCGGTGAGCACCAGCGCCTCGACCAGGTGCGGGACGGCGAACAGCCGCGCCGGCGGGTGGGCGAGCCCGGCGCGGCCCGGCAGCCGCAGCCGCGCGGCGGCGTCGGCGGGGCGGTCCGCGGCGAGGTCCAGGCATGCGGGCGCCCAGGTCCCGAACGCGGCGGCGCGTGACAGGCCGCGCCGGTCGGCGGCGCCGGTGAGCAGGGCCAGGTGCGCGTTCGCGGTCCCGGCGTCGCCGGTGAGCGCGGCGGTGAGCGCGAGCGTGGCGAGCTGCTCGGTGGCGTGGCCGTGCAGCCGGGTCGCGCGGGCGAGGCGCAGCCCGTCGTGGCAGGCGGTGATCGGCGCCGGCGGATGCCCGAGCAGCGCCTCGCACCGCCCCGCGACCAGCAGCGCGTACGACTCGACTGGCGCGTTCCCGGCCCGCCGCGCGGCGGCGACCGCCTCGGCCGCGAGCAGCCGGGTGGACGGCCCGTCGCCGAGCCCGAACGCGGCCAGCGCCGCCCACACCCGCGCGGCCGGGTCGGCGATGTCGGCGCCGAGCCGGGCCGCGGTGCCGAGCCGGTCCGCCGCCTCCCGGTACCGGCCGCGGACGGTGGCCGCCATGCCGCCGAGGTAGGCGAGCATCAGCTCGCCCCGCGGACTTCCGGCGGGCGTCGTCCCGTCCGGCGGGCCGCCGGGCGGGAGGGACGCGGCGCGGTCGGCGATCTCCAGGTAGGTGCGCGCGTCGCCGCACGCGTCGGCGGCCTCGGCGGCCCACATCAGCGCGGCCAGCGCCGCGGCCGCGTCGGATCCGGCGAGCCGTTCGGCCGCGTCCCGCAGCACGGGCACCGCCGTGGCGGGGGAGCCCGCCGCGACCTCGATCTCGCCGCGCAGCAGGGCGGCGCGGGCGGCCCGCGTCCCGTCCCAGGCGGGCGGCCGGACCTGCCGGAGCATGCCGCGCGCCCGCCGGGACCGCCCGCTCGCCCACGCGTCCCCGGCGGCGGCGAGGAACCGGTCGGTGCGGACGCCGTGCTCGACGGTGAGCGTCGCGGCCCGCTGCCAGAGCCGCCACGAGTCGGCGTACCGGCCCGCGCGCCGGGCCTTCGCCGCCGCGTCCGCGAGGCCGGCGGCGAGCGCGTCGTCGGGTTCGCCGGTGACGGCGGCGCGGTGCCAGAGCCGCCGGGGCCGCTGCCACTCCCGGACGAGGACCTCGGCGAGCAGGGCGTGCGCGTCCCGCCGCTCCTCCCGCGACGCGTCCGCCCACAGCGAGGACCGGACGAGCCGGTCGCGGACCGCGACGCCCTCGCCCTCGAACCGCAGCAGCCCCGAGTCGCGGGCCGCGTCGAGGTCGGCGGCGCCGATGCCGTCCAGCCGGGCGGCCCGCGCGAGCGTCGCGGCGCCGAGCCATTCCTCGGCGACCGCCATCAGGACGAGCCGCCGCGCCCCGGCCGCAAGCCCCCGGTGGCGGCGGCGGTACAGGGCGCGCAGGGAGCTTCCGGCGGGGAGCGCGCGCGGCGGCGGCGCCGCCCCGGACAACTGCCCGGACGTCAGCCCCGCGGCGAGTTCCCGGATCGCGAGGGGCCGCCCGCACGCCAGGTCGACGATCTCCTCGGCGAGGTCGCCGTTCGCGGTGCCGAGCGCGTCCTCTAACACGCGCAGGCTCGCCTCCTCGTCGAGCGGCGCGAGCCGCAGCCGGGGGATGCCCGCGAGGCCCACCGCGTCGTCCCGGTCGTCGCGCGTGGCGAACAGCACCGCGACGGGTTCGTCCTGGACGCGCCGCGCCGCGAACGCCAGCACCTCCAGCGAGGCGCGGTCGAGCCACTGGACGTCGTCCGCCCAGCACAGCACCGGCCCGCTCGCCGCGGCCAGGCTGAGCAGCTCGCACACCGCCGTGTAGAGGACGAGCGGCGCGGCGGTCGGCGCCCCGTCCATGATCGTGCCGAGCGCGCCGCGGTGCGCGGGCGGCAGCCGCCCGGTCTCCGCGGCGAGGGGCCGCAGCAGCCGGTGCAGACCCGCGTACGGGACGGCGGTCTCGCCGGGGACGCCGGTGGTGCCGACCGCCCGGAAGGCGGGACCGGCCGCGCGGGCGGCGGCCTCCAGCAGCGCCGTCCGGCCGGCGCCGGCGTCCCCGGCGAGGGTGAGGGCGCCGCCGCGCCCGCCGCGGGCCCGGTCGAGCAGCACCTCGATCGCCCGGATCTCGCGTTCGCGTCCGTGCAGGGGGTAGGTCATGGCGGTCCCTCCTCACCGGGGAACCGGCCGCGGCCGGGGGGCCGTGCGGGCTTCCCTATTGGACGGGGTCTCAAAAGCGAAGGGGACCATAGGTGAGCACGAGCACCCGCGGCCGGTCCAGAGCGGCTTCCACTCGCGTGGCCGCCGCGCAATCCGGACGGGCCCCCGTTGTGAGCCCGCACAGTCCGGCCGCCGGATGATGGCCCGTACGCGCCCGTGATGGCACGATGAGGCCCCCGCGTTGTGCTGGAGGTGGCCCTCGATGACGGGAGGACGGCCTGATCTGGCCGGCCAGGTCGACGCCGACCGGACGATCATGCGCAAGGCGGTGCTGCGGCTCTCGGACCGGCTGCCCGACCTCGCCGACCGGCTCACCGCCGAGATCCTGTCCGGCGACCGCGGCGACCGCGACGACGCGTTCCGGCACGACGTGTGGGAGATGTGCCACACCGGGCTCGGGCACGGCTTCAAGACGATCCTCGATCCGGGCCGGGGCCGCGCCGACCTGGACTGGGCGCGCCGGCTCGGGCAGCGCCGCGCGCACCAGGGGCAGCCGCTCGACCAGCTGCTGCGCTCCTACCGGCTGTCCGGGCGGGTGTTCTGGGAGGCGGTCGTCGAGGTCGTCGGGCAGCACGACCCGGAGAACGTCCCGGCGCTGATCCGGCAGGCGACCCGCACCTGGGACACCATCGACGAGCAGTCCGGCGCCGCCGCGGCCGCCTACCACCGCACCGAGCTGGAGCTGGCGCGGCGCAGCGAGGAGCGGGTGCACGCGATCGTGGACGCGCTGCTGGACGGGCAGGGCGCCGACGGCGGACTGCTCGCGACCGCCACGTCCGTCCTCGGCCTGCCCGTGACCGGGCGGTACGCGGTCGTGATGCTGGGCGCCGAGTGCGGGTTCGGGGACGGCGTCGAGCGCCGCCCCGCCGACACCGGCGGCATGCGGTTCATCTGGCGGCTCCGCACCGACGCGCAGGTGGCGCTGGTCGCGCTCGGCACCGCCGGGCTCGACGACCTCGTCGCCGCCGTCCGCCCCTACGCGCGGTCGCACGCCGGGGTCAGCCCGGTCGTCGGGTCGCTGGCGGAGCTGGGCGGCGCCCGCTGGTTCGCCGAGCTGGCGCTGCGGACGTGCCGCGGCGCCGGCAACCAGATCGCCCGCCTGGACCGGCGGCTCCCCGACGCGCTGGTGCTGTCCCAGCCGCGGCTCGCCGGGCGGCTCGGGCAGGTCGCGCTCGGCGGCCTCGGCGACGTGGACCCCGCCTTCCGCGACGTCCTGCTGATGACGCTGGAGACCTGGCTGGAGTGCGACGGCTCGGCGGCCCGCGCGGCGGACCGGCTGTTCTGCCACCGCAACACCGTCCTCAACCGGCTCCGCAAGATCGAGCAGCTCACCGGGCGGACGCTCACCCGCCCCGGCGACCTCGTCGAGCTGTCCCTCGCGCTGAGCGCGCTGCGGCTGCACGGCACGGGGGACGGCTCCGACGGCATGGCGGGGCCGCCCGTGCGGGGAGGCAGCGGGCGGCCCGGCCGGTAGGGGAGCGCTAGGAGTTCGGGCAGGTGTCCCGGTACTCGGAGATGTTCAGGTCCCGGCTCGGGCCGGGGCACAGGAACTGGTCGTAGCGGGTGTCGTTGTCGATGTACCGCTTGAGCCAGGAGATGCTGTACTTCGCGATCGTCGTGTTCGCGATGTTCGGCGCGAAGTGGCTGGCGCCGTTCAGCTCCAGGTACGCCTTCTCCGACGAGGCCGGGATGCTGGTGTAGAACGGCTTGGAGTGCGTGGCGACGGGCGCGATCGTGTCCGCCTCGGCGCCGATGATCATCGTGGGGACGCGCACGTCCGAGAAGTTCTTCTGCAGGTCCCACGGGGTGAGCGGGATCGCGGCCTGCAACTGCGGGCGGTCCTCGGCGATCTCCAGCGTGCCGCCGCCGCCCATCGAGTGGCCCATCACGCCGAGCCGGGAGGCGTCGATCCGGCTCCGCACGCTGCTGCGCTGGGTGAGGTAGTCGAGCGCCGCGTTCAACTGCCGGGCGCGGCTGTCGGGCTGGTCGAGCCGGGTGTTGGTGTCGATCGTGAAGATCACGAATCCCTGGGAGGCGAGCCGCGGCCCGAGCCAGGCCATGCTGCTCTGGTCGGCGGTGAAGCCGGGCGCCACCGCGACCGCACCGAACGTCCCGGCGGCGGTGCTGGTCGGGTAGTAGATCGTCCCGCCGCCGAAGCCGGACACGCTCAGCGACGACACGCTCGTCTGGGACGTCGCGAACGGGCCGCGCAGCGCCTCGATGCTGCTCTGGGTCGGGGCGGGGCCGCGCTCATAGGGGTTGTCGGCCGCCTGCGCGGCCTGCGAGAGGGCCTGCGGGACGGCGAGGGCGCCGGCGGCCAGGGCCGTGGCGAGCAGCGTTTTCGCCGCCCGGCTGGGGAGGGATCGCACGTCGGTTCGCTCCTGTTCGGGGGGAGGAGCCGGGAGCCGGCTCCCCGGAACGGGGCGGAGCCGGGGGCCGGCTCCAGGACGCGCACAGTCTGCGCACGCGGCAGGCCCCCGGGCATCGGCGAAATCGCCGGTCATCCCGTGACGACGGCCCTGACCAGGCGGAAGTAGTCGAACGGGCGCAGCGCGTCGGCCCGCCGCCAGGTCTCCGGCGGGACGGCGTCCCGCAGGGCGACGTTCGCGGCGACCTCGAACCCGCGGCCGGTCAGCAGCGCGTCGATCTCGCCGGGCGTGAAGTGCGAGCGGTAGGGCTCGGCGTGCTCGCCGACGACCTGCGCGGCGATCCGCGCGTAGGCGTCGCCCTCGGCGTCCCGGTGGCCGTCCGGGAGCGCGTAGTCCATGACGAGTTCGGTGCCGGGCGCGAGCCGGGCGATCTCGCCGAGCGTTCTCGCGACGGCGTCGCGGGTGAGGTAGAAGCTGACGCCGAGCCAACTCACCAGGGCCGTTCTGCTGGCATCGAATCCGGCGCCGGTGAGCTTTCCGACCGGTTCGTCGGCCTCGAAATCGGCGGGGACGAGCGCGACCCGCTCGGGTATTTCGATTCCGGCCGCCGCCAGCAGGCCCCTTTTCCATTCCTGCGTCGCCGGGTGGTCGACCTCGAAGACCCGGATTCCCGGATCGCCGCGGTAGCCGTAGGTGTCCAGGCCCGCGCCGAGCACCGCGTACTGCCCGTGCGGGCCGAGCCGCTCCTCGGCGTACCGGGCCCGGACGGTGGTGACCGCCCTGGTCCCGGCCAGGATGATGTGCTCGCCGTGCGTGCGGTGGTACCCGATCATCTCGTCCGCGAGACCGCCGAGCAGCCGCTCCGCGACCGTGTCCGCGAAGATCGTCGGCGCGCCGTCCGCCGTGAGATGCGCCGCCCGCGCCGCCGCCGCGGAAAGCGCGGTCGTGCTGGGCCGTCCCTCGTCCATCGGCCGTTCCCCTTTCGTCGAAAGAGGAACATACCTGCCGTTTCTCCAATCATATCAGCGCGAAATAAATTGGCGGTATACGTGCCATCACATTATCGCTGTCAGCGGTCTGACAGTGATCTGCCAGGGCGCCGCCGAAAACTGTTCCGCGGAGAAGGGAGACATCATGGTGGACGTCCTCATCATCGGCGCCGGCCCGACCGGCCTCACCCTCGCGGTGGACCTCGCCCGGCGCGGGATCTCGCACCGGATCATCGACCCCGGCTCGCGCACCGGCTCGCGCGGCAAGGGCCTGCAGCCGCGCACGCTGGAGGTCCTCGACGACCTCGGGGTGATCGGCGCGATCCTCGGCGCGGGCGGGCCGTACCCGCCGATCCGCGCCTACGCGGGCGGCGATGTCGTGTGGGAGGGGCGGATGGGCGAGGTGAAGGCCCCGACCGACGCCGTCCCGTACCCGAACGGGCTCATGGTGCCGCAGTGGCGCACCGAGGAGATCCTCCGCGACCGGCTCGCGGAACTGGGCGGACGGGTGGAGCGGGCCGAACTCGCCACGTTCACCCAGGACGCCGACGGCGTGACCGCGACGCTCACCGACGGCACGACGGTGCGCGCCGCCTACCTCGTCGGTGCGGACGGCGGCCGGAGCGTCGTCCGCAAGACCCTCGGCGTCCCCTTCATGGGCGAGACCCGGGAGGAGGAGCGAGCGCTCATCGGCGACGTCCGGACCGCCGACCTCGACCGGGACCACTGGCACATGTGGGCAGACCCGGAGACGCGGACCCCGCGCGTCGGCCTCTGCCCGCTCGCCGGGACGGACGACTTCCAGTTCACCGCCCCCATCCGGCCGTCGGAGGACCCGGAACTCACCCTGGCCACCTACCAGAAGATGCTGGAGGCCGGCACCGGCCGCACCGACATCCGGCTGACCGACCTGACGTGGAGCTCCGTCTACCGGGTCAACATCCGGATGGCCGAGCGCTTCCGGGACGGCCGCGTCTTCCTGGCCGGCGACGCCGCCCACGTCCACTCGCCCGCCGGCGGGCAGGGCCTCAACACCGGCGTCCAGGACGCGTACAACCTCGGCTGGAAGCTGGCCGGCGTCCTCAGCGGCGGTCCCGCGGCCCTCCTCGACACCTACGAGGAGGAGCGCCTCCCCACGGCCGCCGGCGTGCTCGGCATCAGCACGCGGCTCTACGAGAAGGCCGCCCAGGGCCAGGCGGACGCTTGGAAGCGCGGAGAGGAGACCCGGCAGCTCCTGCTCGGCTACCCCGACAGCTCCCTGTCCGAAGGCCCGCTCGGCGGCACGCGCGCCCCGGACGCCGTCCTTGACGACACGTCCGGCACCCGGCACCGCCTGCACGACCTGCTGCGCGGCACGCACTTCACCGTGCTGGCCTTCGGGACGGACTTCGAGCACCCCGGCGTCCGCGTCGTCACGATCGGCGATCGAGGCGACTACCGGGAGCCCGGCGACGCGGCCCGCGCCTTCTACGGCCCCGCGCCCCTGGCGCTGATCCGCCCGGACGGCTACATCGCCGCCACGGGCGACGCCGGCACGATCCGCACCCACCTGAACCGCCTCCACCGCCCGCGTTGATCTGCGGCGTGTTGTTGTTTTGGACGCCCTCATAACAACAACACGCCGCAGGTCAACGACGGGGCGGCCGGGGGGGTGCGCGCGGGCCGTAGGATCGGGGGCCATGACTGATGCCGAGCGGCAGGACGGCCCGGTGGAGGCCGTCCGGGCGCTGCGGGCCGATTTCGGGATCGACCGCCGGCGGATCGACCAGATCGGCCGGCTGCTGGCCGGCGGAGAGTTCCGCTCGGTCGAGGAGGTCGTCGCCCTGACCGGGACGTCGCGGCGCACGGTCGAGGCGGTCTTCCGGGCGGTGGAGCCCGACCTCGAATCGTCCGGTGACGGGAAGCGCATCGCGAAAGCGCAGGCCGGGAAGTACGACGACGTCTTCGACGAGCGTGAGCCGTTCGGCGCCCGGGACGCGTGGACGAAGGCCGCGCGCCGCGACCCGGCCGTCCTGGCGGCGACGGCCGCGCTGATCGGTGCGGCGCCGCCGCCGGTGCAGGCGCTCGACCACGTGCCCGCCACCGCCGAGACCGTGGTCAAGCGGGCCCGGTTCATGCTCGACGGCTTCGACCTGGCGGGCGCGCACGTGCTGTTCGTCGGCGACCACGACCTCACGTCGCTGGGCCTCTTCGCGGCCGGCGGGGCGCCCGGCCTGCGGGCGAGCGTGGTGGACGTCGACGAGCGGCTGCTGGAGTTCATCGACGGCGAGGCGGCCCGGCGGGGCTGGGACGTGCGCTGCCACTTCGCCGACCTGCGGCTCGGGCTGCCCGCCGCGCTCCGCGAATCCGCCGACCTGGTCCTCACCGACCCGCCGTACACGCCCGAGGGCGTCCAGCTGTTCGTCGCGCGCGGGCTGCAAGGGCTGCGAGACCAGCGCAACGGGCGGATCCTGCTGGCCTACGGGTTCGGCGAGCGGCAGCCGGCGCTCGGGCTCGCCGTCCAGAAGGCGCTGAACCCGCTGCACCTCGCGTACGAGGCGATGCTGCCCAATTTCAACCGGTACGTGGGCGCGCAGGCCGTGGGCGGCGCGGCGGCGCTGTACGTGCTGCGCCCCACCCGGCGGACGGCCGCCGCCGCCCGCGCCGCCGCCGACGACGCCCGCACCGCCATGTACACCCACGGTGTCCAGTCGGTGGAGGCGTCCGCCGGCCTGGACGGCGAGGCCGCCGCCCGGGTCATCGAACTCGGCGCGGGGGAGAAGGCGCTGCTGGTCGGTGACGACTGGCCCGCGGACGCACCCGGCCGGCGCATCGGGCTGCCCGCCTTCCTGGGCGCGCCGCTGCCCCGCAACCTGCAGGACCACGGCACCGTCGTGGTCAACCTGTATCCGGGTTTCGGGGCGTCGGCGGTGCGGGCGCTGCTGGCCGCGAACGCGCCCCGGGCCGTCCTCGTGTGCCGCAACGACCTGCCGTTCCTCAAGGACGCCGAGGGGCAGCGGGAGTTCGCCCGCCTCATCGGGCCCAAGTACCGGATCGACCGGTTCCTGCGCGGCACGCCCGGCCCGGGCCAGGCCGTCGTCCTCGCGGAGCGGACGCGGCCGGACGGATTGTCCGGCCCCGACCGCGTCCTCGGGTTCGTCTGCGCGCGGGCGCACGGGAAGCTCGGCAACGGCTGGCGGGAAGGGCTCATCGCGCTCCAGAGGTCCGCCGGGCGGACGCTCACCAAGAGCGAGGCCCGCGCCGCCGTCGAATCGGCCGCGAGCCGCCCCGAACTGCTGGAACGGTCGCCGATGGACCTGCCGGCGCACCTGTTCGCCGTCCTCGGGGCGGACGTCGAACGGTCGGTGGCGGCCCTGCCGGGCTGATCCGGGGGCGGCTCAGGCGCGGGTCCGGTTCGTCCCGCCGTCGGCGTGCAGGATCTGCCCCACGAGCGTCGGCATCCGCTCGTCGGCGAGGAACGCCACCGTCGCCGCGATCTCCGCGGCCATCGCGATGCGGCCGAGCGGCACCCGCGCGGCCTGCCGGGCGCGGAACTCGTCGGCCGGCATCCCGGCGGCCTGCGCGCGCTCCGCGAGCCGCTGCGTGTCGATCACGCTCGGCGCGATCGCGTTCACCGCGATGCCGAGCGGCCCGAGCTCCCGGCCGAGCGACTTGGTGAGCGCGACGATCCCGGCCTTGGCCGCCGAGCAGGCGGTCGCGCCCGGCAGCCCGACCAGGCCGTCCTCCGACGCGATCAGCACCATCCGGCCGCCGCCGCGCTCCACCATCCCCGGCATGACGGCCTGCGCGCACGCGAACGTGCCGCCGAGGTCGACGTCGATGACCCGCCACCACTCGTCCAGGTCGTCCTCGGCGAACGGGGCCGTCGACAGCAGGGTGGCGCCGGCGACCAAGATCCCGACATGCCCGCCCG
>NZ_SMJW01000027.1 GCF_004348335.1 Actinomadura bangladeshensis | reverse complement strand
GCGGCCCGTCACCGGAAGGAAGATCGTGGCTGGTCATCGTCACTCTGCTCAGTACCCGTTCTCGCCCTGTTCACATCAGTTAGGGAACTTCATTCCCTCGTGTCCCACCTGAGCCTGACACAGAGGGCCTCGGCCACACCAGCCCGATCAACTACGAACAACAGACCGATAAGGTGGCTCAAGCCGCATAACAACCGGTGTCCACACTTCGGGGGGAACCCCCGTCTGGGTGGAGGCCAGGTCAGGTGCTGTTGTCGACGACGCGTGAATACTGGCTCTGGCACACATTCCGTGATCTGGGCATCAGTCGGTCAGCAGGATGCGTTTGCGGAGAAGGTCGAAGCCTGCGCGGCCGAACATCTGCCTCTTGATCGTTTTGATGCGGTTCACGTGTCCTTCGACGGGGCCGGAGCTGTAGGGCAGGGTGAGGCCGGCGGTGACGGCGTCCTGGTCGCGGCGCAGGCCGGTGACGAAGGAGTGCAGTTCGGGCAGGTCGTCGCCGAGCACACCGGTCATCCAGGCTTCGAGGTGCCGACCGCCGCGGTTCATCATGATCTCGGCGAAGTGGCTGACATGCGTGCGCAGGGCATTCAGTTGAGGGGATGCGGCGCAGAGCGCGTCGAGCCGGTGTTGGTCGCCCGGGTCGAGGTGAGCGGGGTGGCGCAGGAACCAGCCGGTGGCCTGCCGAACCGTCGTTGCACGGTGCCGGACGGGAGCGGCAGGCGGTGTGGTGGATGGGGCGGCGGGCGGTGCGGTCCGCCATGGCTGGAGGTATTGGCGGACGGTGGTCGCGGCGCCGCGGTACCCCTGGCTGCGTAGTTCCTGGTAGAGCTGTGCGGCATTGGTGCACCCCTGGCCCCAGCGGCGCCGCAGATAGGCGTCGTAGGCGGCCAATTCCTTGGTGCGCCGACCGGTCCCGGTGTGGACCAGGAGGTCGTCGGGATCTGCGGCGCGGGCGAACCGGCGGACGGTGTTACGACTCAATCCCAGCTCGCGGGCGATCTGCTGGCGGCTGCGGCCTTGGTCGATCAGGGCATGGACGGCGGCGTGCCGCTGGCGGGTGCGGGCCGCGACCCGGTCCCGCCTGGCCTGCGGTACCGGGATCGATGCCGATGCCGACGGCGGCGGCGACGGCGCTGACGGCGGCGCTGACGGCGGCGGGGCGCAGGCCACCGGGTCATCGTCGGCCTGGGCCGCTGGACCAGGGACGAGAGCATGCAGCTGCCGGCGGTGTCGGGTGACGGTTCGTTCGACGGCGTCACCGAGGTTGCGCCACAGATGCCACCGGTCAGCGACCTGGATCGCCTCGGGTGCGCCGCGGGAGATGCCGTCGGCGTAGGCGCCGGCGCGGTCTCGGCAGACGATCTCGACACCGGGATGGGCGCGCAGCCAGTCGGCCAGGGTGTCGGCGGTGCGGTCGGGCAGGACGTCCACGGGCTTGCCGGTGGTGATGTCGATCAGGATCGTTCCGTAGATTCGGCCGCGGCGCAGGGCGAAGTCGTCCACGCCTAATATGCGCGGTCCGGCCTGGTCAGCGAGGTGCTCTGAAGGTTCGGGCAGGCGGCGGATCAGTCGTAGCAGCGTCATCCGGCTCACCGCGGTCACCAGTCGTCCGGCCAGGCGGGCGCCCGGGCGTCCGGCCAACGCCAGCGCGATCGCTCGCAGGGCCTCAGCGGCCGCCACCGACCGGCGGCCGTAGCGCACGGTCAGCCCGGGGACCTGCTCGGCGAAGGTCTTCTTGCCGCAGCCGTCGTTGCGGCACAGGAACCGGTGAACCTGCAGGTCGATCAGCAGCTCACTGCCACCGACCGCGGTATCGGACAGACGTCGCTCATACCGGCTGTGCCGGTGCCGTGACCACGTCCCGCAACCCGGGCACGCCGCCTCGGCCGTCGCGGTCCTGGCTTTGAGCCGCACCGCCGCACCGGAACGAACCACCTGGTCAACGCACACGCCGGCCAGGTGAGGAAACAGGACGGCAAGCAGCTCCTTGATCGACACACCGGCCGATACTCATGATCGCTTCCCGCCCTACGGGCAAGAACGCCCAAACCGTGACCTACCCCAACAGCCCGATCACGGAATGTGTGCCAGAGCCAGAATTCGGCCGTCGTTGACAGCTGTGACGGCCGGGATCCGTTTGAGTTCCCATTGACAGCGGAGGGTTCTGCAGGCAGCCAGCTGCCGTACAGCGGGAATACCGCAACAGAGGCTTACGACTGCTGACGTCGGCTACCACCCGTAGACAGGTCTACCTGCGGTGATGGGGTTGGCCGCAGGATGGCCGGTCTCTTGTAAACAGGTTGTCCGCATCTCAGCTCTACGATCGCCACAGTTTCTCTGAGGTGTGCTGTGTGGTTGGGGGATCGCAGCCGCACGGCTTCCGGTGCTCGGGCCGTGGCCGGCCCTGCGCTGCGGGTCGGCTTGCCCTCGGATGATCGAGTGCTGTCGCCGTTCCGATCTGGGCAAGGGAGCGCAGGTCAGGGGCTACCGCGGCGGGCCATTAGCGGGCCATTAACTGGGGTGACCGAGGGGCAATCACGGTCACCTGCGGTCCGGCGCTACGCCAGGTCAGGGGTACCAGCAGGCAGGTTCGGGACTATTCCCAAGCTGACAGCGCCCGTTCGGCTGCTCGATGTTCGTGTGCCGAATATGTGCTGAGACTTGGCAACGTGAGAGAGAATTCGCAGGTCAGAGCGGTTTGGCGGCGGGACTGTAAATCCGTCGGGTCGCTACGGGCTGAGGTCAAGGGGCTGACGCGCCGCTTCTGGTGCTCGGGCCGTGGCCGGCCCTGCGCTCCGGGTCGGCTTGTCCTCCGACTACGGGCTGGCGGCCAGCGCGAGCTACAGGCAAGACGCGGACGGGGCCGCACCCTACGCGGGGCGCGGTCGACCTGCTGACAGGTAGGCCAGTCTCGGCGATCATGGATGAGTGGTCCGCCGGGAGCAGTATGAGAGGTTAGAGCGGCATCTTCGCTCAGACGGCCAGGAGCGAGTCGACATGACGTTCGCAGAGGTCTCCACGGTGATCGGCGCACCGTTGCCGCGTAGCGCATTTGTCCATCAAGCTTGGTGGGCAACCGACCCGAAGCACGCACAAGCCGTCTGGCTAGATGCCGGCTATCAGGCCCGCTCCAACCTGACCGCGCAGCGCGTGACGTTCATCCAGACCGTCTGAGACAGGTCACCGGCCGGGTAGGCAAGAAGTACAGCACGGAAGTACCGCAACAGAGGCTCACGACTGCTGGCACCGGCGACTAGGCGCACATGGGTTTACCTGCGGCGTGAGTGGCGATCTTGGGGCGGCCGGTCTCTTGTAAACAGAAGGCTATGGGTTGCCGGCCCCGCGCACGCGGGGATGGTTCGGTCTCCGACGCGTTGGCCGAGGCACTCGCACGCCCCGCTCGACAACCCGGACGCCGTCACCACCCTGCCGGGCTCGTTGCGGGAGGCCAGGGCTGGCGACCGGGTGGCCGCCATGGCCGACCGGTTGCCTCAGCCCAAACCGGCCCAGCCGCGCACCTAGGACGGCCGTCCATCTGGTCCTGGTGGAGGATCTCAGCGAACATCTCCCGCAGGTGCACCACCGTCAACTCACCCAGCAGCAGTCCACCCGGACGCGTAACCGGCCACCGTCGACGCCGCACCTGGATGGTTCGCCAACCACCGCCCCAGCCACTGCGCCACCGTCAACGCACTGCCCGTCGGCGCACGCAACCGACGCAGCTCCTCCTCAGCCGCCTTCCGGGTGGGGAACCCGCCCCGCCGGACCCGCCGACGGATCCCGTCCGGACCGCTGCCCAGTTCCAGCCGCAGATACCAGCTCCCGTGGCTCCGCTCCCCCGCCAGCCGGGGGCATCTGCCACCCACCGCCCGACCCGAAACCCGATCTTCACACCCACACCGGCGGTACACGCCACCAGCACCACTAACACGTCCCATCCGACCATCGTGAGCTCCACCCGAACACCCCGGGCGAGACAACACCACCCTCAACCAAGCCAGACGTCACCAACGCCACCCGCCACGTCCACTCCTGCAGACAGCCTTAAACCTCGTCACAGAGACCGGGACGGCTCACTTGGCGGTCACAGTTAGGGATGCCGAGGCGCCGGGCTGAGTTGTACCGAGTACGGGCTGAGCCGGATGTGGCCAACAATGCAGGTGTGACCGCTCAGCGACTTGATGAAGTCCGAAAAAGCGCTCACGGTGAGGAGGTGCCGCTCTTTTCTGGAGGTGGGCGTGGCACCGTCCCCCAAACCCGAGACCAAGGCCGCACAAGCGATCGTGGCAGAATTCGGCCGGACGGTGTCCCAGAAACGGGGGCTGGGCGGAGCCGACGAGGACCAGCTGCGAGGCCCCCTCGAGATACTCCTGCGGAAGCTCGGCACATTCATCGGCGTGGAGGCCGTTCCCTATGGCGAGGTGAGGCTCGGCTCACTCCGTGCGCGGCCGGACTACGCCGTCAACATCGGGCAAGTACGGGTCGGCTATGTCGAGTTGAAGAAGCCTGGCAAGGGTGTGCCAGGGGCGGCGGAGTGGCGTCCAGGGAGAGGTGACCAGGAACAGTGGAGTAAGCTCTGCTCGCTCCCGAACGTGATCTATACCGACGGCGTGACGTGGGCGCAGTACTCGTACGGCGAGCGGATTTCGCCAATCATCAGGCTCGCCAACACGATTTCCGACCTGCGCCGCCCCTCGGCGCCTGACGTCGCCGCCCTGGTGGGCGTCCTTCGACGGTTCCTGCTCTGGGAGCCGGAGTCCCCTCGAACGTTGACCTCGCTGGTGGGAATTCTCGGAGGCTTGTGCGGCCTCTTGAAGGACGAGGTTTACGCTGCGATCACCGGCCCGCCGAAGAAGCGGTCGCAGATGCAACTGGCATTGCTCGCCGACGACTGGCGGGACCTGCTCTTCCCTGGTCTCGACAACGAGCGGTTCGCTGACGCTTTCGCGCAGACAATCACGTTCGCGCTGCTTCTAGCCCGTGTCGACGGCATCGACCTCCTAGGCGAAAGCTACTACGAGATCGCCCAGAAACTCGGGAAGCGGCACCTGCTGATGGGGCAGGCGTTCGCCGTGCTCACCAGCGGCGTGGACGACGAACTGGACACGATCGAGACCCTCCGCCGCGTCATCGACGTCGCCGACCTCAATGATCTGGACGTCAACCCGGCGGACGCCTACGCCTACCTCTACGAACGCTTCCTCGCGACCTACGACCCCGCGCTGCGCAAGGACACCGGCTCCTACTACACCCCCATCGATGTCGCCCGCCATATAGTCAGATTTGTCGACGAGGTACTGCAAGAACATCTCGGCAAGGAGTGGGGCTTCGCCGACGACGACGTCGTGATCGTGGATCCCGCCATGGGAACTGGGACCTTCCTGGTCGAGGTCATCAGCGCCGTGGCCGACCGCGTCGGCGACCAGCTCGGTCCTGGGATGCGCGAGGATTTCGTCCATGATCTGGTCTCGAAGAGGCTCATCGGGTTCGAGATCCAGGTCGCCCCGTATGCCGTCGCCGAACTTCGCATTCATGGCTCCTTCAAGACCCGTTTCCAGGTGGAGACGCCCCCCAAGGCGCGACGCTTTCTCACCGACGCGCTGGCCAACCCGAGCCAAGTGCAGCGGAAGCTTGGCGCCCCGTATCGGGTGATGGAGGAAGCACGCGACGAGGCGAACGACATCAAGCTCAAGGTTCCGGTGATGGTGGTCATCGGCAATCCGCCACACGTGGAGAACGCGAAGGGCCGCGCCCCATGGATCGAACAACCACGCCAGGGCACACCAAGGCCCCCGTCCGTCGCCGCGCGCCCCTCCATCGACGAGTTCCGAGCCGAGGGTCTTGGCCGCTACGAGTCCGACCTGCACGGCATGCCCTGGTACTTCCTACGCTGGGCGACCTGGAAGGTGTTCGAGGCCGAACAACGCATGCCGGCGGGCGTAGTCGCCTTCATCGTCCCGTCCAGCGTGACCAGAAGCCGAGCCTTCAGCGGTCTGCGTGAATATCTGCGACGCAAGTGCAAAGTGGGCTGGGTCATCGAACTCACCCCGGAGGGCAACCGCCCGCCAATGCCCACGCGCATCTTCGGACCCGATGTAGGTCGGAAACTCAGCATCCTCGTCTTCGCTAACGCTGCCGCCGATTCCGATGACAGAGAAGCAGCCGACGTCCGGTATATCGCGTTGACCGGAACGAGCGAGGAGAAGCGCTCGGCGTTGAAGGAACTGAGGACGACAGGTCCATACTGGCAGCTCTGCAGCAGCGAATGGCAGGCCGCCTTCCTCCCTGCCGGCGACCCGATATGGACGTCCTCCCCCTCACTCAGCGATCTCATGCCTTGGCGCTCCAGGGGAATCACCCCGGGCCGGACCTGGGTCTACGCCCCAACGGCCGACCTGCTACAAGACCGGTGGCGTGCGCTTCTCTCCGCGCCCGTCAGAGAGCGCCGCGAACTCTTTCGAGAAAGTCGGGACCGAACTTTGCACAGCAAAGTCAAGCCGCTGCCCGGCTTCCCGCCAGCCCTTCGACCGCTGACCGAAGAGTTCGGTCCCTGTCCCGAGCCTATCCACGTGGCCTACCGCTCATTCGACCGACAGTGGCTCATCCCTGATAACCGGCTCCTGGTCATGGCCCGCCCCCCGCTCTGGCAGGTCCGATCCGAGCACCAAATCTATGTCTCTGAACAGGACGCCCACGAGATAGAGGACGGCCCGGCATTGACGTTCACCGGACTCATACCAGACCTCGACCACTTCTGCGGCTGGGGTGGCGGCGGGGTGCGCCCCCTCTGGCGCGACCCCACAGGCAACGTTCCCAACATGACCGACAAGTTACTCAACCACCTCAGCGGTGTACTGGGGCTCTCCATCACCGCGCCCGATGTGCTGGCCTACATCGCGGCTGTGACCGCACATCCCGGATACACCCACCGGTTCAAGCAAGAGCTGCAGCAGCCAGGCGTCCGAGTTCCGATCACCGCGGACTCGACTTTGTGGAACAACGCGTTGACCATCGGCCACGAGGTCCTCTGGCTCCACACATACGGCAGCCGCGTCACTGACCCCGCCATGAGCCTCAAACGCTCAGAGCGCGCTGTCGTCGAGCGCTTCGGCATCAAATGTCTGGCTCCCGTGAGATCACTCCCCGAGCAGCTCCCCGAACGCCTCCACTATGAACCCCACACCCAAACGCTTCACGTCGGCAGCGGAGCTTTCGCACCCGTGCGGCAGGAAGTCGTCGACTACACCGTCTCCGGCCGGCGCGTCATCTGGCGCTGGTTGAACGACCGGACCACCCGGCCCCGGAACAAGCGGAGATCGTCAGAGCTCGACGACATCACGCCGACCGCCTGGAGCCGTAACTTCACGTTAGAATTCCTGGCCCTTCTCTCCGTCTTGACAGGGTGTGTGCTTCTGCATCCGGAACAGGCACGACTCCTGGACGAGATCTGCGCAGGTCCGCTGATCAGCACCAGCGACCTCAACGACGCTGGAGTCCTTCCCGTCCCCCTCGCCGCCACAAAGCCGCCGTCTCAGCACCATCTAACTTCTCTTCCCTTTAAGGAAGCTGACCTTTGACCTAGCCTCCCCGCCAGGTCTTTTCCCGCTCCCGCTGCCGTTGCCGTTGGCCATGTCGGCTCGTTGTCGGCTCGGCGGTTCCGAACCGGACCGGCACGCGGCGGCATTGTCCGACATGAAAATCGGGCTCGACGCGGACGAGCTGATACAGAATGGCCCCCAGAACACCATCCTGATACGACAATTTCGGACTTTTAATCCGTAGGTTGTGGGTTCGAGTCCCACGCGACCCACCACCCTGACCAAGGAAAACGCGAGATTGCCCGGCTTGTCCACCGCCCGGCATGCCCCACTTCCACCCGTCGGGGTCGTCCAGTGCCTGAGTTCGACAATGTCGACCAGGCGGTCAGCGCCCGCCGCGGCGGGCGACCCCGATGGGTGGCGCGGTCCGGTCCGCTACCTCGAACACGCAGGTGGGCGACTGCGCCATGCGGGGGGACGATCGGGCGGTGTTGTCGAGTTCCAAGCCTGGTTCACTTGTATGTCGGCGCCGCTGGAGTCGGTGCAGCGGACCGCAGCCTCGCCGCGAGCCGCTCTCCCATCAGTGCGATGGTTTCGGCCAACAGTTCCATGTCATCGGCCATCGAGCGGCCCTCCTCAGCCTGAACCGCGAGGAACGTGCCGTCGATCCCGGCCATGCCGATGTACTCGAGTCTGTCGGCGACCGCCCGGGCGATCTCCGGGCCCTCGTCGTGGAAGGACTTCCGGATCATGTGATTCATGTGGCGCCTGCCCTCGCGGCGCACCTTGTCGATCGTCTCCTTCACCTCGGCCTCGGCGTCGGCCTCGTCGTTGTCCTCGCTGAGGATCAGGAACATGTGCAGGCGGAGGAACTCCTCCCGCTCGGTCAGCACCCCGGCCGCCCGGCCGAGAAACCAGCTCAGCCGTTCCTGGGGGGTGCCCCCGGCGGGCGGGTCGGCGTGCGCGGCGCTCATGGCCCTGAAGAAGTCGTTCATGCCGCGCTCCATCACCGCCGCGAGCAGTCCGCCCTTGGTGTGGAAGTGGTGGAAGATCACACTCTTCGCCAGCCCGATCTCGCTGCTGACGACGGAGAGCGGTGTGGCTGCGTAGCCCCGCTTCCCCATGATGCGTGAGGCCGCTTCAAGGATGTCCTCGCGTGAGCGTTTCCCCCGCCGGTTGCTGACCCGCTGCCTGTCCACCCCTGAAGCATACGGCGGCGAAACACGTCGCACGGCAGGGCGGACAAGCCACATACGGGCCCGCTTGCCAAGGGGATTCTGCAAACCAGAAACCCCGATCTGGCGGTTGACCGGAACCTGCTGCGGCCGTGACACTCCTCACCAAGAAATCGACCGCTCGGTCGAACTCTTGGAGGAGCATCGCATGCCTGAAGACTTCGACGCCGACGTCGCGATCATCGGTTACGGTCCGACCGGTCTGGTCGGCGCACTGTCGTTCGCCACCAAGGGAGCGTCCGTGATCGCCTTCGAGCGGGACCACGACATCTACGCCCGCGCCCGAGCCGTCACGATCAACGACTGGACGATGCGGATCTTCCAGGACCTGGGCATCGACGAGCAGATCGAGAAGGTCATCGAGCCGCAGGACCAGCTGCGCTGGAAGACCTACGACGGCCAGGAGATCCTCCGTGCCAAGCAACCGCCCTCAGCGCTCGGAACGCGCAACACCAAGCCGCGCTTCTTCAGCATCTACCAGCCGACGATGGAGGCCGAGCTGCGCCGCTGCGCGGAAGAGGCCGGCGGCATTGAGGTCCGCTACGGCGCCGAGGTGATCGGCGTCGAACAGGACGACACTGGCGTCACGGTCACCGCTCGTGATGGCGCGACCGGTGTGGAGACCACCACCCGGGCCCGTTACGCGCTCGCTGCGGACGGCGGCTCCAGCCTGACCCGGAAACTGCTGGGCATTCCGATGCTGGGCGACACCGATCCGCAGCTGTGGATCGTGATCGACTGCCGCGTCAAGCGCTGGTGGCCGGACCGCGACCTCCTCACCTTCTGGAGCGACAAGGAGCGGCCGGTCGTCGACATCGCGCTGTCCGCGGGCAACCACCGCTGGGAGATCCCGCTGAGGCCGGGCGAGACCGAGGCCGACTTCCAGACCCCGGAGCAGGTCTGGCCGCTGCTCGACGCGATGGGGATGACGCCCGACGACGTGGAGATCCACCAGCACGCCTTCTACCGACACCATGTCCGCGCGGCCGAGACCTGGCGCCTGGACCGGGTCTTCCTGGCCGGCGACGCCGCCCACCTGATGCCGCCGTGGGCCGGTGCAGGGATGCAGTCCGGCATGCGCGACGCCCACAACCTCGCCTGGAAGCTCACCCGGGTCCTGCGCGGGGAGATGGACGTGGCGATTCTCGACACCTACGAGGCCGAACGCCGCCCCAACGTCGAGTTCTTCACGCAGATCGCCGTCCAGTTCGGCCGCGTGATCAAGCAGCAGGTCTCACCCGAGGAACTCGAGGCGATGAACGCGGTGCCGGAGAACACCGTGACGCCCTACGAAGAACCGATGATGGCGCCGCCCGTCCTCGACGCCGGGGGCTGGCTGCGCGGCGAGGTGGAGGACGCCTCCATCGTCGGACGGATGATCCCGCAGCCGGTGGTCGGCGACACGGTGGGCCTGATGAGGCGGCTCGACGAGCTCCTCGGTGACGGCTTCGTCCTCCTGGGCGCCGACACCGACCCCCGGACGCTGCTCAGCGCCGGGGAGAAGGCGGAGTGGGACGCGCTGGGCGCCCGCTACCTCACCATCCGGCCGAAGACCGCCTACACCCAGGGGCCCGACGAGCTGGTCGATCTCGAAGGGGTGCTTCTCGGCTGGTTCGCCCGCTACGGCGTCCAGGCGATCGCCCTGCGACCGGACAAGTTCGTCGCCGCGTCCGACAAGGCCGGGCTCGCGGTTCCGGCGCTCTGACCCCCACACCCGAGAGAAGGAACAGATGTCTGGAGTCAAGGAGCTCGCCTACGTCGTGTACGAGGTCAGCGACCTCGCCGGCTGGGAGCACTTCGCCGCGGACCTGCTGGGGATGCAGGTCGGCCACAAGGACGCCGGCTCGATCAGCTTCCGCACCGACGAGAAGGCGTATCGCTGGCTCTGCACCGAGGGGCCGGCCGACGACCTGGCCGCCACCGGCTACGCGGTGGAGAGCGGCGGCTCGCTCGACCGGATCGTGGAGAAGCTGCGCGGCGCCGGCGTCGAGGTCACCGAGGGCGGCTCCGCCCTCGCCACCGCCCGGCAGGTCGACCGCATCGTGATCACCGCCGACCCCCTCGGCAACCGGCTCGAGCTGGTCACCGGCTTCGCCGACGCCGAGACTCCCTTCCAATCGGACGCCCTGCTCGGCAAGTTCGTCACCGGTTCCGGCGGCGCGGGCCACGAGGTGCTGGTGTCCAAGGGCGTCGGCCGCGAGGAGTACCTCGCCTTCTACATGGACATCCTCGGCTTCAGGATCAGCGACTTCATCGTCGAAGAGGTCGCTCCCGGGATCGTCGCCGACGTCGTCTTCCTGCACTGCAACCCGCGCCACCACTCCGTGGCCTTCGGCAACATGCCGCACCCGAAGAAGATGCACCACTTCATGGTCGAGGTCAGCGACATCCGCGACGTGGGCATGGCCTACGACCGGTGCATGGACGCCAAGCAGCCGTTCGAGATGACGCTCGGGATGCACCCGAACGACCGCATGTTCAGCTTCTACGTCCGTACCCCCTCCGGTTTCTCCGTCGAGTACGGCTGGGGCGGGCTGCTCATCGACGACGAGACCTGGCAGGTCGAGACCCTCGGCAAGCTCAGCAGCTGGGGCCACCGTCCGCCGGAGATGGTTCACGGCCTGCTCGGCCAAGCCCCCTTCACCAACATGCCCCCGGAAGGTGCCCGCTGATGGCTCTCACCGAAGCGGACGTCGCCAGGGACGTCCGGACCAAGAGCTGGAACATCCACTACAACCAGGCCGGCCCGGCCGACGGTCACCCCGTCCTCCTGCTGCATGGCGGCGGTCCCGGCGCCACCGGCTGGAGCAACTACAACCCGAACATCGAGCCCATCGCCGCGGCCGGCTTCCGGGTGATCGCCCCCGACCTCCCGGGCTGGGGCCAGTCCGACGAGGCCGACTTCGCGACCTACGACCACGTCGAGGTGATCTGCGAGCTCCTCGACGCGCTCGGCATCGACAAGGCCGCCTTCGTCGGCAACTCGATGGGCGGCCATGCGTCGCTGCGGATGGCGATCGAGCGGCCCGAGCGCGTGTCGCACCTGATCACCATGGGCGCCCCGATCCAGATGAAGCCCATCCTTTTCGGTGCCGGCGGCGGCCCGACCGAGGGGCTCAAGGTCATGGCCAGGACCTACGCCGACCCCAGCCCCGAGCAGATGATGCGGCTGGTCGAGATCATGGTCTACGACAAGGAGCGGTTCGCCACCCCCGAGCTGTCCGAGCAGCGCTCGGCCGCCGTGGCCAAGCGCCCGGAGCATCTCGCGAACGTCGCCAAGCACGCGCCCAAGGCGCCGATCACGATCTGGGCCGACCCCGGGCGGCTCCCGGAGATCTCGGCGCCGGCGCTGCTGATCCACGGCCGCGACGACCGGGTCGTCTCCTTCGAGACCGCGCTCCTGCTGGCGGCAAGCATCCCCGACTCGCGGGCACACATCATCAACCGCTGCGGCCACTGGGCCCAGCTCGAGCACGCCGACGAGTTCAACCGGCTCGTGGCTGACTTCGTCCGCAATCACTGAAGGGGCCCAGAGGCGGGCCCCGAGTCCCCCGGGGCCGCCTGTGAAGGAAGGTCTCCCGGCCACCGCCGTGCGCCTTTCCGCAGAGCCCGAACCGGAGGCTTCCCATGGTCCGTGTGCAGACCCTCAACAACATCGCCCTAGCGGTGCCCGACCTTGACCGGACGGAGGACTTCTACGTCGATCGCTGGGGCTTGGCCCTCGTCAACGGCGACGGCGACTCCCGGCGTCGGTACTTCCGCACGCTGACGTCCCCGCACCACGGCCTCTCCCTGGAACAGGCGCCCGCCGGGGCGGAACGGGGCGAGCTCGTGCATATCTCCTTCGACGTCGCGACCCGTGCCGACCTCGACGGGGCCGTCGAGGCGGCCGTGGCCGCGGGCGGCCGGGTCGAGCGTGAGCCCGGGGAGGCCGTCGGACCCGGCCACCAGGCCGGTGCGGCCGTCCGCGACCCGGACGGCAATGTGGTGCAGTTGCTGTACGGGGCGGAGTTCACCGAGGAGAGCCACCGGGCGCGGATCGTCGCGCCCCGCAAGCTCGGCCACGTGGTCCTCAACTCCCCCCAGCGAGCAGTACTGGAGCGCTTCTACGCGGCGCTCGGGCTGAAGGTGAGTGACCGGACCGCGCGCGGCATGTCGTTCATGCGCTGCAACCGCGATCACCACAGCCTCGCCGTCTGCGACTCCGAGCGCACCGGCGTTCAGCACATCGCCTTCGACGTCGTCGAGATGGACAGCGTCATGACGGCACTCGGCGCGCTCACCCGTGAGGGAACGGCCTGCGTGTGGGGTCCCGGGCGTCACGGGCCCGGCCGCAACATCTTCACCTACTACGCCGACCCGGCAGGCGTGTTCATCGAGTACTACGCCGAGCTCGAGCAGGTCGAGGAGGAGATGGAAGGCCCGCTTGAGGCGAGGTTCTGGGGCGAGGAGTGGAAGGGCGACACCTGGGGGTACGCCGGCCCGCCGCCACCGAACTTCACGAAGTGACCTGGTCGCTCTGTGAGCGACCGAAAGAACAGGTGCGAAACACGCCTCAGGGCGTGTGAGAAGGAGTGTCGATGTTGACGAAGCAGCAGACGGCCCGTCCGGCCGCCGGGCAGGGAGCCCGACCGTGATCACCGCGGCGGAGATCACCGGAATGTACGGCATCATCCCGACCCCGGCGCTGCCCGGCGCCGAGCGGCTCGACGCCCGGAACACCGTCGATGTCGACGAAACGGCCCGGGTCGTCGACCAGCTCGTGCGCGACGGAGCCTCCGGGATCATCGCCGTGGGCACGACGGGCGAGTGCCCGGCCCTGAGCGAGGAGGACTTCGACGTCGTCGTCGACACGGTCGTCGAGGCGGTCGCCGGCCGGGTGCCCACGTTCGTGGGCGCGACCGGTGCGGGCGGCCATGGCACGGCCCGTCGGCTGCGGAAGGTGGCGGGCTCCGGCGCCACGGGCGCCCTCCTCGGCCTCCCCATCTGGCAGCCGCTGACCACCGAGATGGCGGTGGACTACTTCGCCCAGGCGAGCGAGGCGTTCCCCGATCTCGCGCTCATGGTCTACGCCAACGCCCGTGCCTTCCGCTACACCTTCCCCGTCGAGTTCTGGCAGGGGGTGTCCGCCGAGGCGCCCACCGTCACCTCGGCGAAGGTGTCCCGGGCGCCGCACCTGGACCGCATGCTGGAGGCCACGGGGGAGAAGGTGAACTTCGTCCCGAGCGACATGGTCGTGCACGACTTCGCCGCACGTGCGCCCAAAACCACCACCGCCTGTTGGGCCACCGCCGCGGCGATGGGACCCGAGCCCTCGATCGCCCTGATGGACGCGCTGGCGCGTGGCGACGCGGAGGCCGCCGGCAAGGCGGCGGCCGACATCGCGTGGGCCAACGAGCCGCTGGCGCACCTCTTCGCCGACCAGGAGGTCTTCGCCTCCTACAACACTCAGATCGAGAAGGCCCGCATCGCCGCCGCCGGCTACTGCCGGCCCGGCCCGGCCCGGTCCCCGTACCACCACCTGCCGGAGGAGTACGCCGCCGCGTCCGCCCAGTGCGCAGAGCGCTGGCGTGAGCTGCGCGCGCGGCTCACCGGGGTCGGGACGAACACCCAGAAGTGACGAGGAAGCCCATGTCAACCCCTGCCACGACGCCCTACTCGGACGAGTACGCGCCGCACCGGGCGACGCTCGCGGCGATCCGCTCCCGCGATTGGGGTCTGCTCATCGACAACGAGCTGCTCCCGGCCGCGAGCGGAGCGACTTTCACCACGTTCGACCCGGCCACCGAGCTCCCTCTGGCGGAGGTCGCCGACGGCGGTGAGGCAGACGTCGAAGCCGCCGTACGGTCGGGCCGGCGCGGCTTTGAGAGCTGGCGCCGCTACTCGCCCCAGGGGCGGGCCTCGGCACTCCGCGAGCTTGCCGCGCACATCAGGGCCAATGCCGACGAACTCGGCCTGCTCGACGCCCTCGACGGCGGCAGCTCGGTCACCGCGATGCGCAAGGACGCGCTGTGGGCGGCCGACCATCTCGAGATGTTCGCCGACTGGGCGTTGATGATCAAGGGCGAGACCTACCCGGGCGCCGGGACCGGTCTCCACTACTCGCGGCCCGAGCCCTACGGGGTCGTCGGCCGGATCATCCCGTTCAACCACCCGATCTTCTTCGGGGCGGGAAAGCTGGGCGCGCCGCTGATGGCGGGCAACGCCGTCATCCTCAAGCCGCCGCCGCAGGCACCGCTGTCGGCGATTCGGCTCGGCGAGCTGATCGCGGAGGTGCTGCCTCCCGGCGTGGTCAACATCGTCAACGGCGCCGGCCCGGCCCCGGGCGTGGCGATCGCCGCCCACCCGGAGATCGAGCGGATCGCGTTCATCGGCAGCGAGCGCACCGGGCGGGACATCCAGCGGGTCGCCGCGGGGGTGGGCGTCAAGCACGTGAGCCTGGAGCTCGGCGGCAAGAACGCCATGGTGGTGCTGGAGGACGCCGACATCGAGGCGGCCGCCCAGGGCGCCGTGTTCGGCATGAACTTCACCGCCACCCAGGGCGAGTCCTGCGGATCGAATTCGCGGCTCCTGGTGCACCGGTCGATCGCCGACCAGATAGTGGCGCGCGTCGTCGAGCTCGTCGAGCAGATCAAGGTCGGCGTGCCGGTCTCCGAGTCCACCCAGATGGGCGCACTCGTCTCCCGCGAGCACTTCGAGCGGGTCAGCCGCTACATCGGCATCGGCCGTGAGGAGGGAGCCGTCGTCGCCATCGGTGGTGGCCGCCCCGCTCACCTGCCCGAAGGCCTGTTCATCGCGCCCACCGTGTTCTCCGGCGTCACGCCCGCCATGACGATCGCGCAAGAGGAGATCTTCGGTCCAGTGCTCTCGGTGCTCACCTTCGACACCGACGACGAGGCGGTCGAGATGGCCAACGGCGTCCGCTACGGCCTGACCGCCAGCGTGTGGACCCAGGACGTCGACCGGGCGCACCGGTTCGCCGAGGATCTGCGGGCCGGATACGTGTGGATCAACGACTCCTCGCGTCACTTCCCCGGACTGCCCTTCGGCGGTGTCAAGGCCTCGGGCCTCGGCAAGGAGGAGAGCCTCGAGGAGATCTTCTCCTTCACACAGTCCAAGACCGTCAGCATCCCGCGCAGAGGTCGACAATGCTCCACCACGTGATCTCCCTGCGTTTCCACGAGGGCACCACAGACGAGCAGATTCAGCGGATGGCCGACGGCCTCCTGGCCCTGCGGAACCAGATCGGCACCATCCGGTCGATGCGGATGGGCAGGGACCTGCGGATCCGGGCGGACAACTTCGAGTTCTCCTCGCTGACCGAGTTCGACGACGAGGCCGGCTATCTCGAGTTCCGTGACCACCCTGCCCACCAGCAGGTGGTGCGCGAGCTCATCCAGCCCATCATGGCCGAACGCGCCGGCGTGGTGTTCCTCAGCTCATGACCGCACAGCTCATGACCGCACGCAACGAACCACCCGGAGTACCGACCTCATGACCACGCTCACAGCGGCACAAGCAACGGACCTGGTCGCCGCGAACCGCATCCTTGTCCGCCAGGGCGTCCTCGACGCCTTCGGGCACGTCAGTGTGCGGACCGCCCCGCACGCCGACACCTTCTGGCTGTCACGGAACCTGGCTCCGGGGTCGGTGACCGCGTCCGACCTGCTCGAGCACGATCTGGACGGGCGCACCGACGACCCGCGCCGCCCCTACCTGGAACGCTTCATCCACGCCGAGATCTACCGCCGCCGTCCGGACGTCATGGCGGTCGTGCACAGCCACTCGCCCTCGGTCGTGCCGTTCAGCGTCATCGACACCGGATTGCGGCCGGTCCTCCACATGGCCGGGTTCCTCGGGGGACGGACGACACCGGTCTTCGAGATCAGCGACGTCGCCGGAGACGCCAGCGACCTGCTCATCACCTCGCCGTCGCTCGGTGCCGCACTCGCCAGGACGCTCGGGGACGCGGCCGTCGCGCTGATGCGCGGCCATGGCTCGGTCGCCGTCGGCGGTTCGCTGCAGGAGGTCGTCTACCGGGCGGTCTACACCGAGGCCAACGCGCATGCCCAGGCCACGGCGCTCGCTCTCGGGAACCCGCGGTACCTCTCGGCCGGCGAAGCGGCGGCGGCGAACGCGACCATCAGCGGCCAGGCCGTCCGAGCGTGGGACGTCTGGTGCGAGCAGGCGCGCCCTGGCATCCCGGCAGAGGACCAGGCGCCCGGCACCGGGCAGGAGTGAGCCCGGCATGCAGTTCCATCACTTCGGATACGTCTCGGGCGATCCCCGCGTTCAGCCTGCCGCCGGTGTCGGGCTGAACCGTCCCGACGGCCTCCCCGACGAGGTCGACGTTCTCATCGTGGGCACCGGACCGGCCGGAATGATCACTGCGGCCCAGCTCTCGCAGTTCCCCCGGATCAGCACGCGTATCATCGAGCGCCGTGCGGGGCGCCTGCAGACCGGTCATGCCGACGGGCTCCAGGCGCGGAGTGTCGAGACCTTCCAAGCGTTCGGCTTCGCGGACCGGCTGGCCGCCGAGGCGCACCACGTCACCGAGTTCGCCTTCTGGCAGCCGGACCCGGACGATCCCACGCACATCGCCAGGGTCGGCCGGTCGCCCGACGACCCCAAAGGTCTGAGCGAGTTCCCGCACATCCTCGTCAACCAGGCGCGCGTACTCGACTACTTCGCCGAGTTCATGGCGAACTCGCCGACCAGGATGCGCCCGGACTTCGGCGTGGAGTACGTGAGCCACCAGGTCCTCCCCGGAATCGAGCACCCGGTGCTCGCCACCCTGGCCTACTCCGTGGGAGAGACCGCCGGCAAGGAATTCCAGGTCCGTGCGAAGTACCTCGTCGGGGCCGACGGCGCGCACAGCAGGGTGCGCCAGATGATCGGCTGCCAGTTCGAGGGCCACAGCGCGAACCATGCGTGGGGCGTTCTCGACATCCTGGCTGACACCGACTTCCCCGACATCCGCCTGCTGTCGACCATCCAGTCGAGCAGCGGCGGCAACATGATGGTCATTCCCCGCGAAGGCGGGTTCCTGTTCCGCCTATACGTCGACCTGGGTGAGGTCCCCGCCGACGACGCGGGAAAGGTGCGCGGTACGCCGGTGGAGGCCGTCATAGCGAAGGCCGCCGCGATCCTGCATCCGTACTCGCTGGACGTGAAGAAGGTGGCCTGGTTCAGCGTCTACGAGGTCGGACACCGGCTCGCCGATCAGTTCGACGACGTGCCGCCGACGGAGACCGGCGATCGTCTGCCGCACGTGTTCATCCTGGGCGACGCCTGCCACACGCACAGCGCCAAGGGCGGCCAGGGAATGAACGTCTCCCTGCAGGACGGATTCAACCTCGGCTGGAAGCTGGGCCACGTCCTGGACGGACGGGCGCCGGAGGCGCTGCTCACCACGTACGGCGCGGAACGCAAGGTCATCGCGAAGAACCTGATCGACTTCGACAAGGCGTGGTCGTCGATGATGGCCAAGAAGGCCGACGAGTTCGCCGACGCCGCGGAGTTGCCGGAGTACTTCAAGTCCACGGAGGAGTTCCGCACCGGATTCCGGACGGAATACGCCCCATCGATGATCGTCGGCCGCCCGATGCACCGTGACCTGGCCAAGGGCTTCCCGATCGGGCAGCGCTTCGCCTCCGCGAGGGTACGACGCGTGGCCGACACCAATCCCGTACATCTGGGGCATCAAGCGACGGCCGACGGGCGCTGGAGGATCTACGTGTTCGCGGACGAGGCGGCACCCGGCGGTGACGGCTCCGCAGTCGCCGAACTCGCGGAATGGCTCACCACGTCCTCCGACTCGCCGCTCACCGGGCTTCCGGAAGGCGTCAGGCCCCACGACTGGTTCGACCTTGAGGTCGTCTACCAGCAAGACCACCACGCGATCGAACTCTCCCAGGTGCCCGAGGTCTTCAAGCCGAGGGTCGGTCCGTTCGCCCTGGCCGACCTCGAGCGGGTCCACGCCACGATGCCGGAGGACGACATCTTCGAAGCGCGCACGATCGACCGTGGTGGTGCCGTTGTCCTCGTGCGACCAGATCAGTATGTCGCGCATGTCATGCCTCTGGCGGCGACCGGCGAACTGGCCGACTTCTTCACACGGCTGCGCAGGTGAGCCCCCGGTGCAGCCCGAGCAGGGCGCTCTGGACGGGATCGGTCAACTGCCCCAGTGCGTCGATACGCCCGCGCAGGAAGTCTTCCGCTGCGGTCAGGAGGCTCGTGCCCCACTGTTCTTGGCTGGCCTCGCTGGTGTCGATGACCTCTTGCCCCTCGTCACCTGTGAGAGCACCCTCGTCGGCCATTGTTTCCTCCGGCGCAGAGCAAGTCCTCCACGCCGCCTTCCCACGTCGCTCGGTTCAGTTCGACCCAGCCGAAAGCCGACAGCCTCACAGCCACCTGGTCTAGAACCTCGTCGGTGTACTCGTCCATTTCGCTGGTGCCGTACAGTCGTTGGAAGGCTTCCTCGGCCCAGCCTTCGCTCGCGTCGGCCACAGCTGCCGTGTCCCCGGCGGCGATGACCGGCTCCAGCAGCGGTGCAACGTCCAGGGAACCGGCGTCGGGGCAGCCGCCACCGTGGCACCAGTACTCGCCCGGGCACGACAGGTGCACACGGTGAACGGTGTCGACGGTGTCCGTGCCGTCGGACGCCCGAGTCACGCACAGCAGGTAACTGTGCAGCGGGCTGGGGACACCGACCAAGCCCTCGACCGCATGCAGCGCCCCGCAACTCGCTCGCCACGCCCGGATCCGCCGCGGCGGACAGCGGCGGATCCGCCCCCTCGGCCACCACCGCGTGCCTTCCGGAACCAGGGCCTCGTTAGAGTAAGCGTCCCCAAGCGGACGGTCGTGGCAGGTCCGCGCTCATGAGTGAGGCCCAGCACCGCGTGCAGGGCCGCCCCCCACTCCCCGATCCCACCAGGCATCATGGCCAACTCCGGCCGCTCCCAGTCCTCGGCGGGCAACAGGACCGGCACCTCACCGAGTTCAGACAGAGCCGTGATCGTCAGAGGACGCGCGGGGTGCGTCCGGCCAGAAGACTCTTCGGTCTTGGGCATCGGTATGCGGTTGCCGTCCATGTCCAGGCGCGGAATCCAGGGAGGCCGGCGGTCTTGCCTTCGCCGGATCTGGTGGGCCTGGCTCACCAATTCGTCCTTTGACGGGTACGAGCGAAGGAAGCCTTCAGCCACCGGTCGCACCAAAGCGTCCAGATCAGCTTTGCGAAGCTCCTCCGGACGCTCAGGGACGTCGATGAACACCTCTGGGGGTACCAACTGCGCGAACCGCGCCTCTAAAGCAACGACGAACTTCGCGGTGAAGTCCCCTTTGGTCGACTCGAACGCTGCCTGGACCGGCGCCCAGTCACCGTCCCTGACCAGGGTCTCCATCATCGCCAGCAACAAATCATTCTGACCGTACGGGCGGAACATGACCACCCCCTAACCACCGACACAGACACGACAGGGCAGTTCAGCCCGAGAAGGCAACGGCACCACCTACAGTTCGGCACCATGGCCGACAACAAAGCCCCGGCAGTTCAAGAGTCCTGCTAGAGCCCGCAGTGTCCATGCGCCGGCAACGGTGATCTGGTGTGGGTTTTCTGGGCGACTCCCCTCACGGACACGAACTCCCATGGTTGTCAGGCGTGTTCGGTGGCCGTCCATGTTCGCTCGTTGTCTGCTCGGCGGTTCCGAAACGGACTGGCACCGAGTGGAAGGTGGCGGCACGGGGATGGTGCTGGACGTGGACGAAGCGGCACAGTCTGAGACTGAGAGCACTGTTCTGATACGAGAGCAGCCGACTTTTAATCCGTAGGTTGTGGGTTCGAGTCCCACGCGACCCACCACCCCTGACCAGGGCAAACACGGCTCTGACAGCCCACCGGTGATCACGCCTGGGGCCGGGATGAGGCCGCTCTGGGGCCCGCGGTACACGCAGGCCAAGCCCAACACTCCCGCGTCCTCCCCCATTCTGATGGGGGCAAGGCCGCACAGGCCGAGCCCGGGTGCGGGGCCACGCCGCTTCGGGGCGCGGGGCGGTCGACCGGCGCCGCACCAGGCCCGCCCTGGTATGACTCGCCGCCGGCCGTTGACGCCGGGCCGGAGCACGGCCCCGGCGCCGGGTGGTCCCAGGCACCACATCGGGACCAGGTTCTGCTCCTCCAGGGGCAGGACGGTGTAGGCGTTCTCGACGACCTTGCCCAGCGCCGGGTCGCACGGCTCCCATCCGGTGTACGGCCCGGCCTGTGCGGCCCCGGCGGCCACCAGGTCCTGCGAACCGGCGGCCTCCTTGCGGGGGTCGCCGGTCAGCGCCGCCAGGATCGACCGCGCCGACGGGCGCGTGCCGGTGGCGGCGAAGACCATGATCGCGCCCCAGGCGAACACGTCCGCCTCGGCGCCGGCCCGCTGCCCTGCGTACACCTCTGGGGGCATGTACCGGAGCGTCCCGACCAGCCCGCCGCCCTGGGAGGCCGAGCCGGTGTCCAGCACTCGCGCGATCCCGAAATCGATCAGCCGGGGACCGTCCGGGCCCAGCATCACGTTGCCGGGCTTGAGGGTCGCGGTGCACCACCTTGGCCTGGTGGATGGCCGTCAGCGCGGTGGCGATCCCGACTCCGAGGCGGTGCAGATCGTCCGCGGCGAACAGGCGCGGTGCCCGCTCGCCGGTGCCGGTGACGGCGGCCTGCAGGCTCTGCCCGTCGATGTACTCGCTGACGATGTAAGGCTGCGGCGGTTCCAGGCGTACCTGGATGATCCGGGCGGTGCAGAACGAGGCGACCCGCTGCGCCGCACGTGCCGCATCCCCGAGCGGGCGGTGTACGACTACCTGCGCGACGCCTACGAGCGCAACCAAACCACGTGACAAGGTTGATACTGGCAGGAGTCGTTGATCAAGTGATCTGTATTCGAAGCGGCGGTCTCAGAGGTGGTCACTTGGAGTGGTCGTCGGGGGCGTAGTGGTTCCACGTTCCGCCGGCGTCGGCGGCGACTCGTGTCGTGGTGACGTGGTGGCAGCCGAGGGATTTGGCGATGACGGGGGCCGGGGTCTGGAGAACGAGCTGGCGGAGGGCTGCTGGCCGGGCGGCGCCGGTGAGGAAGCCTGCGCGGCGTAGGTGCTCGCGGATGCCGCTGGGGTTGGCGGGTTGACCCGCGCGGCGGCCGGGGAACAGCCACCGAGTGCCGGTGTTGGTCGCGGTGTTGAGGTGGGGTCGGTCGTCGGCCAGCTTGAGCAGGAGGGTGGCGAAGGGTTCGGGCACCGGGGTTGGTGGGTTGCCGAGGCGGAGGTGTAGTTCGCCGTCTTGGTGGGTGAGGTCGTCGAGGGTGAGACGAACGATCCGGGTGATGGGCTGGGCGTAGAGGAGCGTGAGACAGGCCGCGACCCGGGTGGGCAAGGCTAGGCGCTCGTCGGTGAGAGCTCGCCGGAGGAGTTGAAGGCGGCGGCGTTGAGACATAGGTGCTGCCTTGGCGACCGTCGGGGTCGGAACCCGCAGCTTGGGCATGTGGCCGTCGTGCATGGCCCAGCGCAGGAAGACCCGAAGCGTGTTGTGCTGGTGCTGTGGATGAGTGGCGTGCCAGGCGTCGAGCAGGGCTTGTGTGCAGGAGGCCAGGGTCTGGCCTGAGGTGTCGAGCCAGGTCAGGAACCCGTGGGCCGCCTTGAGCTGTTCGCCGGCGAAGTTGCGGGAGCCGGGTGTGAGTGGCTTGATCGCGGCGCGGGCGCGCATGCGGGGTAGCTGGTGCCAGGTGGCGAAGGCGCGCAGCAGTCGTTGGTGAGGGTCGTCGTGGAGTTCGGCGAGTCGGTGAGCGAGCCAGGTCTCGTGATGAAGGAGCTGCTTGTCGATCATGGGCAGTGCCCCGCTGGCCATGAGCAGGTCGCGCAGGTGAGCGACGGTTCTCCAGTTCGGGAGTTGGTGGAGTGCCTCGTGGGTGAGCGGGGTAGTTCCGCGCGCGAGGTCGCTGATGAGGCCGCGAACGTGGGAGCGTCGCAGCCAGGTCCAGGTCGATTTGGGGTTGGGTGAGGCGATCAGCCGGTCGGCGAGTATCCGGAGCGCCGGGGTGATCGCGCCGGTTCCGTCGTCGAAGACGGCGTGGACCAGGTCGGTCAGGGTGCATCGGGTGCAGAGCCGACCTGAATAGAGCTGGCCCTCGAATCCGCAGCGGGAGCAGAAGAAGTCACGCGTGATGCGTGCGCAGTCCCGGTAGATCTCGGCGCCGTGGCTGTCGCGGCCGGGCAGGAGCCGGTCGGTTCCGCAGCTCGGGCAGGTGCCGTAGGTGTTCTCGGCCCGGTGCAGGCAGGTCCTGCAGATCGGCCCGTCAGACCAGTTCGCGGCCTTGGCGGCTCTTCGGCCGCAGCGGGCGCAGTCGCGGATGTGGTGGCGTTCGTAGCGTTCTCGGGCGAGGCGGCGGGTGGAGCTCACTGGTCGGGGCGGATCCGGGCTCGCTTGGGCCTGATCGGGGCGATCTGCGCTGAGGTGCCGCTGGTCTCGCCGGTGGCGGTCCGGCGGGGCGCCGCGTTCTCCGCCTTGGTGGCGATCAGGTCGGAGGGGGTGCAGTCGAAGATGTCGCAGAGCGCGGCGAGGATCGCCAGGGAGAGCCGTTCGGGCGTGTGGGTGACCAGCCGCCAGGTCTGGACCGAGGACAGGGTGATGCCGCGGTCGGCGAGTGGCTGGGCGAGGTCGGTGGCGGTGAACATGCCGTGGGCGGCCATCGTCTCTCGCAGCCGCCATTGGTAGCTGACCTGGCGTTTCATCGGTTCGTCCTTCTGGTGCTGAGGGCGGCGTTCACGGTCGATTCCATCGCTTGGCGCAGGGTTCGGGTGCGGAAGTCCGAGGACACGCAGGTGTAGAGGGAGGTGGTGCTCGCGTGCTCGTGGCCGACCTGCTCCTGGACGAATCTAGGGTCCCAGCCGTCCTCGATGAGGTGGGTGACGTAGGAGCGGCGGAAGGAATGGAAGTCCAGGCCAGAATCGAGGCCGAGCGCGTCGCGGTAGGCGGCGAAGCGGGTGTTGATCTGGGAGAACCCGATCCGGGGGCTGCGTTCGGATGGCCAAAGAGCCGTCGAGGTCGCCGCATGGGTGAATCCCGGCCGGGCTTCGGTGACCCATTGGTCGAGGTTGTCGATGATCCAGTCCATCCCGCCGATCCCGTCGCGCGGGCCAACGGTCAGGACACTGCGTCGTTTGGGTGGCGAGCCCTTCATCGCCTTGCCCCAGCGGACGTAGCAGACGCCGAAGTCGCCGAAAACGTGGGCGTGCGGGTTGGGGCCGAAGTCGACCACGTCCAGCATCCGGGTTTCGCGGCGGCGCAGCCCGTAGGCGTAGGCGGTCTTGAACAAGGTGGCGTCCCGGAACGCCGGGAGCCAGCCCTTGCGGCCGGCGCCGCTGACCCGGTGGATCTGATCATCGGCGTGGTCGAAGAAGGCTTGCAGCTCATCGCGGGTGAAGGCGCGCTTGGCGGGATCAGCTTCGTTTTCTTGCAGGTGGACGGCGGTGTTCCACTCGTGGCAGACCTGGATCGGGTGGGTGCCGAACCGGCGCTGGCACTCGCCGGCCCAGCCGTAGGCGGGGTCGGTGAGGAAGGCACAGAACGAGCGGACGGCCTCGGCGTAGTTGCGCAGCGTTGAGTGCCGCAGGTGCCGGACGGCCCGCAGATCACCCAGCCACTCGTCCACCATCTGCGGCGTCCAGTTCCACGGGAACGCGTCGGCGTGACGGGAGAACGCCTTCACCGCGTTCTCCCGTCCCTCGATCGTGGAGAATGCGAGGTTGCGGGCGAGCTGCTGATTGCGCCATCCCTCCAGCATCGCTGCGGCGACCTGTTCCTCGGGACGCAACAGCACCGCCCCACCGACCAGATGCAGGCCCGCCGCACCCGGCGCCGTCCCGTCATGGCTCACGCTCCGCCACCCTCCACCGATTACATCAGACGAAAGGTTATTTCATCCGAAGTAATCGTCTGGCAAGTGTGCAGGTGGGAGCATAGATCGGTGATCAAGGATCTGACCGAGATGAGCGAGCGCGAGTACTTCGCCAACGTCAGACGCCGACCGGGGATGTTCGTGGTCGGCGGCCGGCTTGCGGGCCTGGAGGCATTCCTGACCGGCTACGACCAGCACGCCATCCGCCATGGCGGGCCCGGCCTGCAGGGGTGGACGGAATGGCTCATCGCCCGCCGCGGCGAGACCTGCAATCACGGCTGGTCAGGACACGTGCGCCACATCGCTCTCCCCGACGGCTGGGAACACTGGGACCTACCTCCAGAACAGGAAGAACGCGTCATCGACGTCCTCTTTAACCTCCTCGACGAGTACCTCGCCGAACGCGAGACAGACTCCACGGCTTGATCCCGATCCGGCCCCCCTGGATAAGCGACGTGTCGGATGATCGCAGATTCCATCAGCCGCAATAGCAACTACTTCCAGCATCGGAACGAAAATCCGCGCTAAGCCGGACCCGCCGGGTCGGGCTAGCGCGGAAACTCGTTCCGATGCGCGTGAGCTAGGTGTTCGTGCTGAAAATGGGTGGTCGGCGATTGGATCGGGTAACGGTCTGATCTTTGGGGCGGGCGCTGGAGCGCAAGTACGGCCGGTCAGGCGTTGAAGACGGCCTCGGAGCGGTCGCGGTTTTCGTGCAGGTCCCAGTACAGGGGGGCGATCTGCTCGGGCGTGGCGGTCGGGCCGGCTTCCGGGGCGGCCACGACGCCCGCGCCGATCCAGACGTTGATCGCCACGTGCCCGGCGTACACGCCGGTGCCGGCCAGTTCCTTGTTCAGGTTGATCACCCAGTTGCGCAGAGCCGCCTGGGCCGCGTTGGCGTTGCCGAGCATCGGCACCGGGTCCACCGAACCGCCACCGGTGGTGAACAGCAGGGTCCCGGCGCCCTTCTCGCGCATCGCGGGCAGTACCGCCTGGACGGCCGTCACGGCGCCGTAGAAGCCGTACTCGATCATCGGCTGCAGATTGTCGACCGTGACCTGCGAGGGAGCGGCCAGGGTGAGACCGGGCACCGGAGAGTGGGGGGCCGGTGAATACTCCAGTACGTCGATGCCGCCGAAGCGGGCCTCGGCCGCGGCCAGGGCATCGGTCAGTGAGGCGGGGTCGAGGATGTCGGCGGGGAACCCGGCGGCCGTGACGCCTTCCTGGCCGAGCTGGTCGACCAGCGTTTCCAGCTTCTCCTTGGTGCGGGCGATCAGGGCGACGTCGAAGCCGCGGCCGCCGAAGGTGCGGGCGATGGCCAGGCCCATGCCCGGGCCGGCGCCGACGATGGCGAGAGTGGGCACGTGAGACCTCTTTCGTGTCGTGGCCGCCGGGACATGCGGAGACCCGATGCCCGGTCGGCGTGTGGATCAGCTGTGCAGATCGGACGTGTGGCTCAGATGCGGGCGGCCTGGTCGGTGGGAACCGCGCAGCCGTCCGGGCCGCGGGTCGCCGCGCCGTACTTGGCCAGCGCGAATTCGCGGACGCTGAGCGTGCGGTCCTCGGGGAGGCCACTGCCCAGAGGGAACGAGCGGTGGACCACCTCCATGCGGCCGCTGTGCTCGACGCACTCCACGGCCCGAGCCAGCCGATGGCCGCCCAGACCGCACCAGGGCCAGGCGATCTCAGCCCAGATCTCTGCCTTCACGGCCTGACCTCCTATTCCTACTGTTTGTGCGTAACGTCATTGTGGGCCAGTACGGAAGGCGATACAAAAGGCACATCGGTGTGCGCGACGGAGGGGAACGGGCGCTATGCAGGACAGCGCGGGTGTCGGGATGGCGGCTTCGGTCGGACCGTGCGCGAGCATCCCCGCCGAGCACATGGACTTCATCCGCCAGGTGCTCGACCGGGTGGGCGACAAGTGGAGCATGTTGATCATCGCTGTCCTGGAAGGCGGCCCGATGCGCTACACCGACGTGCAGCGCCAGATCCCGGGCATCTCCCAGCGCATGCTGACCCACACCCTCCGCCAGCTCACAAAGGACGGGTTGATCAGCCGTACCGCCTACGCCGAGGTGCCACCGCGCGTCGAGTACGCGCTCGCCCCGCTCGGCGGCGGCCTGAACGACATCGTCAAGCAGCTGATCAATTGGGCGGCCGACCACCACGACGAGATCCGCGCCAACCGTTCCCGGGCCGGCACCACCGCCTCCTCCGCGTCCCGGTCCTGAGTCGCGGGCCCGCCAAGGCCCACCGCCTCCAGCGACCGGGCCACACCGCTTTCCACTGCGAAGTTCAGCAAGCGGCGCTCAGCGTCCTATCTCCCCCGCTTCTGGATCCGGCGTGGAGCTTGGAGACGATGTTCCTTACCCATCGTCACGACGGCCAAGGAACACCTCCGTCACCGAGAATTACCTTTTCGGCGGTGCGAAGCTGCACGTCACTGGGCCAGCCCCACAGCCGGAGTCTGAATGACACCGAAAGCACTGCTCTGATACCAGAACGTCGGACTTTTAATCCGTAGGTTGTGCGCGGGCGGCTCCCCGGCCCTGCGGCTGCCGGTGCGCGCCGTCCGCCAGGGCGGCGCACTTGAGCTGGCTGGGGGGCGAGGTCGCCGTCATCGTCCGCGCCGGCACTCCCCACGGGCTGCCGACACGCTGCCGCTTCGCGATGCCGACCGTGACACCCGCGTGTCGTTGCGGTTATCCGTGGAGCGTCGATTGCGCGGGTTCGGGCCCTCTTGGAGAAACCCGGGCATAGGGGAGCACCCATCGTGCCCAACGGCAGCCTGACCACTAAACAGGGCCGAGCGGCGGCCGGGCCGCCGGTGCCCGCGATCGGAACGGTCAGGCGCGTTCCGACGCCGCGGGCCGGCGTCCCTCCGGGCCGGCGGTGCGGCGGGCTTCGTGCGCGGCGGCCAGCAGGAGGTAGGCGCTGGCCGTCCAGGTGTAGGCGCGGTCGCGGAGGCCCGCGCCGGTGAGGGCGTCGAAGTTCTCGGCGAAGCCGGAGCGTTCGCACAGGGCGCGGAAGCGGGCGCTGATCTCGTCGGCGAGCGCGGTGCGGCCGGCGCGGCGCAGGCCGTCCTCGATCAGGACGGTCGCGGGGGCCCAGATGGGGCCGCGCCAGTACCCGTCGGAACGGTAGTGCGGCGACGCGGGCAGTTCGGTGGCCAGGCCGAACTCGGTGAGGTGCGCGGAGATCCGGTCGGCGAGGGCGTCCGCGGCGGACGGCGGGAGGTCGGCGCCGAGGACGATCGGCATCAGGTCGAGCAGGCCGTCGGTGTGCCAGGTGTCCCCGGAGCCGACGCCCCGCGTGGCGAAGCGGTCGCCCTGCCAGAGGCGGGCGAAGAGCTCGGCCTGCAGCTCGTCGGCGGTGGCCGTCCAGTGGGCGGCGGGACGGCCGAGTTCGGCGCCGAGCCGCGCCAGCTCCCGCATCTGCAGGATCAGGAACGCGCTCAGGTCTGCGGTCTCGACGACCCGCTCGGGGTCGAAGGCCGTCGCGTTGTCCCAGCCGCTGTCGTTGCCGTGCTCGTAGTGCGGGAACGGGCTGCCCTGGGCGCGGCGCGCGGTGAGCCAGAACTGCGTCCACTTCTCAAGTTGGGCGTAAACGCGTTCGAGCTCGGAACGGTCCAACCGCAGGCGGCGGCGCAGGTGGCCGAACGCCCAGCCGTGGATCGGCGGCTTGACGTAGTTGAAGAGGACCTCCGAATGCGTCACCGAGTCGGGCAGGGCACCGGACGGGTCCTGGTGGTCGAACAGGATCTGGTACTGGTCCCAGGCCAGTCCGGGGTCACCGGCGGCCAGGGCGAGGGCGTTGAAGCAGTGGTCCCAGCTCCACACCTTGTTCATCCAGTGCTTGGACATCAGGACGCCCGGACGTCCGAGGAAACCGGCGGGCCGGACGGTGGCCGACCACAGGACGTAGGCGGCCAGGTCGGCGGCGGGGGTGTCCGGGTTGCGCCAGGGCGCGATGGCGTCCGCGAAGGCCGCGAAGGCCGACCGGGACGCCGCGGCGACGGCGTCGAACGGCGCGGACGGGGAGTAGGGCGGACGGGCCGTGCCGTACTCCTCGATCGCCGCCTCCCAGTCCCCGCCGCCGGCACCGAACGTCAGGCCGCGTCCGGCCTCCCCGAGGGCCTGGGCGCCGTGCGCGGCGGCCTCGCCCGCGATCAGCGTCACGCGGTAGCGGCGTCCGGTCTCGTAGGAGGTGAAGACGTGGACGCCGGCGGCGTCGTAGAAGTAGGTCCCGGTGAACGGGGTCAGCTCGGTGATCGCGGCGTCCAGCCGCAGCGCGAGGCCGGAGCCGCGGAGCCGCACCGTGTCCGGCGACTCGAACGCCGCCTCGATCGTGCCGGACGGATGCGCCCAGGCCAGCCGACCGGGCGTGGCGGTGATCGCCGTGGCGGCCCGGGCGCCGTCCTCCATCGGGGTGAGGCGCAGCACCGGGTTCAGCCCGCCCTGGTGCGAGATCAGGTGGAGGTCTTCGGCGTAGGTGGCCAGCGCGGTGACGGGCGAGAGGGCAAGCCAGGAGCCGAAGGTGCTGAACGGGATTTCCTGGACGGAGAAGGAGGGTCCGGGCGTCATGGAGAAGCGAACTCGTTTCTGAAGAGGGGGAAGGGAGTCAGTCCTTGACGGCGCCGGCGGTGGCCCCCGCGGCGATGTAGCGCTGCGCGCCGATCAGGATCAGCGTGGTCGGGACCGACGCCACGACCGCGGCGGCCATGATGGCGTTCCACTGCTGGTTGTTGTTGCCGATGTAGTGGTAGATCCCGAGGGTGATCGGCCGGTACCGCCCGCCGCCGTCCAGCGTGCTGGCGAAGATGAAGTCCGACCACGACCACAGGAACGCGAACAGCGAGACGGTGACGACGCTGTTGCGGCTGATCGGCAGCACGATCGACCAGAAGGTGCGGAATGTCCCCGCGCCGTCCACGCGGGACGCCTGCAGCAGCTCCCGGGGGATGCCCGCCATGAAGGCGGTGAAGATCAGCACCCCGAACGGGACGGCGAGCGTGGAGTCGGCGAGGATCAGGCCGGGCAGCGTGTTCAGCACACCGAGGTTCAGGTAGATCGCGTAGAACCCCATCGCCATGATGATCCCGGGGATCATCTGCGCGGCGAGCAGCAGGAAGCTCAGCGCCCCGGAGCCGCGGGGGCGCAGCAGCCCGAGCGCGTAGCCCGCCGGAGCGGCGATCACCACGGTCAGCAGCACGGTGCCGAGCCCGACGAGCAGGCTCGTGCCGAGGTAGGGGAGCTGCTGGTCCAGGACGGCGCGGTAGCCGTCCAGGGTGGGGTGCGCGGGGAAGAAGGACGGCGGGGTGCGCCGCATGTCCTCGTCCCGGGTGAGCGAGTTGTTGAGCATCCAGTAGACCGGGAACAGCATGATCGCGGTCAGCAGCAGCGCGATCGCGGTCTTCCACCAGGATCTCGTCGCGTTCACGGTGCCGCGCTTCACAGGGCCTCCCGCTGCCGGCGCTCGAAGCGGATGTACAGCAGGCCGAACGCCAGGGCCGCCAGCACCAGCAGGTTGCCGACGGCGGCGCCGGGCCCGAAGGACGGCAGCGGGTTGGCGAACCCGAGCTGGTAGGACCAGGTGGCGAACGTCGCGGAGGAGTCCGCGGGCCCGCCCCGCGTCATGATCCAGATGAGGTCGAACACCTTCAGCGTGTAGACCAGGCCGAGCATCAGCGTGATCGCCGATACGGGGCGCAGCAGCGGGAACGCGATCCGCCAGAACCGCTGCCAGGCGGACGCGCCGTCCAGCGCCGCCGCCTCGTACAACTCGTCCGGGACGGACTGCAGCCCGCTGTACAGGATGACCAGGTTGAACGGGATCCCGATCCAGATGTTGGCGATCGTCACCGAGGCCAGCGACCAATGCGGCGAGGTCAGCCAGTCCACCGGCCCGATCCCGCCCAGGCCCAGCAGCCAGTTGACGGCGCCGGCCTCGGAGTTCAGCAGCAGCGTCCAGGTCGACGCCGACACGATCAGCGGCAGCAGCCACGGCACCAGGAAGAGGGCCCGCAGCACCACCGAGAGCTTGAAGTGCCGGTTGAAGAACACGGCCAGGCCGAGCCCGATGAAGAACTGGAACACCAGCGACACCAGCGTGAACACCGCGGTGTGCCACAGCGCGGGCCAGAACGTCGCGTCGCGCACGACCTCGGCGTAGTTGTCCAGCCCCGCGAACGGCGCCCCGCCGTGGACGAACGACCGGACGTTGTAGTCCCGCAGGCTCAACTCGACATTGCGGTAGAGGGGATAGGCGTAGAACAGGACGAGGTAGGCCACCAGCGGCAAGAGAAAAGCCCAGGCCGTCCAGTGCCCCGAGCGGCGATGCGCCGCCTTCGGCCGAGCGCGGGAGGCGGCGCGGCCCGCCGCTTCCGTGGCCCTCCCTGCGTGGCGGGCGCGCTGCGTCGTGTCGTTCATCGCGTCACTTCACCGACGTCTGGGCCTTCGCCATCGCCTCCTGGGGCGTGGCCGATCCGCTCAACGCGCTCTGCACGGCCGTCCACATCTGCTGGGAGATCTTCGGGTACTTGGTGCCGAGGTTGTCGCTCGTGCGCCCCTTCGCCGCGTGCACCGCGTCCACCCAGACCTTCAACTCGGGCTTGGCCTCGACCTGCTTCTGCTGGATCTGGGTCGTCGGCGCGATGTAGGAGAGCGTGCTGACGGCGGTGTAGGAGTCGTCCCCGCTGGTCAGGCAGTCGCCGATCTTCTTGGACGTGCCGTAGCGGCCGGTGTCGTCCTGCACCGGGACGGTCACGAACTCGCCCCCGGTCGGGGCCGGGGCGGTGCCGCCGTCCTTCCCGGGGAGCGGGATGATCCCGTACGGGAAGCCCGCCTTCTTGACGTTCTCCAGTTGCCAGGTGCCGTTCTCGGCGAAGGCGTAGTCGCCGGTCGCGAACTCCTGCCAACTGGTGGTCTGCGTGTTGTTCAGGACCGACTTGGGCGCGTAGCCCTTCTTCACCCAGTCGGACCACAGCGTCAGGGCGTCGACCGACTGCGGCGCGTCGAGGCCGGTGAGTTGCGCGCCCGCGCCCCAGAACCAGGGCAGGAACTGGAAGCTGCCCTCTTCGGTGCCGATCGCGGAGAAGGTGATGCCCTTCTTGCCGGCCGCCTTCACCTTCTGCAGCGCGGCGGTGAGGCTCGTCCAGTCCTTGATCGTGGAGACGTCGACGTCCGCGGCCTTCAGGACCTTCTCGTTGTAGAAGAGCGCGAGAGTGTTCGCGCCGATCGGGATCCCGTAGGTCTTGCCACCGGCCTGCCCGGCCGCCAGCAGGTTCGGCTGGATCGTCGACGTGTCGGTGCCGGTCTCGGCCGTCGTGGTCAGGACGCCGGCCTCGGCGAGCGTCGACACCACCGGGTTGTCCACGATGAGGACGTCCGGCGCGTTGCCCTGCTGCGCGGCGAGCAGCGCCTTGTTGGTCAGGTCCGTGGTGTCGTAGGCGGTGCGCTTCACCTTGACCCCCGCGCCGGCGCCGCACTTGTCCAGCAGCTTCGCCCAGTCGGAGCCCGCCTGGTACTGGGGGTAGGGGTCCCAGACCGTGTAGCTGCCGGGATCGGCGGCGTCGCCGCCGGACGAGCAGCCGGCGGCCGAGGCAATGGCGAGCGCGGCGACGCCCGCTGCCAGGACGCGGGTCCTGTAGCGGGGAAGAGGGTGGGTCATCGCGGATTCCTTTCCGGCGCGGATCCCAGCGCGCGGGCTGGGTCGAACCGGTTCGCCGAACCGGTTCGATGCACCATAAACGGCTGCGCGCCGCCGGTCAATGGCGGCGGGCGCATCGATTCCGCAGTCCTACGAAGGGCTCCCCTCGACGAACCGGTTCGCTCATGCGTGACAACCGATATCGTGAGCGCACGGGTTGGAGGAACTTTGTCGAATCGGTTCGATGACGCGGCGTCCGTGACGATCGGGGAGATCGCGCGGCGGGCGCGGGTGTCGCGCAGCACGGTGTCCTACGCGCTGAGCGGGAAGCGTCCGGTCTCGGAGGCCACCCGGCTGCGCATCCAGCGGGTCATCGATGAGATGGGGTACCAGCCGAACGCCAGCGCGCGGGCGCTCGCACGCGGCGAGACCCGGACGCTGGGCCTGGTCTTCCCGCCCGCGAGCACGCACTACACCGACATGCAACTCGACTTCATCGGCGGCCTGGTCGACGCCGCCGCCGTCCGCGACTACGACGTCCTGATGTCGCCGGGCGGGGCGGAGGACCGCACCTTCCACCGGCTCATCGGCGAGCGGCGGGTCGACGGCGCGATCCTGATGGAGATCAGGCTGCAGGACGCCCGCGTCGACAGGATGCGCGCGACCGGCTTCCCCTTCGTGACGATCGGCCGCACCGCGCAGCCCGACGGGACCAGCTGGGTCGACCTGGACCACGGGCGGCTCGTCCAGCACTGCGTCCAGCACCTGGCGCAGCTCGGCCACCGCCGGCTCGCGCTCGTCAACCGGTCCGAGGAGCTCATCCGGGCCGGATACGAGTCGGCACGGCGGGGCCAGGACGGGTTCGAGCGGGCCCTCGCGGAACACGAGCTGACCGGCCGCTCGTACCAGTGCGGGGACGACGCCGCGTCGGGCGAGGCCTGCGTGGAGCGCATCCTGTCGGACGACCCGGGCGTCACCGGAATCGTGACCCTGAACGAGGCGGCGCTCGGCGGGCTGTACCGGGGGCTCGGCACCGCCGGCCGGGAGATCCCCCGCGACATGTCGGTCACCGGCATCGTCGGCAGCCGGTGGGCCGAAGCCGTGACACCCGCGCTCACCGCGGCCGACGTTCCCTCCCGCGAGATGGGCCGCATCGCCATCGACCTGCTGCTGGAACGCATCGGCCCCTCGGCGGCGCCGCTCCGCCACCGGCTGCTGACGCCGCCGATCTCACTGCGCGCCAGCACCGGCCCCGCCGCCCCCTGATCAGGCCGGTGCGGGGTCAGGCGTCTGGCGATGGCGCTTAGCGGGCTTATTCCGCGGCCTTGCCGGTCGCCGTGAAAATTTTCACGCCGAGGGTGATTCCGTTTCATGCTCCCTGGCCTGGGTGAATTCGGCTGAGCAGCGAGACGGAAACCGCGGCGGCTATCCGGCCATTGATGTCAGGGCTAACGTCGGCGGCGCGATCACCGGGTGGTGGACACCTTGGGGCCGCCGCCCACGGTTGGAGGCTCGGATGATTTTCGTTTCCCATGTTCGGTTCCGGCAGAGCTCCCGTGCTCGGTGGCGGCGGTCCCTCTCCCGGCAGGCGCGGTGGGCCGGCGTCCTGCTCGCGGCCGTCCTGACCGCGGCGCTTGTCGTGCCTGTGGGCGGCACCGCCCACGCCGAGTCCAACGGGGGCGTACGGGTGATGCCGCTGGGTGACTCGATCACCGACGGGATCACGGTCCCCGGCGCGTACCGGACCGGCCTGTGGCACCGGTTCGTGGACGGGGGCCACCGGGTGGACTTCGTCGGGTCGCTGTCCGGCGGGCCCGCCGAGCTCGGCGACCGCGACCACGAGGGACACTCGGGCTGGCGCATCGACCAGATCGACGCCGGCGTCGTCGGCTGGCTGCGCACGAGCACCCCGCACACCGTCCTGCTGCACATCGGCACCAACGACATCCTGCAGAACCACGACCCGGCGGGCGCACCCGCCCGGCTCTCGGCGCTGATCGACCACATCACCGCCACCGCACCGACCGCCGAGGTGTTCGTCGCGACGATCATCCCGATCGCCTGGTCGGCGCAGGAGACCGCCGTCCGGACCTACAACGCCGCGATCCCGGGGATCGTCCGGAGCAAGGCCGACGTCGGCAAGCACGTGCACCTGGTGGACATGCACGCCGCGCTGACCGCCGCCGACCTGGCCGACGGCGTCCATCCCAACGCCACCGGATACGACAAGATGGCCGCCGCCTGGTACACCGCGCTGCGGTCCGTGCCCGGAAGCATCGGCGACCCCGACGGCGGTACAGACCCCGGGACACGCGCCTGCACCGCCACCTACACCATGGCCGGGCAGTGGTCCGGCGGGTTCCAGGCGTCGGTCAAGGTCACCGCCGGGAGCGCACCCATCACCGGCTGGACCGTCACGTGGCGGTACGCCGGCGGCCAGAGCGTCACCCAGGCGTGGAACGCCACGATCACCTCCTCCGGGCCGGAGGTCACCGCACGCAACGCCGACTTCAACGGCTCCCTCGGCGCGGGCGCCGCCACCGAGTTCGGGTTCCTGGGCACCTGGACCGGCGCCAACGAGATCCCCGCGCTCACCTGCACCGCGTCCTGAGCGGAACACCTCCGGGAGAACATCATGAAGCTGGGAGAACAGACCACACGTCCACGACCTCGCCGCGGGCGCCGGAGCCTGGTGCTCGGCCTGTCGGCCGCCGTCGCGCTGCTCCCGGCGCTCCTGCCCGGCACGGCGCAGGCGGCGAGCACGCTGGGCGGGCAGGCGGCCGTGTCCGGGCGGTACTTCGGCACCGCGGTGGCCGCCGGCAAGCTCGGCGACTCCGTCTACTCGACGATCCTCGACCGGGAATTCACCATGATCACCCCGGAGAACGAGATGAAATGGGACACCACCGAACCGTCCCGCGGCTCGTTCAACTTCGGCCCGGCCGACCAGATCGCCGGCCACGCCGCGTCGCACGGGCAGCGCCTGCGCGGCCACACCCTGGTGTGGCACTCGCAGCTGCCCGGGTGGGTGAGCTCCATCGGGGACGCCAACACGCTGCGCAGCGTGATGAACAACCACATCACCACCGAGATGACCCACTTCAAGGGCAAGATCTACGCGTGGGACGTGGTGAACGAGGCGTTCGCCGACGGCAGCACCCAGCACCGCTCCTCGGTGTTCCAGAACGTCCTGGGCAACGGGTTCATCGAGGAGGCGTTCCGTACCGCCCGGACCGCCGACCCGGCGGCCAAGCTCTGCTACAACGACTACAACATCGAGGACTGGAACGCCCCCAAGACCCAAGGCGTCTACGCCATGGTCCGCGACTTCAAGGCGCGCGGCGTGCCCATCGACTGCGTCGGCTTCCAGAGCCACTTCGGCTCGGGCGGTCCGCCGGCGAGTTTCCAGACCACGCTGTCCAACTTCGCCGCCCTCGGCGTGGACGTCCAGATCACCGAGTTGGACATCGCACAGGCGCCGTCCACCGCGTACGCCAACACCGTCCGCGCCTGCATGAACGTGTCACGCTGCACCGGCATCACCACCTGGGGCATCCGCGACAGCGACTCCTGGCGCAGCGGGGACAACCCGCTGCTGTTCGACGGCAACGGCAACAAGAAGCCCGCCTACGACGCGGTTCTGTCCGCGTTGGGCGGCGGAGGCACCACCCCTCCCCCGCCCACCGGTAGCTGCTCGGTCGAATACACCGTGACCTCGCAATGGCCGGGCGGATTCACCGCCAATGTCGAGGTGACCAACCTCGGCACTGCCGTCAACGGCTGGACCCTGACGTGGTCGTTCGGCGCCGGGCAACGCGTCACGCAGGCATGGAACTCCTCCATCACGCAGAACGGCGCGGACGTCACGGCTCGCAACGTCGACTGGAACGGCGTGCTGGCCGCCGACGGCAGCACGAACTTCGGGTTCAACGCGTCCTGGAACGACAACGCCAACCCCGCGCCAACGAGCTTCGCGCTCAACGGCACCGCTTGCACCCACGGATGATCACCATGCATCGGAAACCTCCGGCCAGGCGGTGGCACGCCGCCGCGCCGGCCCTGCTCCTCGCGCCCGTGATCGCGCTGGCGTCGCCCGCCGCAGCGTCGGCGCGGGACGCGACAACGTCCCCGGGCGCAAGCCGGGCCCTGGGCAACGGGCTGGCCTCGACACCCCCCATGGGCTGGAACGACTGGAACGCCTACGGCTGCAACGTCAACGAGCAACTGGTACGGCGGACCGCGCTGGCCATGCACGACAACGGCATGCAGGCGGCCGGATACCAGTACGTCAACATCGACGATTGCTGGATGACCCGCAACCGGGACGCGAACGGCAACCTGGTCGCCGACCCCGTCAAGTTCCCCAGCGGGATCGCCGCGGTCGCCGACTACGTGCACTCGCTCGGCCTGAAGTTCGGCATCTACGAGGACGCCGGCACCGCGACGTGCGCCGGATTCCCCGGCAGCTACGGGCACGAGCAGCAGGACGCCGGGCTCTTCGCCTCCTGGGGAGTCGACTACGTCAAGTACGACTGGTGCAACGTCCCGTTCAGCGGCTTCCCGGGGCAGTCGCACCAGCAGGTCGCCCGGACCCTGTACACGCGCATGCGGGACGCGCTGGCGGCGACCGGCCGCCCGATCGTCTTCAGCATGTGCAACGGCTGGGACGGCAGCGTCCAGCCGTGGACCTGGGCCGCACCGGTGGCGAACCTGTGGCGTACCACGGTCGACATCCAGCCCAGCTACTCCAGCATGCTGTCCAACTTCCGCACCAACGTCGGATTGGCCCGCTACGCCGGGCCCGGGGCGTGGAACGACCCCGACATGCTCGAGATCGGCAACGGGATGAGCGCCGTCGAGGACCGGACGGAGTTCAGCCTGTGGGCGGAGATGGCCGCACCGCTCATCGAGGGCTCCGACGTGGCCGATCCCAGCCCGGCCACGCTGTCGGTCCTGACCAACAAGGCCGTGATCGCCGTGGACCAGGACCCCCTGGGCGAGCAGGGCACCCAGGTGTCCTCGTCCGGCGGCCTCCACGTGCTGGCCAAGCCCCTCGCCAACGGGGACGTGTCGGTGGTCCTGTTCAACGAGACCGGATCCACCGCCACCATCTCCACCACGGCCGCCGCCGTCGGGAAGTCGGGGGCCTCCAGCTACACGCTGACCGACCTGTGGACCGGAGGCACCTCGACGACCACGGGCACGATCAGCGCCTCCGTCCCCGCGCACGGCACCGTCATGTACCGGATGGCGGGCGGCACCACCACACCCTCCGGGGCCGTCCGCGCGGTCGGGGCGGGCAAATGCCTGGACGTGCCGAACTCCACCCAGGACAACGGCGCCCAGGTACAGATCTGGGACTGCAACGGGGGCTCCAACCAGAGCTGGACCCGCACGTCCTCCCGCCAGCTCACCGCGTACGGCGGTACGAAATGCCTGGACGCCTACGACAACCAGACGTCCCCCGGCACGAAGGTGGAGATCTGGGACTGCAACGGAGGAGCGAACCAGCAGTGGCAGGTCAACGCCAACGGCACCATCACCGGCGTGCAGTCCGGGTTGTGCCTGGACGTGACCGGCGCCGGGACCGGCAACGGCACACCGGTCGAGCTGTGGACCTGCAACGGCGGCTCCAACCAGCAATGGGCCTTTGACTGAGTCTCGTTCATACGCGCCCGTACGTCACGGACTCCGCAGCGACCGGGCCCTGCCGCGCGGCTTTCACACCGCGGGCAGGGCCCGTTCGCTGCGCTATCCAAGGTCCACTGCTGATGTGGCGTCGTGCATGGTGGCAGGGCCGTGCCCGGCGAAGGTGCGGTGGGCGGCACCGTGGCCGCCGACGCGATCGCCGCTCGACGCCTGGCGGGATCCGGCATCCGGCCTCCCGGTGATCGAAGGCATTGAGGAGCGCTCCCACTCCTCGAATCGATTCGACGCGACCGTAGTCCGGCCCGAGGGGCGGTGGAGAGCCCCCTTTCACGGCTTTCACGCCATCGGCGAGCGGTGACGCGTCCGGCGGCGGCGCCGCCCCGGAACTGCCCGCCGGCCGCGTCCCTCGCGTGACCCTTGACACACGGACGCGTCGAGCTGAGACTGGGAGCGCTCCCACTCCCCGCGCCCTGGCCGGTCCTCGACGGCCGGGGTTCCCGAAGGGAGTGCCCCGTGACGATCATCGAACCCTCCGCGGCGCCGTTCGCCGAGGAACCGCGCGGCCGCACCGCGACCCTCGCGCAGGTCGCCAGCCTCGCCGGCGTGTCACCCGCGACCGCCTCCCGCGTGCTCACCGGCTCGGTCCGGGTGAGCCACCAGGCGCGCCGCCGGGTAGAGGCGGCCGTGGAACGCCTCGGCTACGTGCGGCGCCGCTCGCAGCCGCCGGACGGCCGGTCCTCCGGCGCGGTCGCGGTCGTGGTGTGCGACGACAGCTCCCGTGTCTTCGGCGACCCGTTCTATGCCCGGCTCCTGTGGGGCGTGCGGCGGGAGCTCGCCGGCCGCGGGCCGATCGTCATCCTGACGGTCGGCCATCCCGGCGAATGGGAGGTCACCGCCGACTACCTGCGCAGTGAGTGCCTCGACGGGGTCCTGCTCGTCGGCGCGCACCGCGGCCGGCCCGTGTCGGTGATGCGCGCGGTGGCCGGAGTCCCGGTGGTGGTGGCGGGACGTCCCCTCGACGAGGTGGCCGTGCCGTACGTGGACGCCGACAACCGGGGCGGAGCGCTCGCGGCCGTCAGCCACCTGCTGGCCACGGGCCGATCCCGGATCGGCACGCTCGCCGGTCCGGCCAGGCTTGCGGCCGGCGTCGACCGGCTGGCGGGTTACCGGATCGGCGCGCGGCAGGCGGGGATGGACATGACCGGCCTGGTCGGGTACGGCGACTTCGGCCGCCTGTCCGGTGAGCTCGCCATGCAGCGGCTGCTGGACCGCCGCCCCGACCTCGACGCGGTGCTGGCCGCCTCCGACCTGATGGCGGTCGGCGCGTTGCGCGCGCTGCGGCGGGCCGGCCGGCGGGTGCCCGACGACGTGGCGGTCGTCGGGTTCGACGACGCCCCGGTGGCCCGGCAGGTGCGGCCGCGCCTGACCACGGTGCGCCAGCCCGCCGAGGACCTGGGCATCCGGCTCGCTCGCGAACTGCGCGCCTGCGAAGGCCGACGGGCATCCGAGGGACGCGGTGTCGTGCTGGCGACCAAGCTGATCGTCCGCGAGTCCGCCTGAACCGCCCCGGCCCCGCCGCCACCGGACCGGGTCATGAAAAAAATCCACCGGACGAGGCCGTTCATTGACTTATCGAATCGGTTCGATCACGCTCGGATCGTCCCCCTCGAAAGGCTCCCCTCATGACTTCGTCGTCATTCCAGTTCAGCCGCCGCCAACTGATCGTCACGGCCGGAATCACCGGGGCCGCCGCGGCCACCGGCCTGTTGAGGCCGGGAACCGCGCGGGCAGCGGCGCCGAGCGGCTACGCCCCGACGTGGGCGTCGGTGGACCAGCATCCACCGGCTCCGGAGTGGTTCCAGGACGCCAAGTTCGGCGTCTACTACCACTGGGGCGTCTTCAGCGTCCCGGCGTTCGGGAATGAGTGGTACCCGCGCAACATGTACATCGCCGGCTCCAATGAGAACAACCATCACAGGAGCGTCTACGGCGATCCCGCCGTGTGGCCGTACCACAACTTCATCAACGGCGCCCGGGACAGGGCCGGAGGCTGGGTGCAGTTCGCACCCAAGCTGAGATCCGCCGGCGGCGCCTTCGACCCCGGCGAATGGGCGCAGCTCTTCGCCGACGCCGGAGCCAGGTTCGCCGGACCGGTGGCCGAGCACCACGACGGCTTCTCGATGTGGAACAGCACCGTCAACGAATGGAACTCGGTGGCCACCGGGCCCCGGCTCGACCTGCTGCGGCAGCACGCCGACGCCATCCGCGCCAAGGGCCTCAAACTGTTCGTGTCACTGCACCACGCGTACAACTTCACCGGCTACTACGACCACGTGCCGCAGCAGTCGACGACCTCCCTGCGGAAGCTGTACGGCCAGCTCGACTGGGGCACGCAGGTCCAGCTCTGGTACGACAAGCTCCGCGAGGTCATCGACGGCTACCAGCCCGACATCATCTACCAGGACTTCAACCTCAGCCGTATCGACGAGCCGCAGCGCCTCAATTTCCTGGCCCACTACTACAACCAGGCCATCGCCTGGAACAAAGAAGTGGTCGCCACGTACAAGGACGGGTTCAACAACCGGGGCGAGGTCTACGACTTCGAGCGCGGTGGACCGGCCGACATCCAGACCCCCTACTGGCTGACCGACGACAGCGTCTCCAGTTCCAGCTGGTGCTACACCGTGGGCATCGGCTACTACTCGACCAACGCCCTGCTGCACTCGCTGATCGACCGGGTCAGCAAGAACGGCAACATGGTGCTGAACATCGCGCCGATGGCCGACGGCACCATCCCGTCCGGGCAGCGGGACATCCTCCTCGGCATCGGTGACCACCTCAAACGCTTCGGCGAATCCATCTACGCGACCCGGGCCTGGACGGCCTACGGCGAGGGCCCCACGAAGATGGGCGGCGGCTCGTTCACCACGCCGCGGGAGGGCACCGGCAAGGACATCCGGTTCACCCGCAGCAAGGACAACACCGTCCTCTACGCGACGGTGCTGGGCTGGCCGGGCGGCACGCTGAACATCGCCACGCTGAGCTCCAACCGCATCAACCTGAGCTCGCTGACCTCGGTGCGGCTGCTCGGCCCCGCCGCCGGGGAGTCCGTCGACCTGCCCGACCACGGCCAGGACGGTTCCGGCCTGCACATCTCGATGCCCTCGGCCACCGCCCCGTTCGGCGCGCGGGCGTACGTGGTCAGGCTCACCTTCTCCGGCCAGATCCCCGCGCTGGGCTCGGGCCCGGCTCCGACCGGCTGGGTACGGATCGCGAACGTCACCAGCGGCCTGGTCCTGGACAGCGGCGGAAACGTCGCCTCCGGGTCGGTGCTCAAGCAATGGAACTACGACGGCAGCACCAACCTGCAATGGCAACTGGTCGATGCGGGCGGCGGCTACTACCGCATCGTCAACCGCACCAACGGAATGGTCGCCGACAGCTGGGGCGACGCCGCCAACGGCGCCTCCGCACGGCAAGCACAGTGGAACGGCGGCGGCAATCAGCAATGGAGGCTGAACAGCCTCGGCAACGGCCGCTACCAGATCATCAACCGGGGCACCGGAACCGCCCTCGACGGCGCGGGCGCCACCGCGATCGGCTCCACCACGGTCCTCTGGGCGCCCAACTCCAGCACCAACAACCAATGGACCATCACCGAGATCTGACCAAGAGACCGTCGTCAACGTGAACTGGTGGCAGTTCACCGCCACCGCCCGCTGACAGCGGTCGACGAGAGGCGCCGGCCGGACGTCTGGTACGTCCGGCCGGCGCAGATCGCGGGTACTGATCCTCGGGTCACAAGGTCAGGTACGACTCCACTTCTGGCTGTCGCCGCCGCTGCACGTCCCCAGTTGGACGAGGGTGCCGTTGGCGGCCCCGGAACCGGTCGGGTCGAGGCACAGGCCCGACTGCACGCCGGTGACCGTGCCGTCGGCGTTCACGTTCCACTGCTGGTTGGCGCCGCCGTGGCAATCCCAGATGATCACCTTGGTGCCGGGTGAGGTGCCGTTCGCATACGCGTCCAGACACTTGGAGCCGTACACCTGCAACTCTTTGGACGAGGTCAGGGCCCATTGTTGGTTGGACCCGCCGTTGCAGTCCCACAGCTCCACCTGCGTCCCGTTGGTCTGCGACAAGCCCGGTACGTCCAGGCACCGGCCGGAGCCGGCATTCACCAGGGTCGACGCCGGGGGCGGCGGCGGGTTGCCGCCATCGAGCTGGGTGAAGAAGTCCCACACCACGCCCGAGGTCCAGGTGCGCCAGCCGCCACAGGCGCACCCGTCGATCGGGCCGGGGTCGTGGCCCGCTCCGTCGAACGCGGCCCAGACGACCGGATATCCGGATGTGCAGCCGGAGTAGGCGGTCACGATGTGCGTCAGGCTGCCGTACGCGGGTTCGGGCGGGTTCTGGGGGGCGCAGCCGTTGTTCCTCACGAACGCGTCGCGCAGTCCCCGTCCCAGCGAGATGTTCAGGACGTTGTCCCTGATGCCGTGCAGCCCGATGTATGCGACGGGCTGGGTGCCGCCGCTGCATCCGCTGAGGTTCGCGCCGGAGTAGACCGCGACCGCGCGGAAGACCGTCGGCCGGGCACAGGCGAGGGCGTACGACATCGCGCCGCCGTAGCTGAAACCGGAGGAGAAGATCTGCCCCGTGTCGACGCACAGGCCGGCCTCGATCTGCCGGAGCATGTCGTCGACGAACATCACGTCCCGGCCGTTGGAATTGGCCCAGCCGTTGTTGATGCCCTGGGGCGCGACGAAAATGGTCGTGTCGCCCGCGCTGTCGGCGAGCCGCCTGAGTCCGTAGTAGGACCAGTTGTACCCGTCGGTCCCGCCGGAGTCGACATCGTTGGCGGTGCCGCCGTTCCAGTGGAATCCGAAGATCAACCGGTACGGGTGGCCGCTGTCGTAGTTCGCGGGGACGCGCAGGATGTAGCCGCGGTTCTGGCCGCTGCTCGTGATCGAATGGCTGCCGCTCGCCAGCGTTGGGGCCTTGCCGCATCCGGAACTCGGCGCGGGGGCGGCCGACCTCACGGTTGAGCCGCTGATGGGGCCGCTGCCGAACGCCGTGCCGCCCATGGGGCCGCTGCCGAACGCCGTGCCGACCGTGACCAGGGCGAGGACCGCCGCGACCAGGGCCGGCAGGAACAGCATTCTGTGCCGCAATTCCTCCTCCTTCACAAAAGGCCGCAGAGGAAATGTCCGGCATGACCGGTGACAGTTCTCGGCGCCGGGTGGATCAAGGACCTGACAATGAGCACAGGTCGCCATCTGGACGCTTCCTCATAGCGGCCGACGCCGATGGACATGACTTCTACTCGCAAATATTACCCGCGGCCGCATGACACATCCATATTCCATGAAAACACCGACCTTGTTTCACAGGAAAATGGATCGAAGCGGCTCATCGAGAAGCCCCCATGCGCTATTGGTCGCCAATCGAGAAGTCACCGATCGCACGGAGCGGCGGCTGCGCGCCGGCATTCCGCCGCCCTTCGAGGCGGCCCGCCGGTCAGGCGAGCGGGTGCCGGAGGCGCGCGGGCGCGGTCGTGCCGCGCAGCGAGATGGGCGGGGCGACGAGGACGTGGTGGTGCGGGGTGGCGGGCTCGGCGATCCGCTGGACGAGCATCTCGACGGCCTGGGCACCGAGGTCGTCGGCGGGTACATCGGAGGCGGTGAGGGGCGGATGGAGGTTCTCCGCCAGGTCCCGTGCGGCGACGCCGGTGATGGAGAAGTCGCCCGGCACCGCCCGCCCCGCCTGCGCCAGCGCGTGGTACATGCCCGGGATGGCGGCCTCGTTGATGGTGGCGACGGCGGTCAGGTCCGGGTGCTCGGCGAGGAGCCCTTCGAGGCAGGTCATCCCGGACTGGGCGTCGTCGGCGCAGCAGGTCTGCACACCCGCGAGGCCGCGTTCGGCGACCGAGCGCGCAAAGCCGGCCTGGGCGCGGTGGCCGGGACCGTACCCCGCCGCCACCAGTTCCGCGGAGCGGTTGATCAGGGCGATGCTGCGGTGTCCCAGGTCGGCCAGGTGGTGGACGCATCGGGCGATCAGCGCCTCGTAGTCGAGATCGACCCAGGACATCTCCTCCGGGCGGGCGGTGCGGCCGATGCCGACGAACGGCAGCCCGGACTCCCGCAGGCGGGTGACCCGGTCGTCCTCCAACCGGATCTCCATGAGCACGACGCCGTCCACCCGCCGGCCACCGAGCACGCGCTCGAACGAACGGTCGTGCTCACCCCCGGACGGCGACAGGAGGACGTCCAGGTCGGTGCGTGCGGCGGCGTCGACGACGCTGGCCACGAAGCCGAGTTGCATGTCGGTCAGGGACCGGCCGGCCGGGGGGATGACCAGGCCGATGGTGTGGGTCCTGCCCTCCTTGAGCGCCTTGGCGGCGGCGTTGGGCCGGTAGCCGAGTTCGTCGATGACGGCCTGGATGCGCCGCCGGGTCGCCTCCGACACCGGGCGCTTGCCGCTGAGGGCGTAGGAGACGGTGCTGCGCGACACCCCGGACCGCCTGGCGATCTCCCCGATGTCCACCGGCGCCCCCTCACCTGATCCGGCCGATTCGACCGGCTGGCCGCATCGTAGGTCGAATCGAGAGCGCCAGAGGAGCGCCTTCGGACTCCACCGTCCTAGGCCAAGGCCCATTGACCTGTGCCGTAGGCGGTCCCACGGTTGTGCGAACCGATTCGACAGATGATGGAGAGCCGCCTCGCGCGGCGGCGGCGAGGGTCGCCTCACCGCCGCCCACGAAATGCCGTGCGGGCTAGGCCCCCCGGCCCCAGAGCCGCCACGTCTGGTTGAGGGGGCTGCTCTGGCCGACGGGTTTGCAGGTCCACTGGATGACCGGGGCACCTGCGGACGTGGATACCCCGCTGACATCGACGCACTTGCCGCTGTGCCGGGCGACGAGTTGGTAGTCGTGGGGATCGTTGCCGGAGTAGGTGACTCTCCGCAGGGTGAACTGCTGGTTCGTCGCTCCGCTCAGGCAGGTCCACTGCTCGACGGCGGCGCCGTCGGCCGTGGAGGCGCCGGTGATGTCGAGGCACTTGCCCGTCTGCTGGTTGACGACGGTGTAGGTGCCCGTGCTCCCCGGGACTGGGTGGAAGTTCCACAGCTGCTGATCGCCGCCCTCGCAGTAGAACTGCTGCTGCCGGTTGCCGTCGGCGGTGCTCAGGTCCGTGTTGTCCAGGCACTGCTGGGAGTGCTGGACGACCGCGACGGACTGGAAGCCGCCGTCGCCGGGAGGCAGGAGTGTGATGGTGAAGGCGTCGTCGGCGTTGCCGTGCGGCAGGTTGATCGTCGTACCGTCGCCGGACAGGGTCACGACGGTGTCCTGAACGGTGACCGGGCCCTGGACCGCGCCGCCGCCGTTGTGGGGGACGCGCTGGGCGACGACCCGTACCCGGTTGTTCTGCACGATGCCGCTCGTCGTGTCGAGGCGCCGCAGGCCGACCGCGATGTTGCCCGTCGTGCCCCCTCCGCCGACCAGGACCTTCGCGACTCCGTCCGCCTTGGTGGCGAACGCGTCGTAGGCGGGGCTGGGCGTCACACTGACGATCCGGCCGGTCTGCGACCCGTAGAAGCGATAGACCCACCACTCCCCCTTCGGCAGGTGCCGGCCCGCCGAGTTGCGGACGAGCAGGTTCGCGAGGTCGTTGTGCAGGTTGCCGCCGCCCGCCCAGTTGGCGCGCAGGCCGTCCGCACCGGCCCGCTCCAGCCGCGCGATGTACCAGGCGCCGTCGCCCGGGTTCTGCTCGTTGGACGCCCCGTACTCGTTGATCTGGTACGGGCGCGGGTGCGGGATGTTCCGGGAATCGAGGGTGGTGTTCGCCGCCGCGACGTTGGCCACCGGGTCGCCCGGCAGCGCGTGCCAGCTGACGATGTCGGGCACGACGTTGCCGGCGCGGACGAAGTCGAGGAACTGGTTCCACCACGCGTACGTGGTCGACGGGACGCACGCGCAACTCGGGCCCACGATCAGGTGCGTCGGGAACGCAGCCCGGACGCGCTGGTACGCGCGCCGCCACATCTCGAAGTACTGGGACTGGGGACGGTTCCAGAAGAGCGTGATGTTGGGCTCGTTCCAGAGGTCCCACTGCACCGGCACGCCCGTCGCCCGCACGTCGTCGATCACGCGGGTGAGGAAGCTGTCGTAGTCGGTCCAGTCGCCGTTGTCGCCGGGGAAGCGGGAGATCGGGTAGCCGTCGGCCCCCCACAGGTCGTGGACGAGCAGGACGAACCGGCCGCCGAGCGACCGGGTGCGCAGCATCTGCGCGCGGGTCGCGTTCCACCGGCGGTCGTACTTGCCCGACACCCAGCCGCCCGGACTGTCGAGCTGCGCCCCGCCGGCGCGCATGTACTGGAACTCGACGTCCCGGTAGAAGTGGTCGGCGGGCGCAGACGCGTCCTCCGTCATCCCGTAGATCCAGCCGGACGCCCGGTAGGTCGGGGTGCCGCCCGCCGTGGAGAAGTCGACGGCGATGGACTCGTCCGCGGCGCGGGCCGGGGCGGTGAGAACGGCGACGGAGGCTGCGACGAGCGCGCAGATCGCCAGGACGACGGCGAAGCCGCGATGCCGTCCGAGGAGTGCGGTGTCCACGCGGGTGACTCCTTTGCGAAGGGACGGGTGGGGGATCAGGG
>NZ_SMJW01000279.1 GCF_004348335.1 Actinomadura bangladeshensis | reverse complement strand
CGGTGGGGGCGGTCATCGCAGGGCTCCGCGCCAGGTCATGCTCACGAAGCGGGGGTGCGGGTCCTCGGGGGTGTTGCGGGCGAGGACGTCGCCGATCGTGCGGGTCTCGGCGATGATCCGCAGGCCGGTGCGGGTGAACGTCGCCGGGGTCAGCACCCGCGGGGCCAGCAGCGGGTTGGTGAGCGCCTGCGAGAACGCGTCGATCGCGATGATCTTGGTGAGGAGGGGCGGCAGGACGGCGGCGGCGGAGCCGGGCTCCTCGGCGAACAGGCCGACGTACAGCTCCAGGTCGTCCACGCTCCGGTACCGGTCGGCCAGGGCGTCCTGGACGCGCGGGTCGCCCGAGACCTGGGCGAAGTCGCGGACCCGGGGGAAGCGGCAGTGGGCGCGGTAGTCGTTGTAGGGGGCCAGTTGCAGGGCCCGGCCGTCGGCGATCGAGGAGACCTCGACCTCGCGCAGCAGCGGGTCGGTGTTGAACAGGCCGATGCGTCCGGCGCGCTGCTCGGAGGCGTCCTGGAACAGCCGGCCGAGCCCGGGGCCGGGGATCAGCGCGGCCCCGAAGAGCGTCCGGGCGGCGGGCAGCTCGGTGCCGCCGACGACCAGGCCGGACGGGATGAGGCTGTGCCAGCGGTAGACGAGGTTGAACTCGACCGACGCCCAGTTCTGCCGGTGCCAGGGGGCGCGCCGCAGCGTCCGGCCGAGGCGCGGGTCCAGCAGGAACCGGAAGTGGTACGGCGTGATGTGGTTGATGTACTCCTCGACGACCAGCCGGATGACCTCGACGATGACGATGTTGCGGGCGGTCTGGAAGAGGCGCTCGTCGTCCCAGCCGGGGTTCTCCGCCGCGAGCGTCCGGGCGACCCGGTTGTGCTCGCGCAGGAACAGCACCGTCATCATCGTGAAGCCGACCTGCACGTTGCCGCGGTCGCCGCCGGTCGCGAACAGGGTGTCGCGCTGCGCGTCGGTGAGCAGCTCCATGCGCACCGCCGTCAGCGCCGAGAACTCCGGCTTGACCTTGCCGTTCTCGCAGAGGAAGGGCGGGAACTCGCCGCCGTTGATCAGCCGGCTCTTGAGCAGCCCGCCCTCATGGGCGCGGACGGCGTCGGTGGCCTCGGCGGTCAGCCCGTACAGCGGGTTGAGGTCGATCTCGTGGTTGGACGTGCTGCGGCGCGGGTCGCGGGGCTCGCGCGACTCCCCGCGCAGGAACCCGTCCGTGAACCACTGGGCGAAGTAGGCGAACAGGACGGTGGAGCGGGGGCAGGGCGTCATCTCGCCGTCGCGGGCGAACAGGTCGGCGGCCTGCTCCACCGTCGGGCGGCCGGACTCCTGGTCGGGGACGGGCGGCAGGTGGCGCCCGCTGTAGGTGCGGTCGGTCAGCGAGGACCACGACGTGTAGGGCGCCATGGTGCTCAGCGGTTCGGGCCGCGGCGGCATCTCCCGGACGGCCTGGTCGATCACGGTCGCGTTGATGCGGCGGCGCAGCGGGGTGGAGCTCTCGGCGAGCCGCCACAGCGGCCGGCCGCGGGTGAGCGCCAGGTACTTCAGCCGGTTGCGGGCGCCGTCGGAGGCGAAGCCGCGGGCGCTCGGGTGGGCCTCTCGCACGGTCATGCCCCCTCGCGTGCCGGGGCGTCGAACCGCAGCGGGAAGCCGTCGGGGAAGACGCCCAGGTCGCGGTGAACGTCCCCGTCGGCGCGCAGGCCGGGTCTCAGCATGATCCGGCGGACGGTCTCGGCGATGACGACCCGGCCCGGATGCACGCCCAGGCAGGCGTGCGGGCCGTGCCCGAAGTGCATCCAGGCGTCCTCGGACCGGTCGGTCCGGAAGGTCGCGGGGTCCTCGACGGCGGTGTCGTCGAACATGGCGGAGGCGACCGCGGCGAGGACCAGGCGTCCGGCCGGGACGGTCGCCCCGCTGGGCAGCACGTGGTCGCGCGCGCAGTAGCGGGCGATCATCTTCAGGAAGGGGTCGAACCGCAGCGCCTCCCAGACATAGGGGTCGAATCGCTCGGGGTCGCCCGCGGCCGCGGCGGCCTCGGCGTGCAACTCGGGCCGGCCGAGCAGCAGGGACACCACGTTCGTCATGGACCCGGCCGCGTTCTCGACGAACCCGAGCAGCAGCCCGGCGACGTTGACCGCGACGCGCTCGTCGTCGAAGCCGAGTTCGGCGGGCAGCCGCGTGCGGGCCAGCCGGCCGAGGACGTCCCCGCCGCCCGGCGCCGCCCGCCGCTCGGCGACCAGATCGCGCAGGTACGCCATCATCTCCGCGCCGGCGGCGACCGACGCGGCGCGCAGGCCGGGGTCGCCGGCGAAGTTGGCGGTGACGTCGGTCATGATGGCCCGCGACCAGCGCGACAGCGTCCGCTCGTCGGGCCCGGGGAAGCCGAAGTAGCGGGCGCAGACCTGCAGCGGGACGCCCCGGAACAGGCCGGGGACCGCGTCGAACTCCCCGCCGGCCTCGGCCAGGGCCCGCTCGGCGAGCTCCCCGGCGAGCGCGCGCACGGCGGGCACGTCCTCGGGCGCGAGCATGGCCTGCATCAGGCCCTTCTCGCGCCAGTTCAGCGGGGTCCCGTCGCGGGTCAGCATGATCGGGCCGCCGAGTGCGGCCTCCATCGACGGCCGGTAGGCGCTGACCGGGAACGACGCCGGGCTCGACAGCACGTCGACGACGTCCGCGTGCCGGGTGACCAGCGTGAACGCCGGGGCGGCGAGGACGGGCCGGTCGGCGCGCAGCTCGGCGAACAACTGCCGCCAGTCGGCGCGTAACCACTCGGCCAGCCGGGCCTGAGCACCGGCCGGATCGGTCTGGACGAGAGCGTCGTAGGCGGCGAGAAGACCGTCAGGCTGCATGGCACCAACTCCGAACTCGTGATCGACCGGATCCAGAGAGTAAGGAATCGGTGTTGCCGCCGCCAAGGGTTTCGCCACTTTGAGTAGTTAGTTCAATTCGATCGGTGACGATTGCCTAACTCTCGGGCAACTGCCTTGCGCCGTGTTTCCGCAGTTCAATGGCATCCGAGTCTCGGGGGGAGCAGTATGGCGGAGCGTGCGCAGGGGGAGACCGTCCGGGTTTCGGAGGCCCGCCGGCATGCCTACTTGATCGTGCTGGTGGTCCTGCCGCCCCTCGCCCTGATCGCGGCGGTGCCCGTCGCCTGGGGCCGCGCGATCGGGCCGCTGGACGTCCTGCTCGCCCTGGCCATGTACACCGTCAACATCTTCGGTATCAGCGTCGGGTACCACCGCCTGCTGACCCACCGGTCCTTCCGGTGCCCCCGCCCGGTCCGGGTGGCGTTCGCCCTGGCGGGCGCGCTGGCCCTCCAGGGGCCGCCCACCCTGTGGGCCGCCGAGCACCGCAGGCACCACAAGTACTCCGACAAGCCGGGCGACCCGCACTCGCCCTGGGTGTACGGCGACACCGGTTTCGCCCTGCTGCGCGGACTGCTGCACGCCCAGGTCGGCTGGTTCTACAGCGCCCGCCGGCGGTCCGACCGGGACCACTGGGTGCCCGACCTGCTCGCCGACCCCGACATCCGCCGGGTGGACGCGGCCTATCCGGCGATCGCGGCCGCGTCCCTGCTGCTACCCGCCGCGGCGGGCGGCCTGCTCTCCTGGTCGTGGACGGGTTTCTGGACGGCCTTCTTCTGGGCCGGCCTGGTCCGCTACGCGATCGTCCACCACGTCACCTGGTCGGTGAACTCGATCGCGCACTGCTTCGGCGACCGCGCGTTCGCCGCCCGCGACCGCTCCTCGAACGTCCGCTGGGTGGCGGTGCTGACGTTCGGGGAGGGCTGGCACAACTGGCACCACATCGAGCCGACCAGCGCCCGCCATGGCGTCCTCAAGGGGCAGACCGACCCCAGCGCGGCCCTGATCCGCCTGCTCGAACGGCTGGACTGGGCCCACGACGTCCACTGGCCGTCCCCGGCCCGCATCGAGAGGCACGCGAACCGCCCCGTGGCGGAACCCGGCGCGGCGGGCCGGGAACCCGCGTCTCCGACAGCCCCCAGAACGGGCTGATCGGGAGGTCCTCCCGCACCCGCGTCTGGTCAGGCAGGTGGTGTGCGCCGGCGGAGGTGGAGCATGCGGTGGACGGTGGTGCTCAGGTGGCGGCGCAGGGTCTCGTCGTCCAGTTCGGCCAGGCGCGGGTCCAGGCCGGCGAGCATCAGGGCGCCGCTGACCATGGCGCACTGGACGAGCGTCTCGGCGTCGGGGTCCGGGCCGGTCAGCACGGCGTCGATGCGCTCCTCCAGTTCCCGCAGCGGCGGGCGGGCCCGCACGAGCCGCCCCACCTGCGGATCGGTCATGATCATGGCGAGCAGCCTGCGGTGCCGCACCACGAGGTCGACCACGCCGTCCAGCGCGACGCGGAGCCGGTCGGTGCGCCGCCGCTGGGCCTCGGCCGCGTCCGCCACGGCCTCCAGCTCGGCGATCGCGGGCGCGATCACGGCGCCGACGATGTCCGCCTTGGACTGGAACTGGTGGTAGACGGCGGCCTTCGTCACGCCGAGCTCGTCCGCGATCATCTGCAGCGAGGTGCCGCCGACCCCGTGCCGCACGAACAGCTCCAAGGCGGCCGCCAGCAAACGGCTCCGCGCCGTCCCCACCCGCACGCTCCTTCGCTCGGCCCGATGGTCCAGCCGACCACGGAGCCTACCCAGGCCGCGGGGGGTGCGGAGATCAGATGGCCGTTCCCACGTCGCGGGCGAGGAGTTCGTCGGCGGCCCGCTCGGCCACGGCGGCGATGGTCATGGACGGGTTGCAGGCCGCGGTGGTGCCCGGCATGAGCGCCCCGTCCAGGACGTAGAGGCCGCGGTGGCCGAGGACGCGTCCGGCGAGGTCGCAGACGATGCCCATGGACGCGCCGCCGAGCGGATGCCAGGTGGACGGGACCACCGCGTTGGTGTCGAGGAGCAGCGACCCGGGGCCGGCGATGTCGGTGGCCCGCTCCTGGAGCCGCGCGTACAGCGGGCCGTCGCCGCCCTTGGGCCACCGCAGGACGGCGTCGTCCTTCCTCGCGTCGTACACGAACCGCCCGCGCCCCTCGCTCACGCCGTAGCCGACGAGCATGGTGGAGCGCAGGTTGGCGGGCAGCGGCGGGAGGGACGCCTGGATCACGGTGTTCGCGGTGGCCGGGTCGTCCCATTCCTTGCTGCCGTAGACGACCGGGCCGCCCTGCGGGGCGCCGAAGTCGTCGGCGGCATCGGTCCAGACGTAGATGCGGTCGCCGTTGGTGCCCCAGTTGGTCCCCAGGCCGTCCGGCATGTCGGGGATCCGGTCCTTCGCGGCCGCGCGCATCAGCAGCCGGGTGGTGCCGGCCGTGCCGGCCGCCATGACCAGCGCCCGCGTCGTGATGATCTTCTTCTCCAGGACGGTCCCGTCGGTGGCGATGCGGTCGACGAGGACCTGCCAGCGGCCGTCGGGGGCCTTGGCCACATCGGTGACGTTGTGCCGGGTGGCGACCGTCACCAGGCCGGTGGCCTGGGCCGCGGCGATGTAGGTGACGTCGACCGAGTGCTTGCCGCCGTTGTTCACGCCCAGGGAGCAGTCGCCGTTGGTGTAGGACGGCTTCATCTCGCCCTTGAGCTCGCGCAGCGCGAAGGACCAGTCGATCGGCATCGTGATCTTCGACACCGCGTAGCCGGCGCGTGCGGCATTGCGGGCGAAGATGCGGGACGGCCGGTAGGTCGCACTGGCGATCAGCTCGTCCGGAGCGGTCTGAATCCTGAGCATGCGCGCGACCCGGCGGTAGTACACCCGGTCCATCCGGGCGTAGTCGAGCCCTTCGGGCATCGTGGCGTTGAAGAGGTCCTCCGTCGGCTGGAGGGTCATGCCCTGGTACACCAGCGAGCCGCCGCCGACGCCCGCGGCGCACAGGGCTCCGGCGACGGTGAGCCCCGCGGCCGCCGTCGCGCCGGCGAGCAGGGAGCGGCGGCTGATCTCGGGCATGGGACTCCGACCCCCACCGCGGAACCGAGCGCGGAACCGGCGGTGGTTACTTGTGAGTAGTGGCCCGAGGTTAGTGATCAGCACGCCCGGCTGTCTAGCCGTTCGGCTACCTTTTGGATAGCCGAACGGCTAGTGGGATGCGGGACGGTCGGACACCGGACGGTCAGCCGGCCCGGAAGCTGCCGGTCGGCGAGACGTGCGCGCCATATCCGGGGGAGAGGAAATTGAACGGCGGCGGGACGGGGAACGCGCAGAACGGATCCGTGAAGAAGAGCAGCCGCCCGCTGCCGTAGTTGGCGATCACATGCGCGCCCGGGGGCATGGATTGGCAGCGCGCCGAGGCCGGATATTCCCTCAGCTTCGTTCCGGCCCAGGAGATCTCGGAGCCCTCGGTCACGAAAACAATGATCTTTCCCTCCGGGGCGGCGGCCCGTTCCCGGGCGTTCGCCGGCGCGGTGGCGGAGGTGAGCAGGGCCGCCGGGAGCGCTGCGGCGGCGAGGACGGCGGCGGGGGTGCGTGCGGGCTTGGGCATGCCTCTCCTTGTGCGGTGGCGGTGCGGGGAACGCCGTCTTGATGCCCTTGACTCGTCCGCTTGTAACGCTCAGCAAGGTTCCTGTAACTGTTTGTAGTTACTTCTGCCTCGACGTCAGTCTCTGACGTGCGGTTTCGTGTCGCGACAATGATCGTCACGACAGAGAGTCATTGACCGGTAACGATAGGTCAATTAGCTTGGCTCGCTGTCGGGCCGCCGGTTCTCCGTGCCGTCCGGCCCGATTCTCCGCGTGCACCGGAAAGGGCTTTGACCTGCGATGCTGCATACTCTCATCGTCGGAATGGGCAGGTCCGGGCAGGGCCTGCACCTGCCGGCGCTGGCGCGCGTACGCGCCGCGGCCCCCGGCCTGCTGGCCCGGACGCCCGTCGTCGCCGTCGACCCGTTCCGTCCGCCGGCCGAGGTGCCGGGAGTGGTCGCGGCCGGGTCGCTGGAGGAGGCGGCGCGGCTGCGCCCGCCCGCGCGGACCGTGGTGCACCTGTGCACGCCCCCCGGCGCCCGCGCGAGCGTCCTGGCCGGCCTCGCCCGGCTCGGCTACCGCAAGATCATCGTGGAGAAGCCGCTGGCCGTGGACCTCGCCGGGCTGGTGGACGTGGCCCGGATCCGGCGCCGCTGGGATCTGGACGTCACCGTCGTCACGCACTGGCTCGACAGCGCCCTCACCCGGCGGCTGCGCGCGGCGGTGCACGGCGGGCGGCACGGCGGACTGCGCCGCATCGAGGTGATCCAGAACAAGCCCCGGTTCACGCGCAGCGCCGCCGCCCGGGACCATCCGACCGCGTTCGACGTCGAGCTGCCGCACGCGCTCGCCGTGGTGCTCAGCCTCGCGGGAGGCGCGCGGATCACCGCCGCCTCCTGGGACGACATGGTCGCCGAGCCGTTGCGCATCCCGCGCCTCGGCCGCGCCCGGCTTCGGCTCGACCACGTCACGGGCGCCCGCACCGAGATCGACTCGGATCTGACCTCGCCGGTGCGGGAACGGCGCATCACGCTGGAGTTCGACCGGGCCGTCCTCGTCGGCCACTACCCCTGCAGCGAGGCCGACCACACCGCGCAGCTGCGCGTCTTCCGGGCCGGCCGCGAGGTGGCCCGGAGCGTGTTCGCCGACGACGCGTTCGCGGCGTTCCTGCGCGGCGTCTACGCCCGGTACGCGGGGCCGGTGGCCGGCCTGCACCGGACGCTGCCGGTGCAGGTCGACACCGTCCGGCTGCTCACCGAGGCCAAACGCCTCTGCGCCCTCCAAGGAGCCGGGGCCCTCCGGCGAGATGAGGTCCATGATGCCGTTCGCTGAGGCCGTTCCGGCGGAGGTCCGCCTCGCCGGGATCGGGGACGAGGCCGCGCCGGATCTCGCGGGCCAGATCGGCGCGGTCGCCGAGCTGGGTTGGAACCGGCTGGAGCTGCGCACCATCGGCGGCACGCCCCTCGCGGACCTCGACGAGGACGCGTTCCGGCAGGCGGTCGAACGGCTGGAGGCCACCGGGACGTCCGTGGCCGGCGTCGCGTCCAAGATCGGCGACTGGTCGCGTCCGGTCACCGGCGACTTCGCCGCGGACGTCCGTGACCTGGAGGTCCTCGCCCGCCGCTGCGCGGTGCTCGGGACCCGGCTGGTGCGCGTCATGTCGTATCCGCGCGGCGGCCTGGACGAGCCCGAATGGGGCCGCCGCGCCCGCGAGCGGCTGCGCGAACTGGCGCGCCGCGCCGAGGACCACGGGCTGGTGCTGGCGCACGAGAACTGCGCGGGCTGGGCGGGCGACCGCGCCGACCGGATGCTGGACCTGGTCACGGGCATCGGCAGCCCGGCGCTGCGGCTCCTGTTCGACATCGGCAACGGCGTGGCGCACGGGTATCCGCCGCTGCCGATGCTCCGCGCGATCGTCTCGCACGTGGTGCACGTCCATGTGAAGGACGCGCGGTCCGGCGCCGGCGGCGCGGTCGTCTTCGTCCCGCCCGGCGAGGGTGAGGCCCAGGTCGCCGAGTGCCTGGAGGTGCTGTTCCAGAGCGGGTACGGCGGTGTGCTGTCCATCGAGCCGCACGTGAAGCTGCGGCCGCACCTGGGGTCCGGCACCGGCGGCCGGGAGGCGTTCGTCGCCTGCGGGCGCGCCCTCGAACGGCTCCTCGCGCGGACGGCGCTCACCACCGGCGGCGGGCGATGACCGCGCACGCCGTTCCCGCGCCGCTGACGTCCGGCGACCGCGACCTGCTGCTCCGGCTCATCGACCTGCCGACCGCCGGTCCACTGGAGACCGGGGCGGACGCGCCGCCGTCCCGCCTCGCCGAAGCCCAGGACGCCTATGGTCGCCATGCCGCCGCGATCGGCCTGCGCGTCGTGCGGCACGCTCCGGCGGAACCGGCCGATCTGGCCTCCGGGCCCGTCCCCGCGCCGGTCCGCGAGGCCATGGCGTGCCCCCGCTTCCTCGCCGACCAGCCGAGCCTCGTGCTGCGGCTGGGGCCGGACGACCTGCCCGCCGCCCGCACGGTGATGTTCAACGTCCATCTGGACACCGTCGCCGGACTGCGACCGGCGCGCTTCGACGGCGAACGGTTCCACGGGCGCGGGGCCATCGACGCCAAGGGGCCTGCCGTGGCGCTGCTCGCGGGCATCCGGGCCGCGCGGTCGCACCGTCCCGCGCTGGGACGCGACATCGGTGTGCTGGTGCAGGCCGTCGCCGGTGAAGAGGGCGGCGCGATGGGCGTCTTCGGCACGCGTCCCCTGGTCCAGCGCGGCTTCACGGGGCGTCTGAACATCTTCTGCGAACCGACCGGTGGACGCTTCCTGCCGCGCAGCACGGCGGCGATGACCGCGCGCATCGTCGTCGACGGCTCGGACGCGATCGACGACCGTCCGGGCGGCGGGCACAACGCGAGCGTCCTGCTGGGCTTCCTCGCCCAGCACCTCGGCCGCGCGCTCGACCCGGCGGCGTCCGAGGCGGCGGTGTGCGTCGCGGGCCTGCACACGGGCACGCGGCACAACAAGGTGTACGGGGGCGGCTCCCTCCTGCTGAACATCGGCTACGCCTCGCCGGCGGCCGCCCACCGCCTGGAGCAACTGCTGCGGGACGCCCTGGACGAGGGCCTCAAGGAATTCGTCTCCGCCTTCGCCGGCACGGCACTGTTCGGCCGCACCGCGGCCGACGCCGCCGCCATCACCCGCCTGGAGTGGCACAAGCACGGGCTGCCCGTGCTGGACGACCGCGACGCATGGGGCCACGCGCTGCTGCGCGACCGCGCCGGAATCCCGCCATGGCCCGCCGGCGAACCCGCCTTCACCTGCGACGCCATCTGGATGGCTCAGGTGCCCGGCGCCTGCACCGTCGTCCTCGGGCCCGGGGACCTCGCCGCCAACAACGCCCACGCCTCCGGCGAGTTCGCCTCCGCCGCCGAGCTCGCCGATTTCGCCGCCGCCGTCTCCCGCCTGCTCATCGCTTTCACGGACACCGCTTTCACCGACGAAAGGAACAGATCACCGTGACCGTGACCCCGTCCGCCAGGACAC
>NZ_SMJW01000278.1 GCF_004348335.1 Actinomadura bangladeshensis | reverse complement strand
CCGCCTCCCCCACCTCCGCAGTGGTCTCGGCCTCTACCGGAACTGCTGCCTGGCCCGTCCCACCTGGCTCTACCACCAGGTGGCGCGCCTCCGGCGCTGGAGCCGCCGGGCCCGTCCGATCCGCCGCCCGCGTCGCCGACCGGAGCGATCCCGATGCCTTCTGGAGCGATCCCGATGCCGCCAGGCCCACCGTCCAGCGCCGGGCCCGCCAGTGACCGGCGAACGGTCCGGGCACCCGTGCAGATGTCGCTGCCGATCCCCCCCACCGGCAAGACCCGCACGCGTCGGGCGACGCAGCTGGCGTTGCCGGTCCCGGTGACGCGCGTGCCCCGGCCGCCCTCGCCCGGCGGCGCGGTGGCGGGTGGGCGGGCGCGGGTGCGGTCGCGGCAGCTGATGCTGCCCGGTATGCCCAGACGGCCCGTCCCGCGGCGGCAGCTGACCTTGTGGATCGACCCGCCCAAGACCAGGAGGCGCCGATGAGCACCCGCCACCAAGACGACCGGGCGCCAATGAGTACGAAGATCCCCGCCGACATCGACCAGCCCGACAAGATCCTCTACGGCCTTACCACCCGGCAACTGGGCATCTTGGCCGGCACCGCCGCAGCCTGCCTATGGATCTTCTTGACTGTCGGGCCGTTGATACCGCTGCCGGTCCTGGTCGCGGTGTTGGTGCCGGTGCTCGCGGTCGGGGTCGTGCTCGCGGTCGCCCGCCACGACGGGATGAGCCTCGACCGCTATTGTCTGGCCGCCCTCCGCCACCTGCGCGCGGGAAAGGAACGCGTTACCGCTGGGGAGCCGGTGCCGCCGCCACCGGCCTGGTGCCGGATGCGTGGACGGCTCCCTGAGCCTTTGCGGCTGCCGGTCCGTGCCATACGCCAGGACGGGGTACTGGAGTTGGCCGATGGCGAGGTCGCCGTCATTGTCCGCACCGGCACTTTGACCTTCGGCCTGCGGACGGCCGGTGAGCAGGCCGGGCTGGTGGCGGCGTTCGGCCGCTGGCTCAACTCCCTCGACGCACCCGTCCAGATTCTCGTCCAGGCCCACCCCGTCGACCTGACGGGCTTGGCCGACCACATTACTCAGCACGCACCCGCCCTACCTGATCCGGCGCTAGAGCAGGCCGCGTGCGCGCACGCCGCGTTCCTCACCGACCTCGGCAGCGCACACGACCTGCTCATCCGGCAGGTCCTCATCGTCATCACCGGCCACCTCCCAGCTCCCGCCTCCGTCCTGCCATGGCGGCAGCACGAACGGCGCCAGGCGGCACGCGACTCGGCCGCGGCGGTCGCCCTGCGACGCGCCACCGAAGCCGTGCAGAGCCTGGCAGCCCTCGCCGTCCCGGCCGAGGTCCTGGACTCCGGCAGCGCCGCCGCCGTTCTGGCCGAATCGCTGTCCCCAGGTGAGCCCCAGTTTGGGGACAACTCCGCTTCAGACGACGTGATCAGTCACCAGAAGGAGGGCTGATGAGGCCTTCGCTCCATACGCTCGCACGCACGCTCGGCCTTACCACCCAATCCGACAACTCGGGGCCTGGGCTCGCCGACGGCACCGAAGGTGGCCTGGCCGGCTTGGGGCTGGGGCCGTCGGCGCTGCGCGTCAACGCCCGGTCGCTGGAGTTGCCCGGCGGTGTGTGCGCGTCATTCGCCGTTACCGGGTATCCGCGGGAGGTCGGGGCGGGCTGGCTGGAGCCGCTGCTCACCTATCCCGGGCGCCTCGACGTCTCCCTGCACATCGACCCGATCCCGCCGCTGATCGCCGCGCAGCGGCTCCGCCGCCAACTCGCCCGCCTGGAATCAGCGTCGCGCGCCAACGCCCAGCAGGGGCGGCTGGCCGACTTCGCCGCCGAGGCCGCGGCCGACGACGCCGCCGAACTCGCCGCCTCCCTCGCCCGAGGTCACGGCCGTCTGTTCCGGGTCGGGTTGTATCTGACCGTGCACGCCCCGGACCCGGGCGTGCTGGAAGGTGAGGTACAGCGGGTGCGGGCACTGGCCGCCTCGCTACTGCTGGACGCCCAGCCCACCACCTTCCGCGCCCTGCAAGGCTGGACCACCACCCTCCCCCTCGCGCACGACACTGTGCGGACGCGGCGGGTGTTCGACACCGCCGCGCTCGCCGCCGCGTTCCCCTTCACCTCACCCGACCTGCAGCCGGTGCTGGGCGACACCCCGGTGCTGTACGGGCTGAACGCCTACTCCTCGGGTGTGGTGGTGTGGGACCGGTTCGCCCAGGACAACTACAACTCCGTCACCCTCGCCCGCTCCGGGGCCGGCAAGTCCTATTTCACCAAACTGGAAACCCTGCGACTGCTGTACCAGGACGTGCACGTCGCCGTCATCGACCCCGAAGACGAGTACCGGCGGCTGTGCGACCACGTCGCCGGCACCCGCATCGCACTCGGGGCGCCCGGCGTCTGCTTCAACCCTTTCGACCTCCCCGAAGGGCAGGGCGAAGACACTCTCATCCGGCGGGCGCTGTTCCTGCAGACCCTCATCGGCGCAATGCTGGACGAGCCGCTCACACCGGCGGCGCGGGCGGTGCTGGACCGCGCGGTCCTGGCCGCCTACCGGTCGCGCGGCATCGGCTCCGACCCCCGCACCTGGGCGCGTCCCGCCCCCGTCCTGGCCGACCTCACCACCCAACTCGACCAGGTCGCCGGGTCGCAGGCGCCGGAGGCGGGCACGGCGGCCGATCTGTCGGCGCGGCTCGCCCCCTACACCACCGGCTCGTACCGGGGCCTGTTCGCCGGGCCGACCACCACCCGCCCCTGCGGGCACTTGGTGGTGTTCTCACTGCGGGACCTGCCCGAGGAGACCCGCACCGTCGGGATGCTCCTGGCCCTGGACGCGATCTGGCGGCAAGTCGCCGACCCGGCCGACCGGCGCCGCCGCCTGGTCGTGGTCGACGAGGCGTGGATGCTCATGCGTGAAGACGAGGGCGCCCGGTTCCTATACCGGCTGGCCAAGTCCGCCCGCAAGCACTGGGCGGGCCTAGCGGTGGTCACCCAGGATGCCGGAGACCTGCTCGGTTCGGATCTGGGGCGGGCGGTGATCGCCAACTCCGCTACCCAGATCCTGCTGCGCCAAGCGCCCCAGGTCGTCGACCCGATCGCCGACGCCTTCGACCTCACCGACGGTGAGAAGACCTTCCTGCTCGCGGCCGACCGCGGCCACGGCCTGCTGTGCGGAACCGGCGCCGGAGCCGACCGGGCCGCCTTCACCGCCATCGCCAGCGGCCACGAGCACCAGCTCGTCACCACCGACCCGGCTGAACTCGCCGCCCACGCTTGCAAGGACGGCAGCATCGCAGCCACGGAAACGGAGGCCGATAACCGATGACTCGCACGCTTCTGTTCCAGGACGCTGCCGTGGTCCACGACATCGGCGGCGGCACGGGCCTGTACGGGCTGCTGTCCGACCTCGGTCACGCCCCGCACCGGCTCATCGACGCCGCCGCCGAATACGGGCCCGTCGCCGGGCTGGGTGTCCTTGGGGCTGCCGCCGCGTGGGCGAGTGTCCGGTGGGTGCTGTGGGACTGGCGCAACAGTCGGCTCGCTCCGGGGGCCCGGTTGATCGAGGTGGCGGTGCCGCCGAAGGTGGAGCCGGCCTCCGCTGCTGCCTGGTGGGCTCGCCTCATCGGCCTCACCTACCCGCGCTGGAAGCGGCTGGTCTTCGGGCAGCCGCACCTGGCCTTCGAGTACCGGGCCGACCACAACGGCGTCCGCTTCCACATCTGGGTGCCCGGCACCATACCGCCTGGAATTGTGGAGAAGACCGTCCGGGCGTCCTGGCCCGGCGCCACCCTCACCACCCACTCCGCCACACCACCGCTTCCCCTCGACCCGGAGTACGGCGCGGCGGGCGGACGACTGGTCCTGGCCCGGCCCGAGCACTTCCCGCTCACCAGCGGCCACGACACCGACCCGCTACGGGGCCTGCTGGGGACGGCGTCCGGGCTGGCCGAAGGCGAACATCTGGCCGTGCAGATCCTGGCCCGCCCCGCCACCGGCCGCCGCCTCGGCAAGGCCCACCGGGCCGCATCAGCCCTGCGCGGGGGCCGCTCCACCGCACCCCAGAGCCTCCTGTTCGACCTGGTCACCCCCGGCATGTCCGGGCACAACAACCCGGCCGAACTCGCCCGCCTGCACCCCGAACGCGCCGAACAGGTCCGCGCCGTTCTCGGTAAAGCCGCCCAGCCGCGTTTCGAGGTCCAGATCCGCTACGGCATGGCCACTCGCCACCCCGATCAGGTCGAGGCTGGGTGGCTGCGGGCGCACGCCCACGAAGTCGCGTCGACGTTCGCGCTGTTCACCTCCGGCCACCAGCGCCTGCGCCGCAGGCGCCTCCGCCGGCCCGCCGCGCGGCTGGAGTCTCGGCACCTGCACGGCGGCTACCTGCTGTCGGTGCCGGAGCTGGCGGCGCTGGCGCACCTTCCCTACGACCTGGCCGCGCCCGGTGTCACCCGCGCTGGAGCCCGCCCCATCGCGCCCTCGCCCGCCGTCCCGGTGGCCGGGCCCGGGGTCCGTGTGCTCGGGGACTCCGAAGCCGGGGCGCCGCGGCCGGTCGGGCTGACGGTCGCCGGCGCCCGCCAGCACCTGCACGTGCTCGGGCAGACCGGGGTTGGCAAGTCCACCTTCCTGGCCAACCTCATCCTGTCCGATGCCGCCGCGGGGCGCGGCGCGCTGGTCATCGACCCCAAAGGCGACCTGGTCGCCGACATCCTGGACCGCCTCCCCGAGCGGGCGGTCGGGCAGACGGTGGTGTTCGACCCGGCCGACCGGGGCCGCCCACCCTGCCTGAACGTGCTGGCGGGCGGTGATCCGGCATTCGCGGCCGAGTCGATCGTCACCACCTTCCGCCGCTGCTTCTCCTCCTCCTGGGGGCCGCGCCTGGACGACCTGCTCCGCTCGGCGTGCTTGACCCTCACCCGCGTCAACGGCACCCGCGCCACCCTGGCCGACATCCCCCGCCTGCTCACCGACACCCCCTACCGCACCCGCGTCACCACCCGCCTGGACGACGAACTGCTGCGCGGGTTCTGGGCCTCCTACGACGAGTTGACTCCGGCGGCGCGGGCGTCGGTGATCGGGCCGGTGATGAACAAACTCCGCGCGGTGCTGCTGCGGCCGTTCGTCCGCGACACCTTGTCGGGTGGAGCCTCCACTCTTGATCTGGGCGGCATGCTCGGCTCCGGCGGGCTGGTCTTGGCGCGGCTGCCCAAGGGCGTGCTCGGTGAGGACGCCGTCCGCCTGTTCGGGTCGCTACTTTTGGCGCACACCTGGCAGGCCATCACCCCGCGCGCCACCCAGCACGAGGGCGAGCGGCGCGACGCCTCCGCCTACATCGACGAGGCGCACAACTTCCTCAACCTGCCCGGCTCCATCTCCGACATCCTCGCCGAGGCCCGCGCCTACCGGTTCAGCCTCACCCTGGCCCACCAGCACCTGTCCCAGCTCCCCAAAGACCTGCGCGACGCGGTGTCTGCCGACGCCCGCAACAAGATCTACTTCGCCGCCTCACCCGAAGACGCCACCGACCTGGCCCGCCACACCGCACCCCTGCTCGCCCCGCACGACCTGTCCCACCTCGGGGCGTACCAGGCGGCGGCCCGGCTGATGGACGGGAACGCCCCGACCCCGGCCTTCACCTTCCGCACCCGCCCGCTCCCCGACCCGGTCCCCGGACGCGCCGCAGCCGTCCGCCGCGCCTCCCGCGAGCAATACGCCGCCGGACGCAGCAAACGCCTCATCCCCGCCGTTGGGCTGCGGGACCTGGCCGGCGCCTCGTCGACGCCGGCCGAGACCGGCGGCCCAGAAGACCGCGCGGCGGAAGGCTCGGCGGACGGTGCGGATGTCGAGGTGGAGTCGTGACCCGGCGGCCGAAGACGTCCATAAGGCAGCGCGGCGCGCAGATCCGGCCGCCCCGGATGACCGCCGAGCTGGTGGCCGAGGTCGCCTACCGGCTGACCGGCCGTGACCGGGAACTGCTCGCCCTGGTGTGGGAGCACCGCGTTCTCACCACCGGGCAGCTCACTGCCCTGTTCTTTCCCAGCCCCGAGCGTGCTCGCCAGCGCCTCAACCAGCTCCACCGGCTGCATGCGCTGCTGCGGTTCCGGACCTGGGTGCCGGTCGGGTCCGGGCCCTGGCACTGGGTGTTGGGGCCCGCCGGAGCGCACGTGCTGGCCGTCCAGCACGGCCAGACCTTGAGCGCGTTCGGATACAGGCAAGATGCCGCGACCGGCATCGCCGTCTCGCCTCGCCTGGCCCATCAGGTCGGCGTCAACGACTTCTTCGTCCGCCTGCACTCCCACGCTCACCAACGCGGTGACGGCACTGTCCTGGACCAGTGGTGGTCCGAGCACCGCTGCGCCGCGCACTGGGGTGACCTGGCCCGCCCGGACGCGTTCGGCCGCTGGACCGAGCCCCGCCTCGGTGGCACCACGACAACGGTGGACTTCTTCCTCGAGCACGACACCGGCACCGAAACCCTCGCCCGCGTCGCCCGCAAACTCGGCGGCTACGCCGACCTCGCCGAAGCCACCGGCACCACCACACCCGTCCTGATCTGGCTCCCCAGCCCCAAACGGGAAGCCAACCTGCGGGCCCTGCTCGGCGCTCCCGAGGTTCCGGTCGCCACCGCCGTCCACACCCCCGCCGCCTCGCCCGACGGCCCCGCCGGGCCCGTGTGGTTGCCCGCCGGAACCACCAGCCGCAGGCTCCGGCTCGCCGACCTGGCCACCTTCTGGGGAACGGTGCCCCGGCACGAGTCGGAGACCATCTGATGCCGCTGGTGATCGGAGCAGCCGCCGCGCTCCTCGGACTCATTGCGGTGCTCATCGCCGTCCTCGGCGCCGTCCTCCCCGGATCCGGGGCCGAAAGCGGGGCCTGCCAGCCCGCCCCCGGCGACTCCGTCAGCGACATCCCGCCCGCCTATCTGAGGCTCTACCGCGCAGCCGGAGAAAAGTACGGGATCGGCTGGCATGTTCTGGCAGCCGTCGGAAAGGTCGAGTCCGATCACGGGCGCGGCACCGGGCCCGGTATCGCCTCGGGCCGCAACCACGCCGGAGCCGCCGGGCCCATGCAGTTCATGCCCGGCACCTGGACCTCGTTCGGTGTCGACGGCGACCACGACGGCCGCAGAGACGTCTACGATCCGACCGACGCGGTACCCGCCGCCGCCCGCTACCTGCGGCACGGCGGGGCCCCTGAACGAGTTCGGGCCGCGCTGTTCCAGTACAACCACTCGCGCACCTACGTGGACAAGGTCCTCCGACAAGCCCGCGCCTACGCCCAGGGCGGGGCTCATGCCGAGACGAGTCCAGCCGAGTGCGCCAGCGCCTTCTCCGCAGCGCTGCCTCCCGGCAAGGCTGCCGCGGAAGCGATCGCCTATGCCCGCGCGCAACTCGGCAAACCGTATGTGTGGGGTGCCACCGGGCCGGGCGCTTTCGATTGCTCTGGGCTGACCTATGCCGCCTACCGTGCCGCCGGAGTCGACATCCCGCGCGTGTCCGGTGCGCAGTGGCGGCACGGCCCCCGCGTCCCGTACGGCCGAGAACAGCCAGGTGATCTGGTGTTCTTCAACTCCGGTCCCGGCACCGCCGCCAACAATCCAGGGCATGTCGGCCTGGTGGTCGGTGGCGGGAAGATGATCGCCGCGCCGCACACGGGGACCGTGGTGCAGGTCCAGTCCTACCGCCGCTCCACCCTGCTCGGATTCACCCGACCTGCCGCGCACCGGAGAGCAGAGACGAGGGCGAGAGGAGCCGGCCGGTGACCGACCGCCTCATCCGGGCGACCACGGCGCTGGCGGTGGTGACGGTCGCCGGTGTCGCCGCGCTCATCTCCTACGCGCACATGCTCGACCTGGTCCGCTCCTATGGCGAGGCCGGGGTTACGGCGCGGCTGGTTCCGTTCACGGTGGACGGGCTGATCTGGGCGGCGTCGATGGTGATCCTGGATGCCAGCCGCCGCGCCCGGCCGATACCGGCGCTGGCCGGGTGGAGCCTGGCGGCGGGCATCTGCGCCACCGTCGGCGCCAACGTGGCGCACGGCGCCGCCCACGGCCCCATCGGTGCGCTGGTCAGCGCGTGGCCCGCGCTGGCGCTGGTCGGCTCGTTCGAGTTGTTGATGACTCTCACTCGCCACGCGCGCCCGTCCTGGCCGGGTGAGGCGGGCGGGCGCACCGCAACGGAGCGGGCCGGGCCCGCGTGCGCCGAAGTGGAGCAGACGCCGGAGCAGGCCGTGCTGACCGAGTATCTGGCGAGCCTGAACGGGCCGGGGCGTCCGCTGTCGCAGCGGTACCTGGCCGACAAGCACGGCATCGATCGGCGCAAGGTCAAGCAGATCATCGCCCGCGCCCAGGGACCGGCGCCATCTTCACCCAGTACGCCTTGATCTCGCGCGCCGAATTGGTGGGGGCGCGGTCTTCACGCCTCTTCGTCAGTTGGTCATCGTGAGGGCCGGTCGGCGGCGGCTGTCGGCGCCAGGCCGTCAGGGCGGGAAGGGCCGTAGGCGGGGCCGCTGAGGGCGTGGCCGAGTTCGTGGTAGGTCTCGGCGACGTCGGTGCTTCCGGCGTGGTGTCCGCACCGGCCACCGTCCATCTTCTGGCAGCCGGGGCAGGACTCGGGGATCGGCGGGCGGGCCGTCGCGGCCTCGCGCAGGGCGGTGAGCAGCGCGGCCTCGTTGTCCAGGATCGGCTCGGCCGCCTCAGCGACGCGGTAGGCGACCGCGACCACCTCCTGCACGGCCTGCAGCCGGTCACGGGGCTTCTCGTCGAGTTTGGCGGTGGCGTCGATGAGGGCGCACAGCTCGAAGACCAGGCAGGCGTCGGTCGCCTCGGGCCGGGTGACGGCTGGTGAAAGGTGGTTCACGGGTGGGTCCTTTCGGTGCGGGTGGTGAGGGCGTTCAGGTGCGCGGTGTCGCGGTAGAAGGTGCGGGTGGCCTCGATGAAGGCGATGGCGAAGCCTTGGGCGAAGGGGTCGGCGTGGCGCGGGATGGTGTGGTCGGTCAGCGCGCGGCGGGCGGACTCGCGGGCGCGCCACAGCGCCTCTACGGGGTCTAGGCCCTCGTGGTCGATGTCGGTGACCGGCTCGTCCCACCAGGACGCGGTGGCGCGGGCGGCGGCGACGGCAGCAACGGCGGCGGCGATGTCCTCTCCTTCGTCGAGGCCGGCGAGCATCTTCGCCTCTGCCTCGCAACGCGCGCGGTGGGCGTCGTCGTGGCGGTCACGAATGTAGGACTCCATGCGGTTCACGGTGCGGCTCTCCTGTCGGTGTTGGAGCTTTCTTGGCGATGCCAGCGCCGCTGCCTTCCGTCCAGGCCAGGCGGTCACGGGGCGCCTGGTAGCGGTTGGCGGGTACGGCTGCGGGCCCGGTGCGCCCCTACCGGGGGCGCACCGGGCGCGGGTGGTTACGCGTTGCGTAGGGCGCGGGCGGCGGCGGTGCCGATGGCGTCGGCGGCTGCGGCGGGGTCGGTCAGGGTGATCGGGTGCGCACCGTTCATGACCCGCGCGTCGTCGGTCAGGGCCAGCCACAGCACGGCGCATCCGGATGCGGTGAGCCGGTCGAGGCGTTTCTGGCCGTCTTTGGGCTGGTCCTTCTTGAACTTGCCGTCGGAGACGATGACCAGCAGGCGGGCGGCGCCGGGGCGGGTCAACTCGACGGCCGAGTCGAGGGCGTCGACGGCCTGGACGAAGTCTTCGCGGGAGTCGTTGGCGGCGAAGTCGGTCACGGCGTTGGGGGCGTGCCCGGGGTGGACGATGGGGCGGACGGTGGAGCCGAAGATGACGGTGGCCGCGACGGCGTCGGGGACGTGCCCGGCGGCGCGGGCCATGATCCAGGCGGCGGACGCGACCGGCCGCGCCAGGGCTTTCATGGATCCGGACACGTCGCAGGCGATGCCGATGCGCAGCGGCGGCGCGGGAACGTGACGGCGGGTCGTCTGGGTGAAGGGTTCGGCGGTCGGGACGGTTCCGGCGGCGCGTTGGGCGTCGGCGGCCAGCGCGCCGCGCATGGACAGCCGTCCGGGCGGGG
>NZ_SMJW01000277.1 GCF_004348335.1 Actinomadura bangladeshensis | reverse complement strand
GGCGCGCTCAGCGGAGCCGTCCTGCCCGGAGGGCGGGTCGAGTGCTTCTCCGGGGGGCGGGCCGGCCATGTCGACCTCCGGCTCATCCGGGGAGCCCGAGGGCTCCCCGGCGTTGTCGAGTTCCATCAAACCTCGAGCAGTTCGGCCTTCTTGTGCTCGAGCAGCTCGTCGATCTGCGCCACGTAGCGGTGCGTCGTGTCGTCGAGCTCCTTCTCCGCACGCCGGACCTCGTCCTCGCCGGCCTCGCCGTCCTTGGCGAGCTTGTCGAGGGTGTCCTTGGCGCGGCGCCGGATGTTGCGGATGGAGACCCGGCTGTCCTCGGCCTTCGCACCGGCGACCTTGATGAACTCCCTGCGGCGCTCCTCCGACAGGTCGGGGAACACGACGCGGATGACGTTGCCGTCATTGGTGGGGTTCACACCGAGGTCGCTGTCGCGGATCGCCTTCTCCACCGCCTGCATGGACGACTTGTCGAAGACCTGGACGATGACCATCCGCGGCTCGGGCAGCGTGAACGACGCGAGCTGGTGGATCGGCGTCGGCGTCCCGTAGTACTCGGCGGTGATCTTGTTGAACATCGCCGGGGTGACCCGGCCGGTGCGGATGGCCTGGAAGTCCTCCTTGGCGACCACGACCGCCTTTTCCATCTTCCCCTCGGCCTCGAAGAGGGTCTCGTCGATCACTGTGACTCCCGTGTCATCTGGTCGGCCCTGGTCGTGCGGTCCGGCGGCGCGGGACGCCGCCGAGGGCTGCGGTCAGCCCTGTGCCGGGCTGACCAGCGTGCCGATCTTCTCACCCCGGACGGCCCGGACGATGTTGCCCTGTCCCATGAGGTCGAAGACCACGATGGGCAGAGTGTTGTCCATGCAGAGACTGATGGCCGTGGCGTCCATGACCTTCAGGCCCCGCTGTAGAACTTCACCGTAATCCAAACGGTCGAACTTGACCGCGTCTGGATTCTTCCGTGGATCGGCGTCGTACACACCGTCCACTTGGGTGGCCTTCAGTACCGCCTCCGCACCGATCTCCAGCGCGCGCTGGGCGGCGGTGGTGTCGGTGGAGAAGAACGGCTGCCCGAGGCCCGCGCCGAAGATGACCACGCGGCCCTTCTCCAGGTGCCGGATGGCGCGCCTCGGGATGTACGGCTCGGCGACCTGGCTCATGGTGATGGCGGTCTGCACCCGCGTGTCCAGCCCGAGCTTCTCCAGGAAGTCCTGGAGGGCCAGGCAGTTGATGACGGTGCCGATCATCCCCATGTAGTCGGCGCGGCCGCGGTCCATGCCGCGTTCGGCCATGACGGCGCCGCGGAACATGTTGCCGCCGCCGCAGACGACCGCCACCTGCACGCCGTCCCGGACGGCCTCGGCGATGGCCTCGGCGACGTGCTGGACGACCTCGGGGTCGATGCCGAGCGGTTCGCGTCCGGCGAAGGCCTCGCCGGAGAGCTTCAGCAGCACCCGCTTCCAGCCGGCCCGCGGCGCGTGCCCGCCGCGCCCGCCGGACGTCGTCCGATCGGACGACGAGGCCGCCGTCGCGCTAGTGGTCGTCTTGTCCGGCACGTCGGCGGCCTCCTCGTTTCTCGCGATGTCTTTCGGGTCCCTGTCTCCAGAGTGCCCTTATGCCTGCCCGACCTTGAACCGGGCAAAGCGGACGACCTTCACGCCGGCCTCGTCGAGGACCTTGGCGATCGTCTTCTTGTTGTCCTTCACGAACGCCTGCTCCACGAGGACGAAGTCGCGGAAGTAGGCGTTCACCCGGCCCTCGACGATCTTCGGGATGGCCTGCTCGGGCTTGCCCTCGTCGCGGGTGAGCTGCTCGGCGAGCGCCCGCTCCTTCTCGATCGCCTCGGCGGGGATCTCCTCGCGGGTGAGGTACTTCGGCGCCATCGCCGCGATCTGCTGCGCGACGTCCTTGGCGACCTCGGCGTTCTCGGTGTCCAGCTCGACCAGCACGCCGGTGGTCGGCGGCAGGGACGGGTCGGACTTGTGCAGGTAGCTGGCCACGTAGGCGCCCTGGAAGTGGGCGAAACGGCGCAGCTCCAGCTTCTCGCCGATCTTGGCGCTGTTCTCCTCGATCAGGGCCTGGACGGTCTTGCCGGGCTCGATCTCGGCGGCCAGCAGGGCGGGCGCGTCAGCGGCGCCGCTGCCGGCGGCGAACTCGACAAGACGCTGGGCCAGCTCGATGAACTGCGCGTTCTTGGCGACGAAGTCGGTCTCGCAGTTGAGCTCCAGCAGCGCGCCGTCGCCCGAGCCGGTGAAGTGCTCGGCGACCAGGCCGTTGGCGGCGGTCCGCTCGGCGCGCTTGCCGACGTCCTTGGCGCCCTTGAGGCGCAGCAGCTCCGTCGCCTTCTCGAAGTCGCCGTCCGCCTCGGTCAGGGCGTTCTTCACGGCCATCATGCCGGAGCCGGTCAGGTCGCGCAGCCGCTTGACGTCAGCGGCGGTGAAGTTGGCCATCGCTCTCTTCGCTTCTCTCGTCGTTGGTCGTGGACCCGCGACGGTCCCGGCGGCCCCGCGCGGGGCCGCCGGGACCGCGGGATCAAGCCTGCTCGGCCTCGGCGGGCTTCGGCGCCTCGGCGGCCTCGGCCTGCTCGGCCGCCGGAGCGGCGTCGGCCGGGGCCTCCGCCGGGGTCTCGGCCGGAGCCTCGGCCGGGGTCTCCGCCGGGGCCTGCGCCTCGGCGCCCTCGGCCGGCTTGTTCTCCAGCAGGTCGCGCTCCCACTCGGCCAGCGGCTCGGCGGAGCCGGCGGCCGCGGCGCCCTCGGCCGGCTTCTCGTCCCCGCCGGTCGCGGCGCCCGCGCGGGCGAGGAGGCCGTCGGCGACGGAGTCGGCCACCACACGGGTCAGCAGGCTGACGCTGCGGATGGCGTCGTCGTTGCCGGGGACCGGGTAGTCGACCTCGTCCGGGTCGCAGTTGGTGTCGAGGATCGCCACGACCGGGATGCCGAGCTTCTTGGCCTCGTTGACCGCGATGTGCTCCTTCTTGGTGTCCACGATCCAGATGGCGCTCGGAACCTTCGCCATGTCGCGGATACCGCCGAGGGTGCGCTCCAGCTTGTCCTTCTCGCGGCGCAGGCCGAGCAGCTCCTTCTTGGTCATGCCGGAGCCGGCCACGTCGTCGTAGTTGATCTCCTCCAGCTCCTTGAGCCGGGTGAGCCGCTTGTGGACGGTGGAGAAGTTGGTGAGCATGCCGCCCAGCCAGCGCTGGTTCACGTAGGGCATGCCGACGCGGGCGGCCTGCTCGGCGATGGACTCCTGCGCCTGCTTCTTGGTGCCGACGAACAGGATCGTGCCGCCGTGGGCCACCGTGGCCTTGACGAACTCGAACGCGCGGTCGATGTAGGACAGCGACTGCTGCAGGTCGATGATGTAGATGCCGTTGCGCTCGGTGAGGATGAAGCGCTTCATCTTCGGGTTCCACCGGCGGGTCTGGTGGCCGAAGTGGACGCCGCTCTCCAGGAGCTGCCGCATGGTGACGACGGGTGCCATTGCCCGTGTTCTCCTTCTCTGGCCCTACCGGGCCGCATTTGGTTGTCTGCCTGCGCCCGGGTGCCGTCCCACCGCCGCCGGAGCGACGGACCGAGGGACTGCGCCCCACCAAGACCTGCGGTGGCATGCGGACGCGTGAAATCAGCCGCCATGGGCGTCCCAGGCGGCTGGCCCGTTGCCGGGTCTGGGCCTGTCCGTTCCGGGAGCGGCTTCTCGCCTCCCCACCCGGAGGTGGGTCGATGACGGCCTGGCCCTGGCCGGTGTCCTTTCGGGCACGCTTACAGATTATCAGGGCGCCGACGCGTCCGGGCATCAACGGTCCGCGGGGTTATCCACAGTTCGCCGCCCCCGTCGACGCGGCGGCGGGGACCCGGCAGGCTGCGCTGCATGACACTGCTCACGCTGCTGCTCACCTGCATGATCGCCATCGGCGGACCTGGCCTGGACGCCTGGCGATGGCCGTTAGGCCCGCCCGCGCCGCGGGTCCTGCGGGCCTACTCGCCGCCGTCCAGCCCGTGGGGGCCGGGGCATCGCGGGGTGGACCTCGCCGGACGCCCCGGGCAGGCCGTCTACGCCGCCGGGCCGGGGCGGGTCCTCTACGCCGACCGCCTGGCGGGCCGTGGCGTCGTCGCGATCGATCATGGCGCGCTTCGGACGACGTATCTGCCCGTCCGGCCGAGCGTGCACGTGGGGGGCCGGGTCGCATCCGGCGCGCGCATCGGGGTTCTGGAGGGCGGCCGGCGGCACTGCCGGGTGACCTGCCTGCACTGGGGGCTGCGCCGCGGTGCCCTCTACCTGGACCCGCTCAACCTGGTGCGGCGCCAGGTACGCCTTCTCCCCCGCTGGACGAGCCCGTCCGCGTCTGCGTCTGCGTCCCAGAGCGCATCGCCGTCGGAGCCGCATTCGCGGATGGCCCTGCGGGACGCCACCACGGCGACGGGCGGAGCCTTGACGGGCATGGTGCTGACGTTGACGGCGGCCTTCGCCTGGCGGCGCACCCGTATCCGATTTCGACTCCACCGCCGCCGGCGTCCGCCTCCGGGCGTCATCGACCTCGCCCACGAACGCCGCCTACGCCGCACCCCGTGATCTAGCGAGCCGCTGTCCCGCGTGCACCAAAGTGGGGCGGCGGTCTGCACCAAGGCTCGGGCCGGACGGAACCGGAGGGGCATCGCCGCCGCGGCACCCACCCTGAACGAGGACACGCTGATTCCTGCGTGGTTGCGTCGCCGCCATGGCGGCAGCGCTCGCCGCCGACGAGCTTCTCCGCGCTGGGCTGGTCGAGGATGACGCGGCTGTCGGACAGCGAGGGCCCGGCACGGGGGATCAGCCGGTCCAAGGTGGTCGATGAGGGCACGGCGAAGAACTGCCCCGTCCGCGCGCGGGGTCAGTCAGGGTGGGTGCCGCGGGGATGGGCTTGGCGGTGAACCTGTTTCAGTCGCTCGGCCGACACGTGGGTGTAGAGCTGCGTGGTCTGGAGGGAGGCGTGGCCGAGGATCTCCTGGACGCTCCGGAGGTCGGCGCCGCCCTCCAGCAGGTGTGTCGCGGCGCTGTGGCGGAGTCCGTGGGGGCTCAGGTCGGGGACTTGGCCGACCTCCGATATCCGTGCGTGGACGATGCGGCGTGCGGTCGTCGGGTGGAGTCTTCCTCCGCGAACCCCGAGGAAGAGTGCCGGCCCGCTGTCTTCGTTCGCGAACGACGGGCGCCCTGCGCGCAGCCAGTCCTGGACGGCGCGGACAGCCGGCTCCCCTACCGGAACGGTGCGTTCTCGTCCTCCCTTGCCCAGGACGCGGACCGTCCTACGCCCGGTGTCCAGGTCGTCGATGTCGAGCCCGCACAGTTCACTGACGCGGACACCCGTTCCGTAGAGGACTTCCAGGACGGCCAGATCGCGGAGCCCGATGGGGCCTTGGGCGTCCATGGTGTCCAGCAGGCGGGCCGCGTCGTCCTGGGTGAGGACGCCGGGGAGGTCTCGCTGCCGCTTGGGCGTGCCCAGCAAGAGCCCCGGGTCGTCCTGCAGGAGGCCGCGCCTGTGCAGATGCCTCGTGAACGCGCGGGCAGCGGCCGTCCGGCGGGCCAGGGTGGCGCGGGAGCGGCCGAGAGCGTGCTGGCGGGCGAGCCATGCCCGCAGGAGCGAGACGTCCAGCTGCGCGGGTTCGATGGCGCCGGTGGCAGCGGCATAGGTGCACAGATCGGCCAGATCACCCAGATAGGCGCGCAGCGTATGCGGGGAAACGTCGCGCTCCGCCCTGAGATGTCGCTCGAAATCGGCTACGGCGTCCTCAAGCGCTTTCGTCACAGCCGCCACGCTGCGCCAACGGCACGTCCGGCGCAAGCACCGGCCGGGGGTGCCACGGAATCACCGCCGATCCCCGGCCGGGTTATCCACAGAATGCGGTTCGACTATCACACACGGTCACGATGCGGCAGCGTCGGAGGCCGGAGGTGAGGCACCCATGAAAGCTCACATCAGCCTCGGCCGGCGCGGCGAGGACGCGGCCGCCGACTACCTGGCCGGCCTCGGCTGGACGATCCTCGACCGCAACTGGCGATGCGGCGAGGGCGAACTCGACATCGTCGCCCACGACGGGCGGCGGCACATCGTCTGCGAGGTGAAGACCCGCCGCTCCACCCGGTTCGGCGACCCCCTCGAAGCGATCACCGCCGAGAAGGCGGCCCGCTTACGGCGGCTGGCCTGGCGGTGGGCCGCCGCCCACGGGGTCGGCGGCGCGACCATGCGAGTGGACGTCCTCGGCCTGATCGGCGATGGCGACGGCTTCTCGATCGATCACCTGCGGGAGGTGTGCTGATGACGCTCGCCAAGACCCGCTCGGTGTCCCTGGTCGGCGTGGACGGCTTCGTCGTTGACGTAGAGGCGGCCATCACCAGCGGCGTCCCCGGCCTGCACCTGGTCGGCCTTCCCGACACGGCCCTCAGCGAGGCCCGCGACCGCGTCCGCGCCGCGATCTTCAATTCGGGCGAGGACTGGCCCAACCGCCACGTGACCGTGTCGCTGTTCCCGGCGAGCATGCCGAAGAAGGGCTCGACCTTCGATCTGGCCATAGCCATCTCGCTGCTCGCGGCGGCGGAGGTCGTCCCTCCGCGCAGCTGCGCGGGACTGGTGCTGATCGGCGAGCTCGGCCTGGACGGCCGTCTACGCCCGATCCAGGGCATACTGCCCGCCGTGCTGGCCGCTGCCAATCGGGGCTGCCGCACCGTCGTCGTGCCCCGCGCGAACGCCGCCGAGGCGGAACTCGTCCCCGACATGGAGGTCGTGTCCGCGAGCACGCTGCGCGGGCTGCTGTGCCTCCTGCGCGATGAGCCGCCGCCCACCGACGAGGACGAGGAGGACGACTTCGCCCTCCCCGCGGAGGGGTACGCCATCCGGCAGCAGGAGATCCCGCCCGACCTGGACCTCGCCGACGTCCGGGGGCAGGCCGAGGCGCGCCGCGCGCTGGAGATCAGCGCGGCGGGAGGACACCACCTCTTCTTCGCCGGGCCACCGGGCTGCGGCAAGACGATGCTCGCGGAGCGGCTGCCGACGCTGATGCCGGCCCTGGAGCCGGAGATCGCGCTGGAGGTCACGGCGATCCACTCGGTCGCCGGAACCCTTAGGCCGGGGCAGCCGCTGATCACCCAGCCGCCGTTCTACGCCCCGCACCACACGGCCTCGCGGGCGTCGATGGTCGGCGGCGGCTCCGGCCGCGTGCTCCAGCCGGGCGCCGTGTCCCTCGCCCACCGCGGAATCCTCTTCCTGGACGAGGCCCCGGAGTTCTTGGGAGGGACGCTCGACGCGCTGCGCCAGCCGCTCGAAGAGGGCGTGGTGCGCATCTCCCGCATCGAGGGCATAGCTCACTTCCCGGCGCGGTTCACGCTCGTCCTCGCGGCGAATCCGTGCCCGTGCGCCGCCGCGAAGCAGATCGACTGCTCCTGCGCGCCGGGCGTCCGGCGCAAGTACGCCAGCCGTGTGACCGGCCCGCTCCTCGACCGCATCGACCTCAAGCTGGAGCTGACACCGGCCAGCCGGGCCGAACTCCGCTACGACCTGGAGTTCGCCGAGTCCAGCAAGGTCGTGGCCGAACGCGTCCAGCTCGCCAGGGAACGGACACTCCACCGCCTCGCGGACACCCCCTGGCGTTCCAACTCCGAAGTGCCCGGCCCAGAGCTGCGGAGACGCTTCACACCCTCCGCCGACGCGATGCGAGGGGCCGACGAGGCCCTCCAGAGGGGCACGCTGAGCGCGCGCGGGCTCGACCGGATCCTGCGGGTCGCCTGGACCATCGCCGACCTGGCCGGCCACGACGAGCCCGGCCCGGACGACGTCGGCGGCGCACTCGCCCTGCGGTCTGCGGGGCGCCAATGAGCGACGACCGCACCGCCCGCGCCACCCTCACCGCCGTCGCCGAACCCGGCGACGCGTTCCTCAACCGGATCATCGACCGCTGCGGTCCGGAAGAGGCGCTCGAAGCGATCCGCACCGGCGGTCTTCCCGGCACCGTGGACGCCACCCCGAAGGAGGTCCAACGCCTCGGCCAATGGCGGATCCGCCTGATCGCCGCCGAACCCGACCAGGACATGGCCGTGTGCGCCCGGTTCCGCGGCCGCCTCATCTGCCCGGGAGACCCCGAATGGCCGACGACCCTCGACGATCTCGGCTCCGTACGCCCCTACGCCCTGTGGCTGCGCGGCCCCGGCGACCTGCGCTACCACTGCCTGCGTTCGGTCGCCATCGTCGGTTCCCGCGCCGCGTCCCCCTACGGACTGCGCGCCGCCGCCGACTTCGCGTCCGACCTCGCCGACGACGGCTGGACGGTGATCTCCGGCGGCGCCCTCGGGATCGACGCGGCCGCCCACCGAGGTGCGCTGGCCGCCGACGGCCCCACGGTCGCCGTCCTCGCCAACGGGGTCGACGTCCCCTACCCGGCGTCCAACGAAGGGCTGTTCGCGGAGATGGCGCGGCGGGCCCTGCTGGTCAGCGAGTCGCCGCCGGGCACGCATCCGCACCGGCTCCGCTTCCTCGTCCGCAACCGGGTGATCGCGGCGCTGTCCCGGGGCACGGTCATCGTCGAGGCCGAGGCCCGCAGCGGCGCCCTGAACACCGCCGGCTGGGCGTCCAAGCTCGGCCGCGTGGTCATGGCCGTGCCCGGCCCGATCACCTCCCGCAGCTCGGTCGGCTGCCACCGGCTCCTGCGCGAGGAGGGCGTCACGCTGGTGACCCGCCCGGAGGAGATCATCGAGGCCGTGGGACGCATCGGCGCCGACCTGGCACCGCCGCACAGCACACCCGTCCTTCCCCGCGACCGCCTCGAACCGGTCACACGGTCCGTCCTCGAAGCCTTCCCTGCCCGCGGCGCGGCCGGCCCCGCGCAGCTCGCCGTCACGGCGGGCGTGGACCTGACCACGGTCAACGCGAAGCTGGGCCTCCTGTCCGCGTCCGGCTTCATCGAACGCGCGCCTTCGGGCTGGCGCCTGACGAAACCCGGAAAGTCCGCCAAAGGTCCCGCCGAAGACCCCGATAGACCTCAGCCGCCCGCCGAGCCCCCGAGATGACCCGACCAAGGATCGACCAGGCGATCAATCCGCCGGCACACGCCGCCTCGCTGCACGCGAGCCGGCCGCACAAGTCACTCGTTAGAGGGGAGTTCGAAGTCGCTCTTGGCGAGTTCTTCGACGTTCACGTCCTTGAACGTAACAACGCGCACGTTCTTGACGAAGCGAGCAGGGCGGTACATGTCCCACACCCAAGCGTCCTGCATCGTGACCTCAAAGAAGACCTCACCGGTGTCGGCGCCGCGCACCTGCAGGTCGACGGAGTTCGTGAGGTAGAACCTGCGCTCGGTCTCGACGACGTAGCTGAACAGCCCGAGGACGTCGCGATACTCGCGATAGAGCTGCAGCTCCATCTCGGCCTCGTACTTCTCGAGATCCTCGGCGCTCACGCTCGTGCCCCTTCCGCGCAGCCCTCGCCGGAGACCTCCCCTTCGGTCTCCTCCCCCACGGCCACCTCTCCATTGTTGCGCAAGGCCCGCCCGACGTTGACGTAGGAGAACCGATGTTCCGGACACGGACCGTGCGCGGCCAGCGCCTCACCGTGCGCTCGCGTCACATAGCCCTTGTGGACGTCGAAGCCGTACTCGGGGTACCGCTCGTGGAGCGCGACCATGATCCGGTCTCGGGTGACCTTCGCGACGATAGAGGCCGCGGCCACGCACGCCGCGGCCTGGTCGCCTTTGATCATCGCGAGGCCGGGAACGTCCAGCCCCGGCACCGGGAAGCCGTCGCTCAGCACATAGGCGGGCCGCTCGTCCAGGGCGGCCAGGGCACGCCGCATCCCGGTGATGTTGCACCGGTGCAGGCCGATCCGGTCGATGTCGTAGCAGGGGATCACAACCGCGCTCCACGCGTACGCGCGCTCAGTGATCTCCGCGTACAGCTCCTCGCGGCGTGCCGGGGACAGCAGCTTGGAGTCGGTGAGCCCGTCGATCCGCTTCCCTCCACCCTGAAGGATCACCGCGCCGACCACCAACGGCCCCGCACAGGCCCCCCGCC
>NZ_SMJW01000276.1 GCF_004348335.1 Actinomadura bangladeshensis | reverse complement strand
CGCCCGGCCCGGCCCGACACCGTCGCCTTCGACGACCGGACGATCATCGACTCCGACGGCATCATCAACATGGACCGCATCCCGGAGACCATGGTCGTCGTCGGCGCCGGCGTCATCGGCATCGAATACGCCTCGATGTTCGCCGCGCTCGGCACCAAGGTCACGGTCGTCGAGCGCCGCGAGCGCATGCTGGACTTCTGCGACCTGGAGATCGTCGAGGCGCTCAAGTACCACCTGCGCGACCTCGCCGTCACGTTCCGGTTCCGCGAGGCCGTCGCGTCCGTCGAGCGGATGCCGAACGGGGCGATCACCGTCCTGGAGAGCGGCAAGCGCATCCCCGCCGACACCGTCATGTACTCGGCCGGGCGGCAGGGCATGACCGACGACCTGTGCCTGGACGCCGCCGGCCTCGCCGCCGACCACCGGGGCCGGATCAAGGTCGACGCCGACTACCGCACCGAGGTCCCGCACATCTACGCGGTCGGGGACGTGATCGGCTTCCCGTCCCTCGCCGCCACCTCCATGGAGCAGGGCCGCCTCGCCGCGCACCACGCCTGCGGCGAGCCCGTCTCGGAGATCAACGAGACCCAGCCCATCGGCATCTACACGATCCCCGAGATCAGCTTCGTCGGCCACACCGAGGACGCGCTCACCGAGGCCAAGGTCCCCTTCGAGGTGGGGGTCTCCCGCTACCGCGAACTGGCCCGGGGCCAGATCATCGGCGACTCCTACGGGATGCTGAAGCTCCTGGTCTCACCCGAGGACCGGCGGCTCCTCGGCGTCCACGTCTTCGGCACCGGGGCCACCGAACTCGTCCACATCGGCCAGACCGTGATGGGCTGCGGCGGCACCGTCGACTACCTGGTCAACGCGGTGTTCAACTACCCGACGCTCGCCGAGTCCTACAAGGTCGCCGCCCTGGACGCGATGAACAAGATGCGCCACATCGCCCGCCTGTCCGGCTAGGACGGCCAGAGCAGGTTCTCCAGCTCGGCGTCGATGTCGATGAACTCGCTCTCTTCGCCCGCGGGCACCGCCTGGTACGTCCGGTGCAGGAAGTCGGCGAGCGGCGACAGCGGCACCTCGAACAGCGCGTCCCCGAACGGGGACGACAGCGCGATGTTGAGCGAGCCGTCGTCGTCGGCGGGCCAGACCTCGACGTCCCCGTCTCCGACCCTGCGCACGATGCCGACCGTGAGGAGCTCCCTGGCGAAGATCCACTCCACGGGCTCGTCGTCGCCCACGTAGAAGGCCATCCGGATCGCGTACGGATCGTCGGCCGCGTACTCGAGCCCGGCGAGCAGGGGGACGGTCGTGCGGTCGGGGACGACGAGACGAAGGCCCAGCTGTGCTGAGACGGTGGTACTGCTGTTCATGGCCATTCCCTCTTACGTCGGTCCCGCTGGCTCGCGGGGTGCTCCGGTCGGGCGGTTACTCCCTCCCACCGACATCCCCGCGATCTATGACGCCTAACTGCCTTATCCCGGCCGAACATTCCGCCGCCCCCGGCGCCTGTGACCCATCTCACCGTAGCAAAACATGCTCCTGACCTGCGCAAAGGCCGATCTTGCGGGGGTCTGTCCCGGGTGCGGCGCGCCCCGTCCGGCGTCGCCGTGACCATGACATCTGGCTTAAGGTAAATCCGTGGCAATCAATGATGAAAAGGTCGCCCCGCCTCCGGAGGAACCCGGCCTGTTCCACCGCTTCCGCGCCCGGGTACGGCGCAACCCGCTGCTGAACACCGCCTGGCGCGCGGGCGTCTTCGCCGTGGGCGCGGCCGTCCTCATCGGCGGACTCGTCATGATGATCACCCCCGGACCCGGCCTGCTCGGCATCGTCATCGGCCTCGCGATCCTCGCCACGGAGTTCGCCTGGGCCCAGCGCGCCCTGCACCGCGCCAAGACCGCCGCAGACCGCGCCAAGGAGAAGGCCTTCGACCCCCGCAAGCGCCGCCGCAACACCATCCTCGGCGGGGTCACCACGGTCCTCCTGGCCGCCGCCGTGGCCGGCTACCTGGCCGTCTACGGCCTGACCTTCCCCTGGAAGATCGAAGACCCCACCTTCTGGACCTGATCCCCCCAGTCACCTAGCGCGACCCCGCCACCTGCCCCTGGCCGTAACGGGCCAGGGCGGCTCCGCCGCCTTCCTGCACGCCCTCGACCAGCGCCTGAAGTCGCCCCCCGAGGCCCGCGAAGCCGTAGAGGAACAACGGGCTTTCGCGATCACCGCCCTCTACGGCCAGAGCGCCCCCCTGGACATCGCCGCCGCGCCCGTCGCCGCCATCCATTTCAACGTCCACGCCGACCTCGCCCCCCGTCCCCCGCACAGCCTCCACCTCGGCCTACGCCATGCTCGGCGGCTTCACCATCCGCGCGGGACCTTCCCATCACCGAGTCGTGGGCGATCTCGTCCCTCACCGTGTTCACCACCGGCATGGTCTTCACGACGTTCAACGCCCTCTGCGGCCGCTGAGCCATGATCCCCCCGAGACCTCATGGCCGTGCTCGGCACCACCGTCCTCCTCACCTGGCACCACCGCCACCAGACCTCCTGACCGCGCGCGACCACCCCCCAACATGCGCTAGAGTTTCCGACACCGGGGCGATTAGCTCAGTGGGAGAGCGCTTCGTTCACACCGAAGAGGTCACTGGTTCGAACCCAGTATCGCCCACCCCTCACCCCACAGGCCCTCCCGCACATAGGCGGCAGGGCCTTTGTGCTTCACTGGGGCAGGTCCGGGCATGATCTTGCCCCACTCCAAATGTGTTCACGAGATCCTCCACCTCGTTGGTCACTCTCCGTAATAGCGGGCGCGGTGGCCGACCGGTCGGACCACCGCGCCTGTTGTGCCTCCCGAAACAGGCACTTCTCAGGGAGACGACCGATCCGCGTTTCTCCCGCCTTGCGGAGAGCAGGCCGTCCATCACCGGCAGAGACGGGCCCGGAGCCCTGTCGGCGCCCTCATCGAGAGCGTCTTCCCAGCGACGCTGAAGTTTCGTTTTCAGTTCGTCGCGCATCGCGTCCGAGACGTGCGTGTACACACCGCAGATTCCCGGCACGATATGCCCTAAGGCTCAGGGCGGTAGACGTGGTCTCGCTCGCTCCGTGCGAACAGCGGGTCCGTGGTCTCGGTGCCCTGAGCCCGGAGCTCGCGCTTGAGGACCTTGTTCGTCGCCGTAGTCGGCAGGTCGGTGGCGATCCGGACGAATTTCGGCCATGCCTTCGGCGACAGGTCCGGCTGGGCGTTCAGGAACTCCTGGAGATCGGCGGGCGTGAGGGTCGCGCCGTCGCGCAGCACCAGCGCGCACATGAGCTGGTCGCCCGGGGCGTCGGCGTCCGGTACGCCGTACACCGCGGCCTGGCTGATCGCGTCGTGGCGCAGCAGCACCCGCTCGATCGGCGCCGCCGCGAGGTTCTCGCCGTCGACGCGCAGCCAGTCGTCGGTGCGACCCGCCAGGTATATGAAGCCTGCCTCGTCCCGATAGGCGAGATCGCCGGACCAGTACATGCCCCCGTCGAGCCGCTCGGAGGTCGCCTGTTCGTCGTTGTAGTAGCCGGCGAAGAATCCGGCCCCGGTGGTGTTGACCAGTTCGCCGACCGCCTTGTCCAGGTTGGTCACCCGGCCCAGGTCGTCGAAGACGGCGCGCGGGCACTCGGTGCGGGTGTCGCGGTCGTACACGGCGACGCCGTCGAACGGTTGCCCGATGGAACCGGCCGGCGTGTCGTCAGTGCGGGTGATGATGACCGCGGTCTCGGTGGAGCCGAAGCCGTCCCACACGGTGCAGTCGAAGCGGCGGGCGAACTCCTCGATATCGCGGTCGCTCGCCTCGTTGCCGAACGCGACACGCAGCGGGTTGTCCCGGTCGTCGGGCTGTTCCGGCGTCGCGAGCAGGTAGGCGAGCGGCTTGCCGACGTAGTTGATGTAGGTCGCCCCATAGTGGCGCAGGTCGCTGAGGAACCGGCTTGCGCTGAACTTGGCCGGCGCCAGAGCGGCGCCGGCGCGGGCGTGCACGGCGTATCCGGCGAGGACGGCGTTGCTGTGGAACATGGGCATCGAGGAATAGACGATGTCCTCGGTCGTCAGGTCGAACTTGTCGGCGAGCGTCGCCCCCGACATCACCGCGATGAAGTTGGCGACCCGCACGGCCTTCGGTTCCCCGCTGGTGCCGGAGGTGAAGATCAGCATGAAGGTGTCCATCGCGTCGACCGTCGGGAACCCGGCGGTTCCGCGCGGTGCGCCGGCCACCCGCTCGGGCCAGTCGACGTCGTCGGTGTCGACCACCGTCGTGCCACCGAGGTCGAGCCCGCCGAGCAGGCCCAGGTGCCGGTGATCGGTCAGCAGGATCTGGCAGTCGGCCCGGCGTACATCGGCCGCGAGACTCTCGCCGCGCCGGGTGGTGTTGATGCCGACGGTCACGTGCCCGCCGAGCGCACCCGCCGCGATCGCCATCGCCATCTCGGGGCTGTTCTCCATCAGCACGCCGACGTGGACCGGCCGGCCCGGGTCGGCCATCGCGTGCAGCACGTGCGCACGGGCGGCGCTCTCACTGAGGTAGTCGCGCCAGCTCCACACCTGGTCGCCGTACTTCAGGCCGGGCGTGTCCCGCTCCCCATGCTGGAGGAGGAGTGCCTGGACGGTGTCAGACACGGGACGGCTCCGACGCGCTCGCGGTGGGCGAGGCGGCGGCGGAGGGAACGGCCAAGTGGCGGCTCAGGAACGCCACGACATGGCGGGTGGCGGCCTCGTGGAAGGGCTTGCCGGCGAAGAGGTCGAAGTGGTCGCCGGGGTAGTGCCGCACCTCGGCGCGACCGGCGAAGGCCGCCTTCGCCGCGGCGTACGGCGGCGCGCTCCTGTCGAAGTCGCAGATCTGCACCAGCCACGGGACCCGCAGCGACTTCGCGTCCTTGGCGGGCGTCCGGCCGCCGAGCTCCATCACGACGTCCGCGGCGATCTCGTTGCGCCAGGTCGGGCCCGCGAGCGCGAGGTAGTCCTCGTAGGCGCCGGGCAGGGTCAGCGCGCCGACCTCCCCGGGACGGGCCACGACCGGGATCATCGTCGGCGCGCGGCCGGCCTTGCGTCGTACGGCCGAAGCGATGCCGCGGCCGGTGGAGGCGAGCAGCCGGTCCGGGCGGTGGTGCTTCGCGGCGAGCCGCGCGGCGGCGAGCCCGTCGACGAGCGGCACCGCGGAGACGACCGCCGCGACGTCGGCGCGCGCGGCGGCGACGGAGACGACGTGGCCGCCCGCGAGCGAGATGCCCCAGAGCGCGACCCGTTCGGCGTCGACGCCCGGAAGGCGCTTCGCCGCCTCGACGGCGGCATGCCAGTCGGCGACCTGGCCGGCGACGGACACGCACTGGCGCGCACCGCCGTCGCCGGCGTCGCTCGCGCCGAAGCCGCGGTAGTCGAAGGTGACGGCGTGGAAGCCCGCCGCCGCGAACGCCTCGGCGAACGGCCGGAGGCCGGAGTCCTGGGTGCCGCCGAGACCGTGGCCCAGCACCACGACGGGCGCGCCGTCCGCACCTCCGTGATGCGTGGCGGCGCAGCGCACACCGGCCGAGGTGAAGTCGAAGGTGGTCATGCGATGCCTCCGTAGATGCTGGTCATCCAGACGTGCGCAAGCGCGTCGACGTGCTGCTCGCGCGGCGGCTCGCCGCTGAGCGCATGGCGTTCGAGGGCGTGGTCGTTCAGGTCGAGGAGTACGGCGGCCAGGCCCGCCGCGTCCGGGCCGTCGGTCGCGTGTCCGGCGGCCCGCTCCCGCTCGATCATCTCCGCGACCATGCCCGCGAACTCGGCGCGGCCCGCGTCCCATGCCTCCCGGACCTGCGGGTTCGCGGCCCTCGCCGCGAGCAGGGCGCGGTAGGTGTGCGGCGAGGCGTCGACGGAGTCGAAGAGCGAGTCGAGGGCCTGCCGGATCCGCTCGCCGGGCTCACCCTCCGCCTTGACCAGCAGGTCGGTCGCGTCCGACGCGGCGTCGTACAGGTCGGCCATCAGGGCGAGCACCGCGGCGGCCTTGCTCTCGAAGTAGAAGTAGAACGCCGAGCGGGTGACGCCGGCCCGCCGCGAGATCTCCGCGACGTTGACCTGGTCGAGGGTCTTCTCGCGCAGCAGGTCGTCGAGGGCCTGGAGCAGGGCCGAGCGGCGCTGGTCGCCGCGGTTGACGCTGCGGCGGTCGACCAGCCGCGCCCAGGCGCGCTCCTCGCTCACCGGCGCGCCCGCACGGGCCGCCGCGCCTGTCGCCGCGCGGCTCGCTCCATGCCCGCGGGGATCTCGCGGGTGCGCAGGTCGTGCTCGTAGAGGAAGTAGTCGAGCTGCTGGGTGTGCCGGGGCCGCTGCACCATGTGGGCGGTGTACTTCTGCTGGTCCTCGTCGATCACCCGCTCCATCTCGGCGACCGGCGGCGGCGCGTAGCGGCCGACGAGCCAGGCCGCGACCAGCCGGGTCTGGCACTCGACGAACGGGAACAGTGTCGGCGTCGCCTGGGCGAACCCGATGAACGCGACGTCGTCCATGCCCGGCTTGAAGATCCGCTTGTAGAGACGGATGTGGTTCTCGGGCGCGCTGAGGAAGTCGGGGTCGAAGAACGGGAAGGTGATGTTGTAGCCGGTGGCGTGGACGACGACGTCGAAGTCCTCGGCGGTGCCGTCGGCGAAGCGCACGGTGGGACCGTCCCAGCGCTCGATGTCGCCCTTGGCCCGCAGGTCTCCGGAGCCGAGCCGCAGCGGCAGCTCGACCGACTGCGTCGGGTGCGCCTCGAAGAACTTGTGGTTGGGCTCGGGCAGGCCGTAGTCGGTCGGGTGGCCGGCGGTCAGCGGCTGCATCACCTGCATGAACTTGCGCTGCCAGGCGAACGGGATGTACGGGGAGGTCTTGTAGAACTTGTCGGCCGGTGTTCCGGCGAAGTACTTCGGCACGATCCACGCACTGGACCGCGTCGAAAGGACGACCTCGTTGCCGAGCGTCTTGCTGGAGAGCTCGACCGCGATGTCGGCGGCGCTGTTGCCCAGCCCGATGATCAGGATCCGCTTGCCCGTCAGATCGTACGGCGTCCGCGGGTCGATGTAGGCGTGCGAGTGCATCGTCAGGCCGGTGAACTCTCCCGGCTTGTCGGCGAAGCGCGGGTCCCAGTGGTGGCCGTTGGCCACCAGGAGCACGTCGAAGCGGCGTGCGCCGGTGCGCTCGGTCTCCAGCAGCCAGCCGCCGTCGGGGTGCCGCTCGGCGTGCACGACGCCGTTCTCGAACTCGATCCGGCGCCGGATGTCGAACGCGTCAGTGTAGCTGTCGAGGTAGTCCTTGATCTGGGTGTGGTGCGGGAAGTCGGGATACTCCTCAGGCATCGGGAAGTCCTTGAAGGACAGCTGGTGCTTCGAGGTGTCGATGTGCAGCGAGCGGTAGGCGCTGCTGTGCCCGTTGGGGTTGCCGAAGGCCCAGTTGCCGCCGACGCGGTCCGAAGACTCGAACGTGGCGTACTCCAGCCCGTAGTCCTCCAGCATCTTGCTCATTGTCAGCCCGCTGATGCCGGCGCCGATCACGGCGACCGTCGGACCACTCATCGGCTACTCCTCGGCATCTGCTTGACAATCCGGCGTGACGCCCGTCACGTTAGGACTGCCAATTGACACGTGTCAATAGAAACCGACGAGCGTCAGGATGGTGGCGGATGAGTGAGCAGCGCACGGTCGTGGTGGTCGGAGGCGGGTCCGGCCTCGGAGCGGCGACGGCCGCGCTGCTGCGGTCGCAGGGCGACATCGTGGTGGTCGCGGACCTTGCCGGCGCGTCCGCCGACGTCGAGGTCGACGTGACCGACGAGGGCGGAGTGGAGGCGCTCTTCGAGGGCGTCGTCGCCGAGCACGGGCGCTTCCACGGCGTCGTGAACTGCGCCGGCACGAGCACGCTCTCGCGAGTCGTCGACCACGACGCCGCAGAGTGGCGCCGGATCGTCGACGTCTGCCTCACCGGCGCGTTCCTCGTCCTCAAGCACGCCGGACGCCGGGTCGCCGGCGGAGGCGCGCTGGTGTCGCTGACCTCCCTCAACGCCCGCCAGCCCGGCACCGGCCTGGCCGCCTACTGCGCCGCGAAGGCCGGCCTCGTGGCGCTCACGGAGGTCGCCGCGCTCGAGCTCGCGCCGCGCCGCGTGCGCGTCAACGCGGTGGCGCCCGGACTGGTTGTCACGCCGCTGACGGCGCCGGCGATGGACATACCCGGGGTCGAGGAGGAGTACGTCGCCAACACGCCGCTCGGCCGACCGGGAAGCCCGGAGGAGATCGCCGCGTCCGTGCGCTACCTGCTGTCGGACGACGCGGCGTGGGTCACCGGTGAGACCCTTGACATCAACGGCGGCGCCCACCTGATGCGCTACCCGGATCTCGCCGGACTCGTGGAGAAGGCGTTCGCATGAGCCTCGCGAGCAGATCCGCGATCGTCACAGGCGGCGGCTCGGGCATCGGAGCCTCGCTCACCGCGGCACTTGTCGCCGCGGGCGCCGACGTGGTGTGCACGGACCTCGATCTGGCCGCCGCGGAGAAGACCGTCGCCGGCCTTGCCGGCCTAGCCGGACCGGGATCGGCACGTGCGGCGGCCGTCGACGTGACGCAAGCGGCCCAGGTGCAGCAGGTCGTGGACGAGGTCGTGGAAGCGCACGGACGGATCGACCTAATGTTCAACAACGCGGGCATCACCTATTTCGGCGACACCGAGGACCTGACGCTGGACCAGTGGAACTCGATCATCGACGTCAACATCCGCGGCGTCGTCCATGGTGTGCACGCGGCGTATCCGCAGATGGTCCGCCAGCGCGGCGGGCACATCGTCAACACGGCCTCGATGGGCGGTCTCATGGCCGCGGGCCTGATGACGTCGTACGTCGCCACCAAGCACGCCGTCGTCGGGCTGTCCCTCGCGCTGCGGACCGAGGCCGCCGCGCACGGCGTCGGCGTCACCGTCGTCTGCCCTGCGGCCGTGGACACCCCGATCCTCGACAAGGGCGAGATCGGCCCCTACCGCGGTCGCGACTTCTACCTCGACGGGCAGGGTATCAAGCACCCGCTCGATGCGGGCGTGCTCGTCCGGCGGGTCCTGGCGGCCGTCGAGGCGAACGAGGCGATGGTCGTGGAGCCGCGCCGCGCGCGGCTCGCGTGGCGCGTCGGCCGGCTCGCGCCGACGTTCGTCAACAGGACGACCACACGGTTCATCGCCAGACAGCGCGCCCAGGCGCGGAAGGGATCGGCATAACGGCGGCGCTGCCCGCGATCGGGTGCTAGGGGCTGGCGGGCCATACCGCGAGTCCGCTCGATGCCGTAGCGGAGGCACAGCATGCCGAACGGCTCGGCATCGGCGCGATGTTCCTGCCCGAGCGGTTCAACGTCAAGGACGTTGGGGTGCTGGCAGGCGGTCGCTGCCGCGACGGAGCAGATCGGCATCGGCACCGCAGCGACCAACCACAACACCGCTATCCACGTCGGCGTGGCGCGGCAGAAGGACTCACCCGGTGGCGCTCACTCCGGGAGAAGCGGACGCCATGCGATCACGGCCGCGATCGATGGGGCCCGTGCCAGGGGCCCCGCCCGGTCGTCGGGGCGCTGCGAGAACGCGAGGCACGGTGTCTGGGCGTGCGTCGGCCGACAGGTCGTTCCAGAGGAGGCCGCCGCCGTCGTTGCGGAGCCGGTCGCATGGACGACCGCGCCGTAGTGCGGCACGGCTGGCCTGTCGCCGGAGGGTGGACCCGTTTCGTCGAGGTGCTTGGTAGCCAGCGGCACCTCGACGAACCGGGGGACGGACCTTCCTACGCCGCTCCTGGAGAGCCAGGGATCAGGTGGCGAACTGGCGCGGAACGGCGATTGCCGGCGTGCGAAGTGCGGTGGCCGGTGCCGGCGCGACCCAGACCGGGGTCGGATCCCGGGTCTTCTCGCAGGTGCGGTCGAACTGCATCGGGTTGAAGCTGCGGTGCCTCTCTTGAGTTCTCGCACCCGCCTGCTTGCAACGCTCAACAGGGCCGCGTCGGAGCAGATGAAAGCGCGCGGCCCCATGGTCGGGCTGCGCGCTTGTGTTCGCGTCGGGTTGGTCAGGGGTGCGGGGGTGGGGAG
>NZ_SMJW01000275.1 GCF_004348335.1 Actinomadura bangladeshensis | reverse complement strand
CTGACCGCCCACCGCCCCTGACAGGCCGCCGCGCCCGTGGCCGCGGCCGACCTCAAGCATGGTTCAGGTCGCGTAGGATGCGGGCCATGACGCGGCTGGGGCACCGGGTGCACGAACTGACCGTCGGGCAGCTCGCCGAGCGGAGCGGCGTGGCCGTCTCGGCGCTGCACTTCTACGAGTCCAAGGGCCTGATCAGCAGCCGCCGGACCGCCGGGAACCAGCGCCGGTTCACTCGCGACACGCTCCGCCGGGTCGCCTTCATCAAGGTGTCGCAGCGCGTCGGGATCCCGCTCGGCGACATCCGCGACGCGCTCGCCACCCTGCCCGAGGAGCGCACCCCCACGGTCGCGGACTGGACGCGGCTGTCGGAGACGTGGCGCGGCGAGCTCGACGACCGGATCCGCCGGCTCGAGAGGCTCCGCGACGACCTCACCGACTGCATCGGCTGCGGCTGTCTGTCGATCAGCAGGTGCGCGCTGGCCAACCCCTACGACCGGCTTGGCGACGAGGGGCCGGGGCCGCGCAGGCTCCTCACCGGCCGGTCCGGTGCGCCCGCCGAGCCGTCCGGGACCGCCGGACCGAAGGCGGCGGCCGCGGTCCCCCCGGAATGCGCGGCCCCCTGCACTCCGGGGGACTGACCGGCCGCTAGCGGCGGAGCGGGCCGCGGCCGTGCGGCTCGAAGCGGCGCGGCGCCGGCTCGCGCCCCGGCGGCTGGGGCGGCGCCGGACGCGCCTGGATCGGCTCGATCGGCAGCTCCACCGGCGCGTCGTCGCCGAGCGTGAACTTCTCGCCGTGGTGCCACAGGGTGAGGCCCGGGCCGTCCAGCAGCTCGTAGCGGGCCTCCTCCGCGGCCACCCCGACCTTGATCAGGCTGCCCCGGTAGCGCATCCGGAACGCCAGCCGGCTGATCCCGCCGGGCAGCCGCGGCGCGAACCGCAGCTCGCCCCGGCGGGCCCGCAGTCCGCCGAACCCGGCGACGAGCCCGCTCCATGCCCCCGCCATCGAGGCGATGTGCAGCCCGTCGCGGGTGTTGTGGTTCAGGTCGTGCAGGTCCATCAGCGCGGTCTCGCCGAGGTAGTCGTGCGCGAGGTCGAGCTGGCCGACCTCGGCGCCGACGACCGCCTGCGTCTGCGCCGACAGCGAGGAGTCCCGGACGGTCAGCCCCTCGTAGTAGGCGTAGTTGCGCTCCTTCTGCTCGTCGGTGAACGCCTCCCCGCACAGGTGCAGGGCGAGGACGAGGTCGGCCTGCTTGACGACCTGCTTGCGGTAGAGGTCGAAGTAGGGGAAGTTCAGCAGCAGCGGGTAGTGCTCCGGCTTGGTCGCCGCGAAGTCCCAGCGGGCGTGGTTGGTGAAGCTCTCGCTCTGCGGGTGCACGCCGAGCCGGTCGTCGTAGGGGATCAGCATCGCCGCCGCCGCGTCCCGCCACGACGCCGCCTCCTCGGCGTTCACCGCGAGCCGCGCGGCGACGTCCGGGTGGCGCATCGCCATCTCGGCGGCCTCCTGCAGGTTCCGGCGCGCCATCAGGTTGGTGTAGACGTTGTTGTCGACGATCGCGCTGTACTCGTCAGGGCCGGTGACGCCGTCGATGCGGAACACGCCGCCGACGTCGTGGTGGCCGAGGCTCCGCCACAGCCGCGCCGTCTGCACCAGGATCTCCAGGCCGATCTCCCGCTCGAACTGCTCGTCCTGCGTCGCGTCGAGGTAGCGGAGGATGGCGTCGGAGATGTCGGCGTTGATGTGGAACGCCGCGGTCCCGGCGGGCCAGTAGCCCGAGCACTCCTGGCCGCGGATCGTCCGCCACGGGAACGTGGCGCCGTGCAGGCCGAGCTGCCGGGCGCGCTCGCAGGCCAGCGGCAGCGTCATGTGCCGCCAGGCGAGCGCGTCCTTGGCCGCGCCCGGGGAGGTGTAGATCAGCACGGGCAGGACGAACGTCTCGGTGTCCCAGAACGTGTGCCCGTCGTAGCCGGGACCCGTCAGCCCCTTGGCGGGGATCATGCGGCGCTCCGCGCGCGCGCCCGCCTGCAGGATGTGGAACAGCCCGAACCTGACGGCCTGCTGGATCTCCGCGTCGCCCTCGACCTCGACGTCCGCGCCCTCCCAGAACTCGTCGAGGTACTCGCGCTGCTCGGCGAGCAGGCCGTCCCAGCCGGTCTGCCGCGCGCCCGCCAGCGCCCCGACCACCTGGTCGTGCAGCGCGGGCCGGGACCGCCGGCTCGACCACCCGTAGGCGATGTACTTGACCAGCCGGAGCTTCTGCCCCGGCTCCAGCCGGGTCGCGACCGTCAGCCGCCCCACGTCCGGGGCGCTCTCGGTCTCCACCCGCATCGACTCCGGGCCCTCGATGTCGTGCGACATGCCGGCGCCCATCCGCAGCCCGCTGCGGCGCGTCCGGTGCAGCAGCAGCACCTTCGTGCCGTTGGCGAAGTGCTCCTCGCTGACGAGGGGGCTGTCCAGGATCGCCGACGCGCGCGGGTCCTTGCCGCCGCCGGGCAGCGCCTCGTTGGCCACGAGCTCGGACTGGGCGACCACGCGGACCGCGCTGCCCACCGGCTCGACCTCGTAGCAGATCGCCGCGATCGCCCGCTGCGTCAGCGACACCAGCCGCACCGACGTCACCTTGATCGTCTTGTCGGCGGGGGACGTCCACTCCACGTGCCGGGTCAGCGTGCCCGCCCGCATGTCCAGCACCCGCTCGTGGTGGTGGACGCGGCCGTAGCGCACGTCGAGCGGCTCGTCGTCCACCAGCAGCCGGATCACCTTGCCGTTGGTGACGTTGATGACCGTCTGCCCCGACTCGGGGTAGCCGTAGGCGGTCTCGGCGTGCGGCAGCGGACGCTGCTCGTAGAACGAGTTCAGATACGTGCCCGGCAGGCCGTGCGGCTCCCCCTCGTCGAGGTTGGCGCGCATGCCGAGATGCCCGTTGGACAGCGCGAACACCGACTCGCACTGGGCCAGCCGGTCCAGCCGCAGCTCGGGCTCCCGCACGCACCACGGCTCCACCAGGAACACCGGGCGGTCGACGGCGCTCTCCTGCTCCTTCACGCGCCCTCCAGCAGTTCGGACAGGTCGTCGACCACCACGTCCGCGCCGTGCTCGGCGAGCGCCTTCGCGTGCGCGTCGCCGACCCGGTTCACGCCCACCACGTAGGCGAAGCCGCCGGCGCGGCCGGCCTGGACGCCGGCGAGCGCGTCCTCGAACACCACGGCCCGCGCCGGCGGGACGTCCAGCTCCTGCGCGCCCGCGAGGAACATGTCCGGAGCCGGCTTGCCCGGCAGGTGCCGGTCGGCCGCGACGACGCCGTCCACCCGCGCGTCGAACAGGTCGGTGATGCCGACCGCGCGCAGCACCTGGACGGTGTTGGCGCTGGACGACACCACCGCCGTCTTCAGCCCCGCCCGCCGCGCCGCGCGGACGTAGTCGATCGAGTCGTCGAACGTCTCGACGCCTTTCTCCTCGATGAGCTTCAGCACCAGCGCGTTCTTCCGGTTCCCGAGGCCGCGGACCGTCTCGGCCTCCGGCGGATCGTCCGGGTCGCCCTCGGGCAGTGTGATGCCGCGCGACCGCAGGAACGAGCGCGTCCCGTCCTCGCGCTTCTTGCCGTCGACGTAGCGGCCGTAGTCGGCGACGGGATCGAACTCGGTGAAGCTCCCGCCCGCCCGCTCGGAACGTTCCCTCAGGTAGTGGTCGAACATCTCCTTCCACGCCGCCGCGTGGACGGACGCCGTCCGGGTCAGCACCCCGTCGAGATCGAAGAGACACGCCGCCGCCTCGTCCGGCAGTCCCAGCATCCGCACCCCCTGGAATGTCACCATCGAAGTGAAGGTTGTCGATGATCGTTACCGCGCGACCCGTTCCCGCGCCGGGCACGGGCACACCGCCCCCGGCGCTCGAACAAAGGGATCATGTCCCGCGTACAACCCCTTGGTCAGGGTCGCACACGAGGAGGAGTGAGCCAATGGACAAGGCGCGAATCGGTGTCACCGGGCTGGCGGTGATGGGCCGGAACCTGGCCCGCAACCTCGCCCGGCACGGGCATCCCGTCGCCGTCCACAACCGCACGTCCAGCCGGACCAAGGCGCTGGTGGAGGAGTTCGGCGACGAGGGGACGTTCCTGCCCGCCGAGACGCCGGAGCAGTTCGTCGCATCGCTGGAGCGGCCCCGGCGCCTCGTGATCATGGTGAAGGCGGGCGGCCCGACCGACGCGGTCATCGACGAGTTCGCGCCGCTGCTGGAGCCCGGCGACATGATCGTGGACGGCGGCAACGCCAACTTCGCCGACACCCGGCGCCGCGAGGCCGCGCTCCGCAAGCGCGGCCTGCACTTCGTCGGCACCGGCATCTCCGGCGGCGAGGAGGGCGCGCTGCACGGCCCGAGCATCATGCCGGGCGGGTCCGCCGAGTCCTACGCGGCGCTCGGCCCGCTGCTGGAGGACATCTCCGCCAAGGTGGACGGGACGCCCTGCTGCGTCCACGTCGGCCCCGACGGCGCCGGGCACTTCGTGAAGATGGTGCACAACGGCATCGAGTACGCCGACATGCAGCTGATCGCCGAGGCCTACGACCTGCTGCGGCACGCCGCCGGGCTCGCGCCCGCCGAGATCGCCGAGGTGTTCCGCACCTGGAACACCGGCCGGCTGGAGTCCTACCTCATCGAGATCACCGCCGAGGTCCTCGCGCACACCGACGCGTCCACCGGCAGGCCGTTCGTGGACGTCGTCCTCGACCAGGCCGAGCAGAAGGGCACCGGCCGCTGGACGGTGCAGACCGCCCTCGACCTCGGCGTCCCCGTCGGCGGCATCGCCGAGGCGGTCTTCGCCCGCTCGGTCTCCGGCCATGCCGCGCTCCGCGAGGCCGCGCAGAACCTGCCGGGCCCCTCCCGCGGTGCCGCCGCCGGCTCCGGTTTCGCCGACGCCGTGGAGAAGGCCCTCTACGCGTCCAAGATCGTCGCCTACGCGCAGGGCTTCCACGAGATCCAGGCGGGCAGCGCCGAGTACGGCTGGGACATCGACCTCGGCGCGATGGCCACGATCTGGCGCGGCGGCTGCATCATCCGCGCCCAGTTCCTGGACCGCATCCGCGCCGCCTACGAGGCCGACCCGGGCACGCCCACCCTGCTCACCGACGACCACTTCGCCGAGGCCGTCGGCGACGCCCAGGACGCCTGGCGCGACGTCGTCGCCACCGCCGCGCGCCTCGGCATCCCCGCGCCCGGCTTCTCCACGGCCCTCGCCTACTACGACTCGCTCCGCGCCGACCGCCTGCCGGCCGCCCTGACGCAGGGCCAGCGCGACTACTTCGGCGCCCACACCTACCGCCGCGTGGACCGCGAAGGCTCCTTCCACACCCTCTGGGGCGGTGACCGGTCAGAAGTGACCACCTGAGGCCCCGCCCTTCCGGTGTCCACCGGGTACATCCGCGCTACACCTTCCCTTGGGTCGACCCAAGGGAAGGTGACCGGAGGGCGGGGTGATGCGCTGGTGGTTCCTTGTAGCCAAACGTGATCGAATGGGCACTCAGGGTCCTCGGGGCGTGGCAGATTGAGGTGTCGCTTCCCGCGAACACAGGACCGGAACGGAGAGGTAGCATGCCCGTCATGTCGCCCAAGAAGCCCCTCGAACAGGTCACCCTCGCCGACCTGGCCACCAAGGACGACCTCAAGGACTTCGTCACGAAGGACGACCTCAACTCGTTCAAGCAGGAGGTCCGCCAGGAGTTCGGCTCGGTCAGGCAGGAGATCGGCGCGGTCAGGCAGGAGCTCGGCTCGGCGGTGAACCTGATCATGGGGGAGCTCGGCAAGATGGCCGCCCGGCAGGAGGAGATGGCCGGGACCCTGGCCCGCCTGGTCGCCAGGTCCGAGGGCGTGGTGCGGTAACCGGCCCGTGCGTGCCCCCGGGGAGTGCTTCCCCGGGGGCACGGGCGTGTCCGGCGGCGGCTCAGGGCTCGTCCGGGTCCTTCTCGACTCCGGCGATCGGGTCGCCGTCGCGCGTCCCGCTCTCGGCGTCCGACTCGTAGCCCTCGTCGGCGCTCTCGGTCCCCGGCACGACCCGCTCGTGTGCCCGCTCCTCCATCCCCGAACTGGCGCCGGGGCCCCGGTCCGCCGGATCGTCCTTCTTCATCGCGCTGCCTCCTCCACGTGAGCCGGTCGTCTCGTCCCGCACGTTGTTGCCCGACGGCTCGGCCCTAACCGCGCGCCGGGGCGCGTCATTAGACTCGCGGGATGCGGATTCCGGCGGACGAGGAGATTCGGGCCCTGCATCGCGAGCACGCGCCGGGCCGGGAGGCGTTCGAGCTCGTCTGGACGCACTGCGTCATCGTGTGCGAGATCGCCGAGCAGATCATGGAGCGCACGGGGTTCGGCGTCGACCGGGAACTCGTGCGGACCGGGTGCCTGCTGCACGACATCGGCGTCTACCGGCTGTACGACGAGACCGGGAGAATCGATTTCAAGCAGTACGTGCGGCACGGAGTGCTCGGGCACGAGTTGCTGCGCGAGGAAGGGTTCCCCGAGGAGATCTGCCGTTTCTGCTCCTGCCATACCGGAATGGGGCTGACGCGGGACGACATCGAGCGGCAGGGCCTGCCCGTGCCTCCCGGCGACTATGTGGCCGGGAGCGGCGAGGAGCGGCTCGTCATGTACGCCGACAAGTTCCACAGCAAGACCAATCCGCCCGCGTTCGTGTCCGCGGAGACCTATGCCGTCCATGTGCGGCGGTTCGGGGACGAGAAGGCCGCGGTGTTCTCCGCCATGCGCGAGATGTTCGGGGAGCCGGACCTCAAGCCGCTCGCGGCCGAGTACGGTCACGCCCTGGTCTGACGCCGGGCACCGCGGTGCCCCTTCCCCGGCACCGGGTTCGGTGGCACGGGCGCTCGTGGGAAGGGGCAGGATGGAGGAGTGAGTCTTATCGATGAGCTTCCCTCCGGAAACGACGCCGACGCCGATTCGCTGTTCGAAGGGTTCGAGCGGTGGGTGTCGGGGCGCGGGATCACGCTGTATCCCGCGCAGGAGGAAGCGCTCATCGAGGTCGTGTCCGGGGCGAATGTGATCCTTTCCACGCCGACCGGCTCGGGCAAGAGCCTGGTGGCGGCGGGGGCGCTGTTCGCGGCGCTCGGCAAGGACCAGGTCGGCTTCTACACGGCGCCGATCAAGGCGCTGGTGTCGGAGAAGTTCTTCGACCTGTGCGAGATGTTCGGGCGCGACAACGTCGGGATGATGACCGGCGACGCGAGCGTGAACTCCGACGCGCCGATCATCTGCTGCACGGCCGAGGTGCTCGCGAACATCGCGCTGCGCGACGGCGCCGACGCCGACATCGGCGTTGTGGTGATGGACGAGTTCCACTTCTACGCCGAGCCCGAGCGGGGGTGGGCGTGGCAGATCCCGCTGCTGGAGCTGCCGCAGGCGCAGTTCCTGCTGATGTCGGCCACCCTGGGGGACGTCACCTTCTTCCAGAAGGACCTCACCCGGCGGACGGGGCGGCCGACGGCGCTCGTCACCTCGGCGGAGCGGCCCGTCCCGCTGATCTACGACTACCGGGTGACGCCGCTGCACGAGACGATCGAGGAGCTGCTGGCCGAGCAGAAGGCGCCGATCTACCTGGTGCACTTCACGCAGGCGGCGGCGATCGAGCGGGCGCAGTCGCTGATGAGCATCAACGTGTGCACGAAGGCGGAGAAGGCGCGGATCGCCGAGCTGATCGGCAACTTCCGCTTCACGACGAAGTTCGGGCGCAACCTCTCCCGGTTCGTGCGGCACGGCATCGGCGTGCACCACGCGGGGATGCTGCCCAAGTACCGGCGGCTCGTGGAGCGGCTCGCGCAGGCCGGGCTGCTCAAGGTCATCTGCGGGACCGACACCCTGGGCGTCGGGGTGAACGTCCCGATCCGGACCGTCGTCTTCACCGCGCTGAGCAAGTACGACGGGCACCGGGTGCGGCGGCTGCGGGCGCGGGAGTTCCACCAGATCGCCGGGCGCGCCGGGCGGGCCGGGTTCGACACCGTCGGGTTCGTGGTCGCGCAGGCGCCCGAGCACGTGGTGGAGAACGAGAAGGCGCTCGCCAAGGCGGGCGACGACCCGAAGAAGCGGCGGAAGGTGCAGCGCAAGAAGCCGCCCGAGGGCTTCGTCGGCTGGGACGAGGACGTCTTCGCGAAGCTGCAGGAGGCCGAGCCGGAGATGCTCCGGTCCCGGTTCCAGGTCAGCCACGCGATGCTGCTGTCGGTGATCGCCCGGCCGGGCAACGCGTTCCAGGCGATGAAGCGGCTGCTGACCGACAACCACGAGGAGCCGGCGGCGCGGCGGCGGCACATCTCGCGGGCGATCGCCATCTACCGGTCGCTGCTCGCCGGCGGCGTCGTGGAGGTGCTGCCGGAGCCCGACGACCTCGGGCGGTACGCGCGGATCACCGTCGACCTCCAGGAGGACTTCGCGCTCAACCAGGCGCTGTCGACGTTCGCGCTGGCGGCGTTCGAGGTGCTCGACCCGGCGTCGCCGTCCTATGCGCTGGACGTCCTGTCGGTGATCGAGGCGACGCTGGAGGACCCGCGGCAGATCCTCGCGGCGCAGGTCAACAAGGCGCGGGGCGAGGCAGTCCAGGAGATGAAGGCCGAGGGCATCGAGTACGAGGAGCGGATGGAGCTGCTCCAGGAGGTCGACCACCCGAAGCCGCTGGAGGACGAGCTCGACGCCGCCTACGAGATCTACCGGGCCGGGCACCCGTGGGTCGGCGACCATCCGCTGCGCCCCAAGTCGATCGTGCGCGACATGTACGAGCGGGCGATGACGTTCACCGAGTACATCGGGTACTACGAGCTGGCGCGCACCGAGGGGCTCGTCCTGCGGTACCTGTCGGGGGCGTACAAGGCGCTGCAGCAGACCGTCCCGGAGTCGATCAAGACCGACGACCTGATCGACCTGATCGAGTGGCTGGGCGAGCTGGTCCGCCAGGTCGACTCCAGCCTGCTGGACGAGTGGGAGCAGCTCGCGCACCCCGCCGACGAGGACGTGGACGAGCCGATCGAGGAGCGCGTCACCCGGGTCACCGCGAACCCGCGCGCGTTCCGGGTGCTGGTCCGCAACGCGATGTTCCGGCGGGTGGAGCTGGCCGCGCTGGAGCGGTACGGCGAGCTGGCCGGCCTGGACCCCGACTTCGGCGCCGAGGCCTGGGAGGACGCCATGGACGGCTACTTCGCCGAGCACGAGGAGCTGCTCACCGGCCCCGACGCGCGCGGGCCGAAGCTGCTGCAGATCGAGGAGGTCCCCGAGGACGCGCTGTGGCGGGTCCGGCAGGTGTTCGACGACCCGGAGGGGCATCACGACTGGGGCATCAGCGCCGAGGTCGACCTCGCCGGCTCCGACCAGGAGGGCGAGGCCGTGATCCGGGTGACCGGCGTCGACCGGATGTAGGGGAGGCGGCAGATGGTGCAGGTCGCGGTCGCGCAGTTCGCGCCCGGCGTCAACAAGGACGAGAACCTCGCGGCGATCGGCGAGCTCACCGCGGACGCGGCGGCGCGCGGCGCGCGGGTCGTGGTGTTCCCCGAGTTCGCCATGTTCACCGCGCCGCGGATGGACGACCGGTTCGTCGACTCCGCCGAGCCGCTGGACGGCCCGTTCGCGGGCGGCCTCGGCGACCTCGCCCGGCGGCACGGCGTGCACCTCGTCGCCGGGATGAACGAGCGCCTGGCCGACCCGTCCCGCATCTCCAACACGCTCGTCGCCGTGAGCCCCGCCGGGGAGATCGTCGCCGAGTACCGCAAGCTCCACCTGTACGACGCGTTCGGGTACCGGGAGTCCGACATCGTCCGGGCGGGCGAGATCGGCACCCCGGGCACCTTCACCGCCGGCGGCGTCACGTTCGGCATGCAGACCTGCTACGACGTCCGGTTCCCCGAGGTGACGCGGCGGATCGTGGACGCGGGCGCCGACGTCCTGGCGCTGCCCGCCGAATGGGTGCCCGGCCCGCTCAAGGAGGACCACTGGCGGACGCTGGTCCGGGCCCGCGCGATCGAGAACACGATCTACGTGGCCGCGGCCGACCAGTGCGCCCCGACGGGCGCCGGCAACAGCGTCATCGTCGACCCGATGGGCGTCGTCGTCGCGGGGCTGGGGGAGGGGCCGG
>NZ_SMJW01000274.1 GCF_004348335.1 Actinomadura bangladeshensis | reverse complement strand
GGGCATGGTCGTCGCGGGTGCGGCGGCCGTCGTGCTGGTCGCCGCCGGTGCCGTGGCCGGGGTCGCGCTCGGCGGGGGCGACGAGCCGGTGAAGAAGAAGCCCACGCCGACCGTGTCGGCGCCGCCGCCGGCGTGGACGCTCGCGGCGGGCCGGGAGCTCACGTCCGGGACGGGCGTGCGCTACGACGGGACCATGACGCTGAAGGGGCAGCCCCTCCAGACGCATCTCCGCGTGACTCCGTCGGGTTCGGTGACCGGGCGGATCGCCGCGGGCACCCTCACCGCGGACGTCGCCGCGATCGACGGCGTCACCTATCTCAAGGCCGGCCCCGCGTTCTGGCGCGCCTACGCCGGCGAGATCGCGCACCCCGAGTACTACGCGGACCGGTGGTCGAAGGCGCCGGCGTCGATGCCCGGCTTCGACGTGCCGGGCGTCCTCGGGCCCAAGTCCATCGCCAAGGCGCTGCGGAAGGCGTCGGGGAACCCGCCGATGGAGGACGTGAACGGCGTCCGGGCGTACCGGATCACCACCTCCGCCGCCGACTACCTGATCACGGCGGCGGCCCCGTACCGGCTGCTGTCGGTGCGCGCCGCCGGGCAGAACGAGCCGCGGTTCGCCGCCGCGCCCGTGGCGGCGCCCGCGACCCTGTTCACCGAGCTGCGCCCGAGGATCGCCGCGCTCGGCGGCGCGCCCGACCCGAACCTGCGCTTCACGCCCGGGACGCTGACGTTCAGCAACTGCGACCAGAACACCAACGGCTGCACGGTGAGCCTCCCCGCCGCGCTGGCCTCCCCCCAGGGGGCGGTGCCGGACGGCGCGCGGGCCGCGCTGCGGGCGTCGATCACGTCCAGGGGCACGCCGCTCGGGTCCTGCCGGGCCTCGGGGCCGGTGCAGGCCGACCGGTCGCTGACGCTGCGCTGCACCGTGACCAGCAAACTGTGGCGGAACTGGATGAAGAAGGCGCTCGACAACCCCGGCTCCTACCCGTACGAGGCGTCCGCCCGCGTCGTCGGCGAGGCGCTGGACAAGGCGGACGTCCCCGAACTGCTCGCGCAAGTCGACCGCGAGCGCAGGGCCGTGCTCAAGCGGAAGAACGCCACGCCCGATCCGGCCACGTCCGGCCCCGCCACGCCGGGCGGGCCGACGGCCGAGCGGTCCGACAGCCCGGAAATCGCCACATCACGGTCACCAGGGCGTCCCTAGCGCCTCCGGCGCCCCGCCCCTGGACGCGCGGTCCAGGGGCGGTGCCGCCCGGCTCGATCCGCGCTGTCTACACTTCGCATCGTGAACTCCACGCCCCTGGGGAGCCGCGGCTCCTCGACGAGCACCGCGCGGCGGCTGGTCCGGCGACTGCACGTCGACCTGTGCCGGCAGCGCAGCAGCCTCTGTTCCGGGATGAACTAGGGCACCGCCCCAGGTCGTACCTTCCGGTGAGCGGTCGTCCCGATAACACCATCCGATCCCGGACATACCATGAAGGCAAGCCTAAGTAGCATCACGATCCCGGGTGCCTCCCCCGGGACGGTGCTGCCCGTCGAGGAGGTCTTCCTCTGTGACCAAACAGGTCCAGCAACTCGACCGCGTCATCATCCGATTCGCCGGAGACTCCGGCGACGGCATGCAGCTGACCGGTGACCGCTTCACCCAGGAGACCGCGGCGTTCGGCAACGACTTGTCGACGCTGCCGAACTTCCCGGCCGAGATCCGCGCCCCGGCCGGGACGCTGCCCGGCGTGTCCAGCTTCCAGCTGCACTTCGCCGACCACGACATCCTCACGCCCGGGGACGCGCCCAACGTGCTGGTCGCGATGAACCCGGCCGCCCTCAAGGCCAACCTCGCGGACCTGCCGCGCGGTGCCGACCTCATCGTCAACACCGACGAGTTCACCAAGCGCAACCTCGCCAAGGTCGGTTACGAGACCAGCCCGGTCGAGGACGACTCGCTCGCCGAGTACCGCGTGCACGCGCTGCCGCTGACCTCGATGACGGTGAAGGCCCTTGAGGACTTCGACATCTCCAAGAAGGACGCCGAGCGCGCGAAGAACATGTTCGCGCTGGGGCTGCTGTCCTGGCTGTATCACCGTCCCACCGAGGGAACACTCGGCTTCCTGGAGCGCAAGTTCGCCAGCAAGCCCGAGATCATGAAGGCGAACATCGCGGCCTTCCAGGCGGGCTGGTCCTACGGCGAGACCACCGAGGCGTTCTCGGTGCAGTACGAGATCAAGCCGGCCGAGCACGAGCCCGGCCTGTACCGCAACATCACCGGGAATCTCGCGCTCGCGTACGGGCTGGTCGCCGCGGGCGTGCAGAGCGGGCTGCCGATCTTCCTCGGCTCGTACCCGATCACCCCGGCGTCCGACATCCTGCACGAGGTGTCCAAGCACAAGAAGTTCGGTGTGCGGACGTTTCAGGCCGAGGACGAGATCGCCGCGGTGGGAGCGGCGCTCGGCGCCTCGTTCGGCGGGTCGCTCGGCGTCACCACGACGTCCGGTCCGGGCATCGCGCTGAAGAGCGAGACGATCGGCCTCGGCGTCGCGACCGAGCTGCCGCTGCTGGTCATCGACGTGCAGCGGGCGGGCCCGTCCACCGGCATGCCGACCAAGACCGAGCAGGCCGACCTGCTGCAGGTCATGTACGGCCGCAACGGCGAGGCGCCGGTCCCGGTGATCGCGCCGCAGTCCCCGTCGGACTGCTTCTACGCGGCGATCGAGGCGGCCCGGATCGCGGTCAAGTACCGCACGCCGGTGATCCTGCTGTCGGACGGCTACCTCGCGAACGGCTCCGAGCCGTGGAGGCTGCCGGACGTGGCGTCGCTGCCGAAGATCGAGCCCGGCTTCGCCGCCCCGTCGCAGGAGGACTTCCAGCCGTTCAAGCGCGACCCGGAGACCCTCGCCCGCCCGTGGGCGATCCCGGGCACGGCGGGGCTGGAGCACCGGATCGGCGGCCTGGAGAAGGCCGACGGGTCGGGCAACATCTCCTACGACCCGGCCAACCACGACACCATGACCCGGCTCCGCCAGGCCAAGGTGGACGGCATCGCGGGCGACGTCGAGCCGCTCGCGGTGGACGACCCGTCCGGCGCCGCCAACGTCCTCGTGCTGGGCTGGGGCGGGACGTACGGGGCGATCTCCGCGGCCGTCCGGCGGGTCCGCTCGACCGGCCGGAACATCGCGCAGGCGCACGTGCGGCACCTCAACCCGTTCCCCGCGAACCTGCCCGAGGTGCTGCGCTCCTACGACAAGGTCATCGTCCCGGAGATCAACCTCGGCCAGCTCTCGATGATGCTGCGCGCCCGGTTCCTCATCGACGTGATCGGCTACAACCAGGTCCGCGGCCTGCCGTTCAAGGCGGAAGAGCTGCAGGGCGTCATCCAGGATGTGATCGACAGTGAGTGAGAACGGCTCCAGCAACGGGAACGGCGCCGTCAACGGGAACGGGCACGCCGGCGGGAACGGCAGGTCGCCGCTCTCCCTCGTCCCGAAGACCGACCAGAAGCAGACGCTGAAGGACTTCAAGACCGACCAGGAGGTGCGCTGGTGCCCCGGGTGCGGTGACTACGCGATCCTCGCGGCCGTCCAGTCCTTCCTGCCGGAGCTCGGGCTGCGCCGGGAGAACATCACGTTCATCTCGGGCATCGGCTGCTCGTCGCGGTTCCCGTACTACATGAACACCTACGGGTTCCACTCGATCCACGGCCGCGCGCCGGCGATCGCGACGGGGCTCGCCACGTCCCGGCCGGACCTGTCGGTGTGGGTGGTGACCGGGGACGGCGACTCACTGTCGATCGGCGGCAACCACCTGATCCACGCGCTGCGCCGCAACGTCAACCTGAAGATCCTGCTGTTCAACAACCGGATCTACGGGCTGACGAAGGGCCAGTACTCGCCGACGTCCGAGCTCGGCAAGATCACCAAGTCGACGCCGATGGGGTCGCTGGACGCGCCGTTCAACCCGCTGTCGCTGGCGATCGGCGCGGAGGGCACGTTCGTCGCGCGGACGATCGACTCCGACCGCAAGCACCTGCAGTCGGTGCTGCGGGCGGCGGCGCAGCACCGCGGCACCGCGCTCGTGGAGATCTACCAGAACTGCAACATCTTCAACGACAACGCGTTCGAGCCGCTGAAGGACCCGGACGTCCGCGACGACATCACGGTCCGGCTGGAGCACGGTGAGCCGATCGTGTTCGGGGCGGACCGCTCCAAGGCGCTGCGCCGCACCCCGGCGGGGTCGTTCGAGGTGGTGAACGTCGCGGACGTGCCCGCGTCGGAGATCGCCGTGCACGACGCCCACAACCCGGACCCGTCGCAGGCGTTCGCGCTGTCGCGGCTGGACCAGCCGGCGTTCGAGCACACCCCGATCGGCATCTTCCGGGACGTCGACCGGCCGTCCTACGACGAGCTGATGCGGGCCCAGCTCGACGAGGCCGTCGAGAAGCAGGGCGAGGGCGACCTGGCCGCGCTGCTCGGCTCCGGCGACACCTGGCGCATCGACTAGCCGTCCCGTTTGATCACCTTCGCGCAGGCCCGGCCCCGGTTCGTCCGGGGCCGGGCTTTTTCGCGCGTATTGAACGCGCGCTCCCGGGGCACTGATGGACATGACGACCGCGGGACGATTCGCGGCGGTCTTCCGGCGAGACACGATGCGGGACGGCGTCTCATGCTGAGAGACTGGCGGAGATCATGGAGCCGGGGAGGTGACGATGCGGGTCATTCCGCGCCGCAACAAGGATCGTCCGCGCGACCGGGCGCCCGCGCCGTCCTCCGCTCCACCCTCCTCACCTCCCGCTGAGCAGGATCCCGGCGAGCAGCCCTCGGCGTCCACCGCGCCCCTGGAGGCCGGCGACACGCGGCCGCTGCCCGCGGGGCGCGGCGGCGGTCCGGCGGCGGCACCGGCTCAGGAGGGCCTCCGCGGCGGGACGAGCGTGCGGGACGCGCCGGATTCCCCGGACGCGGCGCGGCCGGAAGCGGCCACGGAGGCGGCCACGGAGGCACAGCCGGAAGCGACCACGGCGGTGCTGCCGGCCGCGGGCGGCGAGGCGGCCCGGCGGCGCGCCCGCGCGGCCGAGCGGCAGCGGCGGGCGGCGGAGGTCAAGCGGAGCCGCGCGGGGCGGCGGCGCCCCGTCCGGTCGCAGCCGATCGCGCCGGCCAAGGCCGCCGAGCAGCACCGGTCCGCGCTGCTGGTGATGGTGCTGACGCTGGGGCTGCTCATCGCGGCCGTCGCGGTGACCGGCGGGCTGATCGCGTCCTCGATGCGGACCCGGCCGGTGGCGCTGGCCGCGCCGCTGCACATCTACCCGGTCGCGCAGGCCAGCCCCGGTCCGTGCCCGGCCGGGACGCGTGGCATCACCGGGCAGGCCGCCACCGGCCCGACGTGCTACCGCCTCACCCAGGGCATCGCGATCCACAAGGTCGCCGACCTGCGCATCCAGAAGTCGCGGGTGAAGCCCGGCGGGTACGACGTGGCGCTGACACTGCGGCCGGTCGACCGGGAGGCGTTCGCGCGGCTGACCCGGGCGACGGTCGGGCGCGACCTCGCGTTCGTCGTCCGCGACAGGCTCGTCACGCTGCCCCGCGTCGACATGGCGATCACCGACGGGAAGGTCGTGGTGACCGGCTCGCCGGACAAGGCGGCGGCGAAGAAGCTCGTCCGCGACCTCAAGGGCCGCTAGCCCCGCCGGAGCCTAGGCTTCCGGGAGTTCTTCGCCCTGGACGGCCTGGATCTCCAGTTCGACGCGCAGGCTCTCGCCGACCAGCGCGACGCCCGCCTCCAGGATCTGGTTGAACCGGATGCCGAAGTCGGCGCGGCGCAGCTCGGCCGTGGCGCGGAACGCGGCCCGCACGCCGCCCCACGGGTCCGAACCGCTGCCGAGGTAGGTCATGTCGAGGTCGACCGGCTGCGTGATCCCGTTGAGGGTGAGCCGGCCGTGCACGGTCCAGCGGTCGGGTCCGGCGGCGGTCAGCCCCTCGCCCTCGTAGGTGATGACGGGATGGACGTCGGCGTTCATGAAGTCGGCCGAGCGCAGGTGGTCGTCGCGCATCTTGTTGCCGGTGTCGATGGACGCGGCCTCGATGCGCGCCGTGACCCGCGACTCCTCGGCCGGCTCGGCGACCTCGATCCGCCCCTCGAACGCGGCGAACCGGCCGCGGACGCTGGACAGGCCGAGGTGCTGCGCGACGGCGCCGACGGTGGAGTGCGCCGGGTCGACCGTCCACGGGCCGGGCGCCGGCAGCTCGGTGCCGCCGGCCCGCCCGAGCACGATCCGCCCGACGTCGGCGGTGCCGGACGTGGACACGATGAGCGTGGCGGCGGCCGGCTGGAAGCCCGTCGCCGTCACGATCACCGTGTACGTCCCGGCGGGCAGCGGACCGGCGGCGAGCACGCCGTCCTCCCCGGTCCGCTCCCGCGCGACCTGGTTGCCGGCCAGGTCGGTCACCGTGACGATCGCATGCCGCACCGCCCAGCCGTCCTTCGTCCGCACCGTCCCGCGCAGACCTCGTTCAGCGTCCATCAACGACCTTCGTGTCGGGGGCCGGCCACCGCCGGACGGCCCTGGATCGCGCCCGTCCTCCGCCGGGGGCGCGTCATTCGCCGGGGTAGCCGAGCGTCACGTCGTGCTCGTCCAGCCCGCTGCCCGAAAGCGACAGACCGGTGGCGACCGGAGGATATCCGGACGCGATCACCGTGTACTGGCCGCCGGTCAGGTCGGTGAAGGCGTACTCGCCGTCCGAGCCGGTGATCACCATCGCGACGACGTTGCCGGCCGCGTCCACCAGCGTGACCCGGGCCTCCGCGACCGGTTCGCCCGCCTCGGTGCGGATCGTCCCGCGGATGCGGGCGCCGGGCGGCATCTCCACGTCCTGCCGGGACTGCCCGTTGCCGACCACGTCCACCGGCAGCGCGACCGGGCGGTGCGCGGCGGCGGACACCGCGAGCGTGTACGTGCCGGACGTCATGTCCTTGAACAGGTAGTTCCCGTCGCCGTCGGTGCGTCCGGTGCCGACGACGTCGCCGCGCACGTCGGTGACGACGACCATCGCGCCCGCGATCGGGGTGCCGTCGCCGCTGCGGACCGTCCCGGCGAGGCCGCCGTTGCCCGCGAGCAGCAGGTCGAACTCCACCGGCCTGTCGCCGACCACCAGCGTCGCGGCCTGCGGCTCGTGCTCGCCGGTCGCGGCGATCAGCACGTAGCTGCCGGGGCCGGGGGTCGGCAGCGCGTACCGGCCGTCCTCGCCGGTGATCGAGCGGGCGAGCTGGTGGCCGTCCACGCCGATGAGGGTCAGCGCGGCGGACGGGACGGGCAGCCCGTCACCGGTCCGCACGGTGCCCTGGACGGGGATGCCGCCGTCCTGCCCGCCCTGCCCGTTCTGCTGGGCCAGGAGCTGCGCCTGCGCCGCCAGGTCGGACGCCGCCGGCGCCTGGGCGGGCGCGGCGACCGCGGTGAGCGGCGCGTCCGGGGCATGGCCGTTCTCGCGTGCGTGCCGGCCGCCCGCCGCAGCGGCCGCGTTGACCGCGTTGGCGGCGCCGATCGCGCCGACCGCGCCCGTCCGCGCGACCGGGGACGGGGGACGGACGACGCCGTCCTCGGCCGGGACGCCGTCCGCCGGAGGCTTCCCGGCCCCCTTGCCCCGGTCTGCCGACCCGCGCAGCGGCAGCTCCTTCAGCGCGAGGACCGCCAAGAAGCCGATCATCGCGACCGGGACGCCGACCAGGAAGACGGCCTCCATCGCCTTGGTGAACGCCTCGGTGATGATGCCGTGCACCGGCTCGGGCAGCTTCTGGATCTCCTCGGGCGAGCCGAGCCTGCCCGCCGTGCCGGACGGCATCGGGATGCCGGCCGCGTGGAAGCCGGACGCGATCTCCGCCGCCACCCGGTTGGTGAGGATCGCGCCGAACGCGGCCACGCCCATTGCGCCGCCGAGGTTGCGGAAGAACGAGACGCCGGACGTGGTCGAGGCTAGGTCGGCGGGCGCGGCGGCGTTCTGCGCGGCCAGGATCAGGATCTGCAGCGTCAGGCCCATCCCCACGCCGAGGATCGCGAGGTCGGCGCCGATCAGCACCTCCGAGGAGTCGGTGTGCAGCCGCGACAGCAGGAACATCCCGGCCGCGACGCACGCCAGGCCGATCACCGGGAAGATCTTGTAGCGGCCCGTCCGGGTCACGATCTGCCCGGACCCGGTCGAGGTGATCAGCATGCCGAGCACGAGCGGCAGCGTCATCAGCCCGGACGCGGTCGGGCTCATCCCCTTCACGATCTGCAGGTACTGCGGCATGTAGATCATCGCGCCGAACATCGCCATGCCGACGCAGATGGAGACGAACGACGTCAGCAGGAACATCCGGTTGCGGAACAGCCGGGGAGGCAGGATCGGGTCGCGGGCGATGCGCTCGGCGACGACCGCGAGGACGAGCAGGACGGCCGCGGCCCCGAGCAGGATGTAGGTCCACTGGGAGTTCCACTCGAACTCCGTCCCGCCCATGGACAGGACGAGCATGAGCAGGGCCGCGCTGCCGGTGATGGTGAACGCGCCGAACACGTCCACGCGGGTGTCGCGCTTCACCTTCGGCAGCTTCAGCACGCGCTGGATGACGAGGAACGCGACCACGGCGAGCGGGACGCACACGTAGAAGGTCCAGCGCCAGCCGAGGGCGTCGGCGTCCACGATGAACCCGCCGAGCAGCGGGCCGGCGACCGTCGCGACGCCGAACACGGCGCCCATGTAGCCGGCGTAGCGGCCGCGCTGCCGGGGCTCGACGACGTCCCCGAGGATGACCTGGGCGAGCGCGGACAGGCCGCCGACGCCGAGGCCCTGGAACGCGCGGGCCGCGATGAGCTGGCCGATGTTCTGCGACAGCCCGGCGCCCACCGAGGCGAGCACGAAGACCAGCAGGGCGGTCTGGAACATGAGCTTGCGCCCGGCGATGTCCGACAGCTTGCCCCACAGCGGGGTCGAGGCGGTCATCGTGAGCAGCGACGCGCTCGCCACCCAGGCCAGCTGGTCCTGGCCGCCGAGGTCGCCGACGATCGTCGGCAGCGCCGTGGCGACGACCGACGTCGAGATCATCGACGTCAGCATCGCCATCATCAGCCCGGCGAGGATCTCCAGGATCTGCCGGTGCGTGTACTGCGGTCTAGCGGGCTCGGACGCCGCCGGGCCGTGCGACGTCACGCTGGTCTGTGCCACCCTGCCCCCATACGTACGGGTAATACCTGTGCCGTGCATGTATCCTAGGTAGACGCTTGTTTACTTGCAACTCGTTGGATACTGAACACTGACCGTTACCGACAGGCCAGGGATGGGGATGCGGGTCGAGGACGAGCGCACGCTCACCGGTGCGAGCCGCGACGCGGACGGGGACGCGGGCAGGGCCGGCGGCCGGGCCCGACGGCCGCGGCGGGACCGGGAGGCGACCGAGCGGCGCATCCTGGAGGCCGCCCGCGACCTGTTCGGCGAGCACGGCTACGACGGCGTCACCGTCCGGGAGATCGCGTCGCTGGCCGAGGCGAACGTCGCGCTGGTCAACCGGTACTTCGGGTCGAAGGCGGCGCTGTTCGGCGAGGTCCTGGCGGGCGAGTCGGTGATACGCGGCGTCATCGCGGGCGACCCGGCGGGGCTGCCGCGCCGGCTCGCCGAGCACTTCGTCCGGCAGATCGACCAGCGCTCGGTCACCGCCATGTCCCGGATGCTGGACCGGTCGGCGGGCCAGCCCGAGGTCAAGGAGATCCTGCTCCGCTACCTGGAGGACGTGATCGTCCAGCCGATCGTCGAGCAGCTCGACGGACCGGACGCCCGCGCCCGCGCCCTGCTCGCGTCCACGATCATCATGGGCGGCGGACCCGTCCGGCGGCTGTTCGGCCTGGACGACCTGCGCGCCGCCGACCCGGCCGAGGTCACCGACCGGCTCACCGCCATGTTCACCGCCGCGCTCGCCCCGCCCGTACGCCACCGGGCGTAGCCGGCGCGGTGGAGATCGTCTTGCGGTCGGAGTCCCGCACGGCGCGCCGCGCATAGGGTTGCTGACCATGAGGCTGGGGGGCGCTGTCCGGGCGCGGTGGGGCAGGACGGGTCGGGCCGCGCGCTGGACGGCGGCCGGTGCGGCGGTCGCGCTGGCGGGCGGCGGGGCCGCCTGGGGGC
>NZ_SMJW01000273.1 GCF_004348335.1 Actinomadura bangladeshensis | reverse complement strand
GTGCCGTACTGCGGCCCGGGACTCGACGGCGGCGCCGGCATGGGCGGCGCGGAGGGGGCCGGCATCGATGGAAGGGGCGATGGCCCGGACGTGGTCGCGGGCTGGAGCGGCGCCTGCTGGCCGCCGGTTCCGTAGGACGAGCCGGCGAGGCCGCCGCCCGCTCCGCCGATACCGCCGCCGACGCCGCCCGGCAGCGCCATCGGGCCGCTGTTGCCGATGGAGCCGCCGCTCATCCCGCCGTTCATGCCACCGCTCATGCCGCCGCTCATGCCGCTGTTCATCCCGCCGCCCATGGCGGGGCCGAGGTCGCGGACGGACGAGCCCGACGGCACCGGCGGCCCGCTGACCGGGGACGCGGGCGGGGGCCCGTTCTGCGAGGCCGTCTGCAGCGGGCCGAGCGAGCCGCCGTGCCCGTTGGAGCCGCCGTGCCCGTTGGACAGCGGGCTCGTCCCGAGCGAGGAGCCCGACGCCGCCCCGTCCATGCCGGCGAGGAGGTTGACGTAGGGGCGCAGGTGGCCGGAGCCGATCTCGATGAGGTCGTCGCACTCCTGCCGCAGCACGCGGGAGATCGTCCAGTTCCCGTCGACGGCGACGTGCACGACGGTGACGCGGACGCCGAGGTCCTGCGCGTCGGTGACGACCCGCGCGAGGTCCTCGTCGCCGCTGACCACGACGGCGTCGGCGAGCGCGCCGTTGCGGGCCAGGGTCATCAGGTCGCGGTGGATCTCTGTGTCGACGCCCTCGCGGCGGCCCGGACGGGCGCGGCCGAGCCGCAGTTTGAGGCCCGGCAGGTCGGCGAGCGCGTCGTGCTCGGGGGTGCGGCGGCCCTCGATCGTGCACTCGTACCAGTAGCAGCGCAGCAGCGGCATGCCGGTGCGCTCCCTGGCGAGGTCGCCCAGGAGTTGCAGTAGCCCGCCGAAGTCCCACGAAACCGTCTCGCGGTGGCGCGTGCCGTGCACGGCCATGGCGCCGTCCGCCAGCAGATAGCCGGCGTCTACGAACAGCGCGCAGCGATCCATGCGGCACCGTCCTTCCTCAACACGGGAGCTCACAGCGTGCCCACTAGACGTAGCGACCCCGGGCGCTTATAGCGTAGTGAAGCCCTGCAGCCCAGTAGGCCGATACGGCGATTCGCCACTCTTTCATGACGAGCCGCCCGTTGGCGACTCCCCGGTAACTACGAATTGGGAGCCGACGGCGGACGCTACCAGCCGTTTCGGTCCGGCCCCGGTCTTCCGCCGGATCTTTACATGAACGAGCAGGTCACGGGTTCTGGGCGAGGGTCACGGCGAAACTCGAAACCTTTCGCGGTCTCGCTCCTTGTGGTGGCTTGACCACCGACGGTCATACATTTCGGACGCGATTTCCTTTTCGCCGGTCGCGGCAAAGTCGGCGCGGCGTCTCAGGGGCGGTGCGGGCGGCTCAGGTGATGCGGGCGCGCCCCATCTCCGAGAGCCGGCCGCCGCCGGCCGGAGTCTCCCAGCGCACGTTGCAGTCCCGGCCGGACAATTCGACGGTCGCGATGGCGTTGTCGAACCAGGGGCCGTCCGTCATGCGCCACCGGATGGGCGGGGCGGGCACCTTCGCGAGCTTCGCCAGCATCCGGAACGGCCCGCCCGAGGCGCGCGAGTACGCGATGCGGTTCGCCCATTTGAACTTGCCCTGCAGCGGGTTGCGCAGCGGCGAGCAGACGATCTGAGACACCTTCGACCGCGTGCCGGGCTCGGTGACCCGCGCCAGATACGAGTAGTGGATGTCGCCGGAGAGGAAGGAGATGCTCGCCGGCGCGGGGCCGCGTTCACCGCGTCCGACGGCGATGACATCGGCTGCGACGTCGCGGAACGACCTCTCGAACGCGGCCCAGTGCTCCAGGTCGGCGGCCTGGCGGATCTTCTCCCCCAGCGCCGCGCCGCGCTTGCCCCAGGCGCCCCCGGCGACGGCCTCGTTCCACGACTCCGCGTGGTGGATCGCCATGGGAAGAAGGTAGGGGAGGGAACTCGCGATGAGGAGATGGTCCATGCCGCCCTGGCACCGCCCGTCCAGCCACTCGAACTCCTCGTCGTCGAGCATGCCGCGGCGGTCCTCGGTGAGGAGCCTGGAGCACCGGCTGTCGACGACGATGAGGCGGGTGCCTCCCCAGTCGTGGGCGTAACTCCAGCGCGTACTGGCAGGTTCCTTGTCCGCCTTCTCCGCGAACTCGTCCAGGACGGCGCCGGCGTCGCCCGTCTCGTCGGACGCCTTGCGCAGCGCCTCGAAGAGCGGATCGGACGCGCGGTCCTGCGGGGACATGTTCCCGAGATGCTGGTAGATCCAGTACGAGCCGATCCCGCCGGTGATGCGCGCCCGCCACCACGGCTGCGACCACATCTCCTGACGCCACGCGTAGGAGGTGTTCCAGTCGTCCCGGATGTCGTGGTCGTCGAAGATCGTGAAGGTGGGGACGGTCGACAGCAGCCACCGGACCGCCGGATCGCCGTGCCAGGCCAGCTTGTAGAGGTGCGTGTAGTCCTCGAAGTCGGCGGCCTCGTCGGCGGGCGGCTCGTCCGGTCCGCGCCGTCCGCCGATGAACGCGCGCATCTCGTCGCTCAACTCGTCGGCGTACACCTGGTCGCCGACCATGAGCAGGATGTCCGGCCAGGCGACGTCGTCCCCGCCTTCGCGCAGCCGCTGCGCGAAGGCGGCGAGCGCGTCGTAGCCGAACTCCTGCACGGTGCCCGGTGAACGGCGGCAGGACCCGAAGGAGATGCGCAGCCCGCCGTCCTCTTGGAGCGTCCTGATCTGGGACGGCGGGAACCCGTCGTCCTCAGGCCAGACGGTCTCGCCGTCGGCGAGCACCTTGTAGGGGATGCGCGAACAGGGCGCGAGCCTGTCGACCTCGACGAGCGCGTAGTGGTGGCCGTGCGCAGTGAACGTCCGTGCGGACGCGTCGACACCATGCTCCTCACTGACGACTCGTACCTCGCAGGGCCGCTCTGTCTCCACCCAGATCGTCGCGGTGTGGTGACTCACGTGCCGGAGATGGGGCCCGAGTACCAAAGCGCTCATAAGAGGTCTCTCTAGCGGACCCGACCCTGCCGCGTCCACCCAAAGGGGACAGTGCTGTCATGCGGGCCATACCGGCCCGGGACGCGGTGGGCCCGGCCACGTGCGGCGCACGCGGCCGGGCCCGGTGTCACGGGATCAGGAGGAGACGGCGCACTGGCCGCGGTCGGCCCGGCGCGGGCCCTCGGCGGTCGGGCGGATGTCGAAGTCGAAGATGGCCGTGGGCAGGTAGAGCGAGCAGCAGGCGTTCGGGATGTCGACGACGCCGCTGACCCGCCCCTCGATCGGCGCGGCGCCGAGGAGCAGGTACGCCTGCTCGCCGGTGTAGCCGAACGTCTTGAGGTACTCGACGGCGTTGAGGCAGGCGTTCCGGTAGGCGAGGGTGGCGTCGTTGTAGTGGTTGGTGTCGGTGCCGTGGTCGACGGAGATGCCGACGAAGCTGATGAACTCGCTGTAGCGCGGCTCCACGTTGCCCGGCATGAAGATCGGGTTGGTGGTCACGCCGTACTTCTCCATGCCGCCCTTGATGAGGTCGACGTGGAAGTCGATGTAGCCGCCCATCTCGATGGCGCCGCAGAAGGTGATCTCGCCGTCGCCCTGGCTGAAGTGCAGGTCGCCGCCGGACAGCATGCCGCCCGGCACGTGGACGGGGTAGAAGACCCGCGATCCTCGGGTGAAGTTCTTGATGTCGTGGTTGCCGCCGTTCTCACGCGGCGGGACGGTGCGTGCGCCCTCCGCGCCGACCTTGGCCAGCGCGTCCCCGGTGAGCGTCCCGGCGAGCGTGTTCTCGGGGAGGGGCGGCAGGGCGAGCGGCGGCATCCGGTTCGGGTCGGTGTCGATGAGCGCCTGCTCCCGCGCGTTCCACCGCGCGAGCAGTTCCGCCGACGGGGCCGTGCCGAACAGCCCGGGGTGGGTGATGCCGGTGAAGCGGACGCCGGGGATGTGGCGCGAGGTGGCCTGCTGGCCGTGGAAGTCCCAGATGGCCTTGTAGGCGTCGGGGTAGTAGTCGGTGAGGAAACCGCCGCCGTTCTGCTTGGCGAAGATGCCGGTGTAGCCCCACCCCTGCCCGGCGAGCCCTCCCGTCTGCTGCGGGATGGGGCCGAGGTCGAGGATGTCGACGACGAGGAGGTCGCCGGGTTCGGCGCCCTCGACGGCGATGGGCCCGCTCAGCATGTGGCAGGGCGAGAGGTCGACGTCGCGGATGTCGTTGGCGGAGTCGTTGTTGCCGATCTGGCCGTCCGTCCACTCGCGGCATTCCATGCGGAACTCCGCTCCGGGGCGGACGCTGGCGGCGGCGGGGATGTCGGGATGCCAGCGGTTGTGGCCGGGGACGTCCTGGTCGCGCATCGACCGGGCCTGGTCGACGCTGAAGACGACGTCGGGCATGGGGTACCTCCTGAAGTGGGTCTGGTGGAAGAGAGTCAGGGGCCGGTGGCGGGCTCCGGAACCGTGCCGGCCGTGCCGCGCGGCGTGCGTCCGGGACGGGTCGGGATCCACAGCCCGGCGCAGACGGCGACGGCGACGGCGGCGAACACCGCGGCGAAGACCGCGGAGGTGGTGTAGGTGTCGGTGAGCAGCAGGAACGCGGGCAGCGTCGTGGTGCCCGCGGCGTTGGCGAGCGTCACCCAGCCCGTGTAGCGGGTGAGCTCGTCCCGTTTGAGGCCGAGGACGAGGAAGAACAGGAACCACAGGAACGACCAGCAGAGCCAGATGACCCCGAACGGGCGGTCCCGGACGTCGAAGAAGTTGACTCCCGCGAAGACGAGCGCCGCGATCGCGACGAACAGCGAGAACCAGCCGACGCCGGTGGTGTCGAGCCCGGCCAGCAGGCCGATGCCGACGTACAGGTAGGTGAACCCGAACAGGTAGATGCCGGACGCCGCGCTGATCGCCGCGAGGTCGTCCCCGGCGGCCACCAGCAGCAGCGTCGGCAGCACCACCTGCAGCGCGCCCACGAACAGGTTCAGGATCGCCGCCGACCGCGCCTCGACGCGGCCGAGCATCATCAGCGCGTTGACGAAGAGCGCCGCGCCGACGTAGAGCAGGCCCACGCTTCCCACGGGATCACCTCGTTCAGGGTCGGGGGAGGAGCGCGTGCCGGGGGTCGGCGGGCCGCGCGGGACGGCGGTGCGTGGGCGGCGGCGCCGACACGACCTTCGGCTCGTGCCGGCTGGCCTCCTGGGCGTCCAGGGCCCGGGTGAGCGGCGCACCCGGCCGGGTGAGGGACGGGGCGGTGTAGACGCGGCGGGCGGGGCCGCCGCAGTCCGCGCACGGGCTCTCGGGGCTCGCGCCGCCCATCGGCAGCGCGAGGTCGACGGGTCCGCAGCGGGCACAGCGGTACTGATAGATCACCATGACAGGCCTCCAGCCGCACGGATTACTTCTCACAGAAACTATTCGAGTGTGAAGTAATAGTCAACAGATGGACGTCACGACGACCTGGAGCTTCGCTCAGGCCCGCCTATTGCTTCTCAGGGGAACTATCTCGATCAGGGAGAGAGCTGGCACAGGACGTCGAACTCCAGCCCGTCGGCCGCGGCGAGGAACACCCGCTGCCGCAGGTGCCGGTCCCGCACCTCGACGGGCCCGCGCGGCCCGTCGTAGCCGGTGCCCTCGGCGACCGCGTTCATCCGCCTGACGTCCGGCCCGCCGCTCCGCCGGAACAGCTCGCCGAGCAGCCGGACCCCCTCGTAGCAGGACTCGCCCATGCTGTTGAGCGGCGGCGCCTGCGTGCCGAAGCGCCGGTGGTAGCGGGCGCCGAAGTCCAGGCCGTCCCCGGTCGGGAGCGTCTCGAAGAATCCCGCCGCGGCGAACAGCCCGCGGGTGCCCTCCACACCCGTCGCGAGCAGCATGTTCTCGTCCATCAGCGGGCTGAACCTCAGCTGCGGTAGGCCCGCCGCGCCGAAGGCCCGGTTGAACGCCACCGCGTCGTCGCCGACCAGCAGCATCAGGACGCCCTCGCAGCCGCTCGCGTCGATCCGGCGCAGCACGCCGCCGAAGTCCTGCGTCCCGAGCCGGACGAAGACCTCGTCGCACAGCACGGCGCCCTGCTCTGCCAGGTACGACCGGACGGCATGGGCGGAGGCGCGCGGCCAGATGTAGTCGTCGCCCACGATCGTCCAGCGCCGGACGCCGAACTCCGCGGCGATCCTGCGCAGCGCGGGCCGGAGCTGGCCCTCGGGCGTCTCACCGGTGAGCCAGACCCCGGGCGACCGCTCACCGCCCTCGTACAGCGCGGTGTACACGTAGGGGACGCGCCCGGCGAGGCGCGGTGCGAGGCACTGCCGGACGGCCGAGATGTGCCACCCGGTCACCGCGTGGACGGCGCCCGAGCCGACCAGCGCCCCGACCCGGTCGGCGACCACCGGCGGCGGCGCGCCGCCGTCCACGAGGAGCAGCCGCAGCCGCCGGCCGAGCACGCCGCCCTCGTCATTGATTTCTTCCTGTGCCAATCGAGCGCACAGCTCGGCGGAGGGCCCGAAGAGTCCCGCGGGCCCCTGCAACGGCACCACCAGGGCGACGTTCAGGTCGTCCATAACCGGGACGGTAGCCCATGGGCGCCCGAAAATACTTTCTACGAGGCGGTAATCTTAGGTCTTGCGATGACTACGACAGGTGTTCCGCAGCAAGAACTGGACCTCCCGCGGGTGCTGGCGCGCGTCGAGCGCGACATCACCGCCCGGCTCGGCGCCGCCCTCAAGACCGCCGGCTCGACCGTGGAGGAGTGGCGCGTCACGTCCCTGCTGGCCGACGGCACGGGCCACCCGATGGCCGAGATAGCCGAGCACGCCCTGCTCCCCGCGCCCACCCTCACCAAGGTGGTGGACCGCTTGGTGTCCGCGGGACTGGTGTACCGCCGCGTGGACGACGCCGACCGCCGCCGCGTGCTGGTGTTCCTGTCCGAGCACGGCCACGAGCGGGTCGCCCGCCTGACCAGCGCCGTAGAGGCCGAGTGGACCCGCATCCAGGAATCGGTGGGCCGCGAAGAACTGGCCCTCCTGCGCGCCCTCCTGACCCGGATCTCCACCCACCTCCCCTAGCCGCGCAGGATCTCGGCCTCCTTGTCGGCGTCCAGACCCACCACGGGACGGTCGGGACGCTGCGGCGCCCGTCCGCCTATGGACTGGAGCCACGCCCACGTATCGGCGACCGTCTCCTGGACGGGACGGCAACGCAGCCCGGCGGCCAGAGCCTTGTCGACGTTGGCGCGGTGCATGGTGTCGTGGGCCTCGCCCGGCGGAAGCCAGACCGGGAGATCCGTCCACGGCTGGATGCCCGCGCTAAGGATGGTTTCCGGTGCTGTCCAGACGAGTTCGGCGTTAGACCCCGTGACGTCGATGCACGCCTGGAGCAACTCCTGGATCGTCGTGTGGCCGGGCGGGCTGACCACGTTGTAGGCGCCGTTCAAGCCTTGCCCGATCGCGTCCAGCGTCCAGGCGGCGAGATCTCGAACGTCGATGTACTGGAGGCCGGCGTCGCGAGGGCCGGGCGCCAGAACGTTGCCGCTTCGGGCGATGCGCGTCAACCACCAGGGAAGCCGCCCGATGTTCTCGTAAGGCCCCAGAATGAGGCCGGCCCGCAGCAGCAGCGCCTTGTCACCGAACACATCGAGCGCCGCCAGCTCACCCCCGCGCTTCGCCGCCGCGTAGTCGACGTCCCCGTCGTCCGGAGAACCGTCCACCACCTCGGCTGATTCGCCGAGCCCGAGCGGCGTGGGGAACCGATAGACAGACCGGCTGGAGACGTAGACGTAGTGCCCGACCTGCCCACCAAGAAGGCGCGCGGCGTCACGCACAGCCGACGGCGCCCCCGACCACGTGTCGACGACCGCGTCCCACTCCCCGCCTTCGAGGGCCTTGAGACCGCCCTCGACAGCACGGTCACCATGGAGGGACGCGACACCCTCCGGCGCCTCATGACGCCCCCGATGGAAGACGGTCACATCCCAACCGCGCCCAAGAGCCTCCTCGCTCACGGCCCGCCCCACGAACTCCGTCCCACCCAACATCAGAAGCCTCATGAGCAGAACTCTGCCCTCTGCACCCCCCGCGAGGAACACCTCCCTGCTCTCAGCAGAAATCCAAGGACTGCCCGACAGACCAAGTAGCTTCCGCCCGTGACCGACTTCTCCGTGGACGACCGCGAGGAGGCACTCATCTTCCGGAGGTGAACCAGGGCGTCGCTTCTTGATCAGCGACTGCGGAGGCGGCCCGCTCTTCATCCGGGCCCGCGACGTCAACGAGGGCAGGCAGCTCCGGTCCATGGGCAGATGTCGGGGTCGAAGTCGGGCAGGCCGTCCAGGAACTTGGCGTTGTTCCCGAACTCGGGCTTGATCCAGCGCGCCACCACGAGGACGGAGATCGTGCTCGCGCCCGCTTTCCGCAGTGCCAGAGCGGCTGACTGCGCGTGGCCGCCGCTCGTCCATGTGTCGTCCAGAAGCAGGACGTGCGAACCGCGGGAAAGGCGTACATCAGCGGTGAAGTGGGCGGCATCGAGTGCCCGTGGATCGGATGTTCGGGGAGCCGCCGCTAAGCGAACCTCGTTCCCGGGAGCCGAGCCGCTCACTATGCGATGCAGGGGATGCTCTCCCGGCTTCGCCGGAAGGGACGGCACCGTCGCCCAGTGGGTCAGCGCGATGCCGGTGCCCGTCCCTGCGCAAGCACCATGCCGGGACAGGGTGAACAGCGTGAGCATGGTCACCAGGCGAAGGTGGGCGCCGACTGGGGGACGGGCCTTGTACTGCCGCATGACATAGCCGGATTGCTGCTGGGGCACCGCGTAGATGACGGGCGCGACGATGTCGGCGGTCCCGTCATGCAGTCGATGCCGCTTGCAGGCGAAGCAGAATCAGTAACGGCCGTCGATCGGCGTCGTGCAGACCGCACACGTCCTGTGGGGCCGCCGTACCGGATTGCGGAGGAAGCCGCCCGCCGAGGTGACCAGCGCCTTTCGCAGACGGTCCTCAGTTGCGCGATCAAGCATGTCAGGAGACCAGCCGCTCCAGGGCCGCATCGATCAGGGACTCGCCGCTGACGAGTTCGCCGACGGTGGTCAGCACGTCGCCGAGGCCACTCGCGACGTGGACGCCGGGCCTGCCCACGAGAGCGCGTGCCCAGGTGTTGGCTTCGACCACCAGATCGGTGAGGATGACCGGTCTGCCGTGCTCGACCGCCATGCGCGCCTGTGCGCGTGCGCCGCTGTGCTCTCCCGCCTCCACGACGACTGTCGCCAGCCCGTAGCCGGACATGGTCGCATTGCGCATCAGGAACGTGTGCTTCTGCGGAGGTGCGTCCGGCCAGAACTGGGACAGCAGCAGGCCACGGGACGAGATCTCCTCATGAAGTGCGCGGTTGGCAGCCGGGTAGACCTTGTTGATGCCCGTCCCGATGATGGCGACCGTGCGTCCGCCCGCGTCGAGCGCGGCGCGATGGGCAGCAGTGTCGATACCAGCGGCGAGCCCTGCTACGACCGTCACGTTTTCGCGTACCAGGCCCTCGGCGACACTGGCGGCGATGGCCAGGCCGCGCTCGGAGGCGGCTCTGGACCCGACCACCGATACGGCCAGGTCGTCCCCGGCGAGTGAACCTCGTGCGAAGAGCACCGGCGGTGCCTGGTGGACTTCACGCAGCCGTTCAGGGTAGAGGCCGTCGAGGACGGTGAGCATCGTGTGGCCCTGTCCTGCCCACTCCTGGATGTCACGAGTGGCCGCCTCCAGCGGATTCGCCTCGCCGGGAACAGGGAGCAGAGCCGGCGGGACGAGACGGTGCCATACCGCGAGCGCGCTCCCGGCCTCGACGACTTCCGCCGTGATATCCGCCCAGCGCAGACCCTGGGGGCGGACCTGGAGGAGTGCCACCAGGGCCGCTCTTTCCTCAGAGCTCACCGTCTTCATGGTCTCAGGGTACGAGTGTGATTTCTGCATCTCCACTTCCCCCGCCACCGACTCGAATCTACGTTCGATTATTTCACCTGAGCGGCGCCCGGCCGTCGGGGGCTGATCGGCCGGGTCGCGCGGAAGGGATCCGCGTTGCACGGGGGCGGCGTCGGCTCGGCGAGGTCGGGGCGAGAGCCGACGGGGCGGCCTGCCTCGAACGTTCGTTTCCGGTG
>NZ_SMJW01000272.1 GCF_004348335.1 Actinomadura bangladeshensis | reverse complement strand
CGCCTACGCCTCCGAGCCCGTCCCGGCGCGGGAGCCGGAGCCGGACCGGGAGCCGACCGTGACGGTCGACCTGCCGTTCCCTGCCGCATGGCGGGGGCCGAGGCGCTGGTTCACCCTGCTCAGGGGCCTGCTCGTCGTCCCGCACCTGGTCGTGATGCTGGTCATGTACGCGCTGCTGGTGGTCGTGATGGTGGGCAGCTGGCTGGTGATCCCCTTCACCGGCCGCTACCCGCGCCCGCTGTACGGGCTGGTCGTCGGCTGCCAGCGCTGGTCGAACCGCGTCGTGGCGTACGCGTTCGGGCTCACCGGCGAGAAGCTCCCGCCGTTCCGCACCCTCCCCCGCGCCCGCCGGACCTCCCACTAAGGTGCTACGGACAACTCCCCCGATTCCCCTTCAGGATCGATCACGATGACCACGCACGCAGGAGAGAACGGCGAGGCCCTGCGCCCCGAGGACCCCGCGGAACTCGGCCCCTACCGGCTGATCGGCCGGCTCGGCCGGGGCGGCATGGGAACCGTCTACCTCGGCGAGGACACCGCCGGGCGCCGCGTCGCGGTGAAGGTGATCAACCGGGAGCTGGCCGGGGAGGGCGCGTTCCGGGACCGGTTCCGGCGCGAGGTCACGGCGGCGCGGCAGGTCCGCCGGTTCTGCACGGCCCCGGTGATGGACGCCGAACTCGACCACGACCCGCTGTACGTCGTCACCGAGTACATCGAGGGCCCGAGCCTGGAGAGCGCCGTCGCCGAGCGCGGTCCGCTGCCCGGCTCGGACCTGGAGGGCCTCGCCGTCGGCGTCGCGACGGCGCTCGCCGCCATCCACGGCGCCGGGATCGTGCACCGCGACCTCAAGCCCGCGAACGTGCTGCTGTCGTCCACCGGTCCCCGCGTCATCGACTTCGGCATCGCGCGGGCCCTGGACGCCACCGACGGGCCGACCCGCACCGGCCAGTTCGTCGGGACGCCGAACTACCTGCCGCCCGAGCTGCTGCGCGGCGAGCAGGTGTCCCCCGCGTCCGACGTGTTCTCGTGGGGCTGCGTCGTCGCCTACGCCGGGACGGGGGCCGCGCCGTTCGCGGGCAGCACCGTCCCGGAGATCTTCTACCGGGTCGTGCACGAGGAGCCGAAGCTGGACGGGCTCGACCCCGGCCTGCGGGACGTGGTCGCCGCCGCCCTCGACAAGGACCCGCGGCGCCGGCCGTCCGTCCAGGAGGTGCTCGGGCGGCTCGTCGGCAACGGGACGACGGACCCGGCGACGCTGGCCGAGACCGTCCAGGCGGGCTGGCACGGGCCTTCCGGGCCTTCCGGGCCCGGCGGCGGGCACGCCGGGGCGGGCACGCAGGCGTCCGCCGTGCCCACCGCCTTCCAGCAGCCGAACGGCCTGCACGGCCCCGACGTCACCCGGCGCGACGCGCGCCCCGGTTCCGGGTCGGGCGGCGGCCTGTCCGGCAGGGCGCTGGCGATCGGCGGCGCGGCCGTCGCCGCGGTGGTGCTCGCCGTCCTCGGGTTCACCCTCCTGCGTTCGGACGGCCCGCCCGACGACCTGGCGACCGCGTTCAGCGACGCCTTCTCCAGCCCCGACTCGGGCTGGGGCGACATCTACGACAAGACCTACGGGTACGCGGACGGCAAGTACCGGATGCAGACCAGCGGCACCATCGGGACGGTCACCCGCTGGGTGCCGAAGGACAAGGCCGAGGACTTCCCCGACCCGATGCTCGCGACCGTCACGGTCTCGGTCGAGCAGGGGCCCGCCGACAGCGCGTTCGGGATGATCTGCCGGGGCAACGAGGACGCCAAGAAGCAGTACGTGTTCCTCGTCCGCCACGACGGCAAGGGCGCCGTCCTCCGCAAGCTCAACGGTGACGTCGGCACGAAGGACCTCGCGGTCCCCGACTCCGTCCCCGGGTTCGACTCCGACGGGCCGAACAAGGTCCAGATCGCCTGCGAGGGGCAGGAGGAGGACGGCCCGAAGGTGCGGCTGCGGCTCTGGGTGAACGGCGAGAAGGTCATCGACGAGACCGACACCGACCAGCCGCTGCCGAACGGCTGGGTCGGCCTGCAGACCGAGCGGGGCGGGAACAAGGCCGAGCAGGTCGTCGCCGACTTCGACGACTTCGACATGTCGAAGATCTTGAGTTAGCCCCCGGCCGGGCCGGGGTCGGCCGGGAGGTAGCCGTTCGTCCAGCGGGCGAGCTCCTCGAACACCTGCGTCCGGGCCGGTTCGGCGGACAGCACCAGGTCGTGCAGGCCCCCGTCGATCCGGACGAGCGTGACGTGCCGCCCGATCCGGGGCGCGTACCGGGCCATGTGCTCGACGTCCAGGACGGCGTCGGCGCCCGTCACGTCCAGCACCTTGCGGGTCGGGCGGACGCTGCGCGTCGACGCCATGACCAGGACCGGCACGTCGACGTCCAGGCCCCGGTGCAGGCGGAGCTGCCCGCGCCGGACGGCCGCGAGCCACGCCGCCCGCACCGGGAACCCGAGGAGCGGCTTCCAGGCGAGGTCGAACTCCCATTCGCCCTCGTGCTCGCGGTGCAGGCTGCGCGGGTACCGGTCCGACACGCCCGCCGGCAGCTTCGCCTTCGGGAACCGGGAGCGCAGTGCCCGCGCCAGCCCGGCGCCGGCCTTGCGCATGACGAGCGGCTCGGCGAGGTCGAAGAACGGGCTGTTGAGGAACAGCCCGTCGACCAGGCCGCGGCCCTTCACCCGGTCGGCCCAGAGGGCGGCGATCAGGCCGCCGGTGGAGTGGCCGTTCAGCAGGAGCGTGTCGTGGCCGTCCACGTCCCGGACGATCCGGACGGCCTCGCCGATCTCCGGGAAGTAGTCCGAGAGGCTCTCGATGTAGTTCGGGGTCTGGTGCGGGCGCAGCGAACGCCCGTACTTGCGCAGGTCGAGCGCGTAGAAGTCGAAGCCGAGGTCCACGTAGAAGTCGGCCAGGTGCTTCTGGAAGAAGTAGTCGATGAACCCGTGCAGGTACAGGACCGCCCGGCGCGACGGGTCGGGGCACCGGCGGCGCACGAGCGTCGCCACGACCTCGCCCTCGGCGTCCCGGCCCATCGGCAGTTCGATCGCCTCGTACTCTGGGCCGAGCACGTCATCGGTAACGTCCACGCTTCCTCCCGAACCCGGCCGCCGTTCCCGGCGTCCAAGCGTACGGGCGCGCCGTCCAGACGGGGACCGACCACCCCGTCCGCGCGTCCGAAAACTGAAACGATGACTCCTCCGCTCCGGGAGACGCCATGCAGGCCCCCCTTCGCGACCGTGACCCGCGGCAGCTCGGCCCGTACCGGTTGACCGCGCGCCTCGGGCGCGGCGGCATGGGCACCGTGTTCCTCGGCGAGGACGACGCCGGACGGCGGGTCGCGGTCAAGGTCATCAACCCGGGGCTGGCCGACGACGAGGCGTTCCGCGAGCGGTTCCGCCGCGAGGTGACGGCCGCGCGGCAGGTCCGGCGGTTCTGCACGGCCTCGGTGCTAGACGCCCGGCTGGACGGCGACCCCCTCTACGTGGTGACCGAGTACGTCGCAGGCTCCTCGCTCGACGAGGCCGTCCGGGAGGGCGGGCCGCTGCGGGGCGGCGACCTGGAGGCCCTCGCGGTCAACATCGCGACCGCGCTGAGCGCCATCCACGCCGCCGGGATCGTGCACCGCGACCTCAAGCCGTCCAACGTGCTGCTGTCCCCGACCGGGCCGCGCGTGATCGACTTCGGCATCGCGCGGGCGCTGGACGCCACCGACGGGCCGACCAGAACCGGCCAGTTCGTCGGCACGCCCGCCTACATCGCGCCGGAGCTGATGCGGGGCGAGGAGATCACCCCGGCGGCGGACGTGTTCTCCTGGGGGTGCGTCGTCGCCTACGCGGGCACGGGACGCTCCCCGTTCGGCGGCGGGGCCCTTCTGGAGACGATCAACCGGGTGATGTCCGCCGAACCCGACCTGGAGGGCCTGGACCCGGCGGTGCGGGAACTGGTGGAGCGGTCGCTCGCCAAGGACCCGGCGGGACGCCCGGCGGTGAAGCAGCTGATCCAGGCGCTGACCGGCGAGGACGAGCCGCCCGGGACCCCGCCGGCCGGGCTTCCGGCCGCGGGAGCGGCGGCCGCGGAGCCGCCGGCTGCGGAAACCCCGGCCGCGGAGCCGCCGGCCGTGGAGGCGCCCGGGACGCCGCCGCCCGGCACGCTGCCGCTGCCACCGCCGGAGTCGCGGACCGCCGCCGACTCCGTCCCGCCGACGCATCCGACGGGGGCACCGCCGCCGCCTCCGGTGCCGTCCCCCAGCGCGATGCCGTCCGCGTCCCCGCACGGGCGGCGGCGCGCGGACCGCAACCACGGGGTCCTCATCGGCGCGGTCGCCGCCGTCGTCGGCATCTCCGCCCTGCTCGGGCTGCGGAACCTGCCGGACGGCGGTGGGGAGCCGGACGGCTCGGGCGGCACCGCGGCCGCCGCCGTCCTCGGCGAGCAGCCGCCGGACGCCGACGACAAGATCTTCGACGACAAGTTCGGCAAGGAGGACTCGGGCTGGCCGCGGACCGGCGACGGGGCCTACCGGGACCGGAGCTATGAGGTCCGGCTCGTCCCGTCACTGAGCCACACGACCGTGGCGGCGCCCGTGCGGGGCGTTCCGGACTCGCAGCTCCTGGAGGTGGAGGTCCGGCTCGGCGGCCCCGACGCGGAGGCCGGGGTGTTCTGCCGCAGCGACGAGGGCACGGGGTACGCGTTCCTGGTCCGGGGCAGCGGGCAGGCGCGCATCGCCTGGATGGCGCCCGACAAGCTCGAAGACCTGCAGACGGGATTCGCCACCGGCCTGCGCAAGGACCGGGGCAACCGCGTCCAGGCCGCCTGCCTGCCCGATGACGCCGGCATGCGGCTGGGCCTGTGGGTGAACGGCGAGGCCGTCGCCACCGGCACCGACCACGAGCACCCGGGTGAGTTCGGGGAGCCCGGCAAGAGCGGCCTGATCGTCGCCCGCGCCGGCGATCCGTCGGTGGAGCAGCGCGCGACCTTCGACGACTTCTCGCTCTGCTCCGTCTGAGCGCGGGGCGGGATCAGTCCTTGCGGCCGGTGGCGGCGACGGTCACGCCGAGGCCGATCATCATCAGGCCGCCGGTGCCGCCGATGGCCGCGAGGCGGCGCGGTGAACTCGCGAACCACGCGCGGGCCGTCCCGGCGGCGATGCCCCACACGCTGTCGCTGAGCAGCGCGATGACCGCGAAGATCAGCCCGAACACCATCATCTGCAGGGTGGCGTGGCCGTGCTCGCGGACCACGAACTGCGGCAGGACGGCCGCGAAGAACACCGTCGTCTTCGGGTTCGTGACGCCGACGACGAAGCCCTGGAGGAGCGCGCGTCCGCCCGTCCCGCCCGCCTCGTCCGCGCCGACCGCCTCCTGCAGCGAGCGGCGGTGCCGGATGGCCTGCACCCCCAGATAGACGATGTAGACCGCGCCGACGATCTTCAACGCGGTGAACACGACCACCGACCGCTCCACGATCGACCCGATGCCGACCGCGACGGCGGCCGTCAGCACGAGCGCGGCGAGCACCCCGCCCACGACGCCGGCGAGCGCGGTGCGGCGCCCGTGCGCCAGCGCCCGTCCCACGACGAACAGCACGGACGGCCCGGGGATGATGATGATCGCGAACGCCATCACCGAGAATGCCAGCACCTGATGCAGCGAAACCATGGCCGCACACTACGCAGCATGTCCGACACCGGCCCACTGAATATTCTCCCGCCGCCGCGCCGCTGCGGTGTCCGGGGGCGGACGGCGCGACGATCGTGACTTAGGCCACAATCTCTGCCAAAGTCTGGATCATGACCGCCCCTGCGTCCGAGGCGTCGCGGCCTGCCGAGACCTCGTCCGGCGCGCCGGTGCCGGCCTGGCGGCCGGTACTGCTGATGGCGGGCGCGCTCGGGGTGCTGCTGCTGGCCCTCAGCGCACGCTACGGCTACCACCGCGACGAGCTGTACTTCCGGGTGGCCGGACGGCATCTGGCCTGGGGGTATCCCGACCAGCCGCCGCTGCTGCCGCTGATCGCGCGGGCGGTCACCGCGGTGTTCGGCGACTCGCTCGTCGCGCTGCGCGTCCCGGCCGCGCTGTTCTCCTCCGCCGGCGTCATCGTCGCCGCGCTGACGGCGCGCGAGATGGGCGGCGGGCGGCGCGCGCAACTGCTGACGGCCGCGTCCTACACGGTGTGTCCCTTCGCCGTGGCGATCGGGCACACGTTCTACACGGCGACGCTCGACCTGCTGCTGTCGACGGCGATCGTGTGGCTGGTCGTCCGGTGGGTGCGGACCCGCGACCAGCGGCTGCTGCTCGCCGTCGGCGCCGTGGCCGCGCTGGCGCTGAACGTGAAGTACCTGGCGGCGTTCCTGCTGGCCGCGCTGGTGATCGGGCTGCTGGTGGCGGGGCCGCGCGAGTTCCTGCGGCGTCCGATGCTCGCCGCCGGGGCGCTCGTCGCCGTCCTGGCGGTCGTCCCCGGGCTGGTGTGGCAGGCGCGGCACGGCTGGCCGCAACTCGACATGGCGAGCGCGATCGCCGACAAGGGGGACTTCGCCGGACGGCCCGGATTCGTCCCGTTCCAGCTCATCCTGACCGGCATGTTCACGTCCTGGCTGTGGATCTACGGGCTGTGGCGGACGTACCGGTCCGATGGCCTGCGGACGTTCCGGTTCCTCGGGCACGCGTACCTGCTGCTGAACGTCCTGTTCCTGATCACCGCCGGCAAGCCGTACTACCTGAGCGGGCTGTGGGCGGCGCTCTGGGCCGCCGGGGCCGTCGAGGTCGAGCGGAACGGCGCGCCGCGCGGCTTCGGGTGGCTCACGTCCGCCCCGGTGTACGTGATCACCGGGATCACGACGGTGCTGCTGACGCTGCCCGTCTACCCGGTGACGTGGCTGGCCGGCACGCCGCAGCCGGTGATCAACGCGGACGCGGCCGAGACGGTCGGCTGGCCGCGCTTCGCCGCGCAGGTCGCCGGCGTCTACCGCGCGCTGCCGCCGGACGAGCGGTCCGCGGCGACGATCGTCGTCGGCAACTACGGCGAGGCCGGGGCGCTCGACAAGTACGGGCCCGGCCTCGGCCTGCCCCGCGCCTACAGCGGCCACAACGGCTACTGGTACTTCGGGCGCCCGCCGGACACGGGCGGCCCCACCATCGTGGTCGGCCCGGACACCGTCGCCGAGGGCGCCGGGCTGCGGCGGTTCTGGTCGGACGTGCGCCCGGTGGCGCGCATCGACAACGGCGTCGGCCTCGACAACCAGGAACAGGGCAAACCGGTCTGGGTCTGCCGCGGGCAGCGCGCCTCGTGGACGCAGCTGTGGCCCGAGTTCAAGCAGCTGTCGTGACCGTCACGCGGCGAGGACGTCCCAGGCGCCGGCGCGGCGCACCATCAGGTTGTGCGTGAGCAGGCTCGCCGCCGGGACGTCCCAGCCCGGGTCGGCGTTGTCGCGGTCCTCGGCCCACACCTGCGCGACCGCCCAGCGCAGCTTGTCGACGCCGTCGGGGTGGCCGGTACCGGACGCCACGAACACGTCCCGCGCGGGCGCCGCCACGACGAGGTCGCCGTCGACGTCCTGCGCCAGCTTCTCCAGGAACCCCTCGTCGAGCAGCAGTCCCGACTCCAGGCTGCCGCGGCCGGGTGTGCCGCCGAGCGACACCGTCACGGCGCGGACGTCCGGATACCAGCTGAGGCTCAGCTCCGGCCGCAGGTCGCGCAGATTGATCACCGCGCGGCGGCGCAGCTCGCCCGGCGCCACGTTCAGCTCGGCGCAGTGCCGGCGCGCGACCTGCTCGTGGCGGCGGCCGGACGGGACGCCCTCGTCGGCGATCTCCAGCGCGTAGGTGACGTACAGGTCGCCGGCGAACGGGTCGCGGATCGGCTCCTCGTCGGCGGGCAGCGGGAACTCCAACTGGACCTCCGCCGGCACCCGCGCCTTCATCAGCGGGACGATCAGACTGGACCGCGGGTCGGTCACGGGACGTTCCTCCTGGTACCTGGTGCGGCCTGAGTGGATCACCTTACCGCCGCGGCGGGCGGTTCCGGGGCGCCACCGGGAGGGACGACGGGCAGCCCGGCGGGCGCGCCCTTCTCGATGATCCGCCACAGGGCGTCGGTGTCCATGTGCTCCTCGATGAGATCGCCGAGCGCATCGAGGGTGGCCTCTCTGAGTTGGTGGAACGACACGTCGGGGGCGGGGGTGAAATCCCTTCGGGCGTGCTGGGCCACGTCCTTGAGGAAGGCCCTTCTGAAGGCGTCGTTCTCCATGGCGCCGTGCCAGGTCGTGCCCCAGACGGCGCCTTTCCGGCAGCCGTCCAGGAATGGCTCGCCGTGTGCGGTGACGACGCCGTGGTGGATCTCGTAGGCGTGGACGTCCTCGCCGTAGGCTTCGCCGGTGGGACGTCCGAGGATCTTCTCCTCCCCGAATTCGACTCTCGCCGGTAGAAGGCCGAGTCCGTGCGCTGTTCCCTGCCGGGACTCGATGCGGTCGACGATCTCCTCGGCGAGCATCTGGTAGCCGCCGCAGATGCCGAGCACAGGGCGCCCTTCTCTGGCCCGCCTCAGGATTTCGTCGGCCATTCCCCTGTCGCGCAGCCATTCGAGATCGCTCACCGTGGCCCTGGTACCCGGAAGGACGACGAGATCGGCCTCCGCGAGGTCGCCGACGCTGGCCGCGTACCTGACGATGACGCCCGGCTCGCATGCCAGGGCGTCCAGGTCGGTGAAGTTCGAGATGCGGGGGAACCGGACGACGGCGATCCGGAGCGTCTCCTTCCCGTAGGGGCCCTTGGCGTCGGGTCGGGGGGCGTCCAGCGCCAGGGTGTCCTCGGAATCGAGATACAGACCGAGTTTCCAGGGCAGAACGCCCAACGTCCGCCGCCCTGTGAGGGCTTCGAGCTGCTCCAGCCCCGGCTTGAGCAACTCGTACGCGCCCCGGAACTTGTTGATGACGAATCCCGCGATAAGAGCCTGGTCTGCCTCTTCCAGCAGCGCGACCGTTCCGTAGAGGGAAGCGAAGACCCCACCGCGATCGATATCGCCGACGACCACGACCGGCAGGTCGGCCGCCCGCGCCAGGCCCATGTTCACGATGTCGCCGCCGCGCAGATTGATCTCGGCCGGGCTTCCCGCGCCCTCGCAGACCACGACGTCGTACTCGGCCCGCAACTCCTCAAGGCTTTCGAGCACGACGGCCTTGAGCCTCTCCTTGTGGCGGCCGTACTCCAGCGCGTCGACCTCCGCGACGGGCCGCCCCAGAACGACGACCTGGCTGCGCCGATCGCTGCCCGGCTTCAGCAGCACGGGATTCATCACGGCACGCGGCTCGACGCCCGCCGCCTGGGCCTGCATGTACTGCGCCCGCCCGATCTCCGCCCCGTCACTCGTCACCATCGAATTCAGCGACATGTTCTGGGCCTTGAACGGCGCGACCTTCACGCCTTGCCCGGCCAGCCAGCGGCACAGTCCCGCCGTGACGACGCTCTTACCGGCGTCCGACGTCGTCCCCGCCACGAGCAGCCCGCTCACCGCAGCACCCCGATCACCACCGCCGCAGCGAACGTCACGGCCGCCGAAAGCTTGACGGCCCTCCTGATGTCCCTCACCTCGGGCACCCTGCCGTCCCCCATCTCGGGACGCCGTTCAACACGTCCCCCATAGGCATTGACACCGCCCAGCCGCACATCGAGCGCACCCGCGAACGCCGCCTCGACCTGCCCGGCATTGGGGCTCGGGTGCTTCTTCCCGTCCCGCCTGAGCACCCGCCAAGCCCCCGGCCTCCCGCAGGCCACGACCAATCCCGCGGTCACCCGCGCCGGAACCCAATTGGCGACATCGTCCAATCTCGCCGCCGCCCACCCGAACCGCTCATATCTCGGACTCCGGTACCCGACCATCGCGTCCAGCGTGTTGATGGCCCGATACATCAGCAGCCCCGGAATGCCCGCCACCGCTCCCCAGACCAGCGGGGCCACCGACGCGTCCGAGGTGTTCTCGGCGACCGACTCCACGACCGCCCTGCTCAACCCCGGCGCGTCCATCCCCTCGGGATCCCGCGCGCACAAATGGGAGAGCCGCGCCCTGGCAGCCTCCAGATCGCCTTGCTCCAGAACACGGGCCATGGCGAGCCCCTCACGGCCCAACGACGTCCCGCCGAGCACAGCCCAGGTAGCCACCGCAGTGGCAAGCCCATGCACCCCGAACCGCCGGCTCACCCGCTCCAGCACAACACCGACAGCCCCCGCGCCCCCCACGAGCACCCCGGCGTACAC
>NZ_SMJW01000271.1 GCF_004348335.1 Actinomadura bangladeshensis | reverse complement strand
CGTATCCGCCCGCACCACCCGCCGCACAGCCCACTTATCCGCCCGCACAACCCGGCTACCCGCCCGCACAGCCCACTTACCCGCCTGCACAGCCGCCCGCGCAGCCCGGGTACGGCTACGCTCCCGCGCCGCCGGCCCAGCCCGGCTACGCGCCGGCCCCGCAGCCGTACCCGCCGCAGCCTCCCGGCCACCACCCGCCCTACCGCGGCTAGTGCGGCGTCCACAAGCGTCGACCGGGTCGCCACCTCGTTGACCTGCGGCGTGTTGTTGCTTCGGACGCGCTCATAACACCAACACGCCGCAGGTCAACGCAGTCGGCACCGCGCTAGTTCGCGGCGTTCTCTCCCGGCACCACCACGCCGGACTCGTACGCGAGCATCACGGCCTGCGCGCGGTCGCGCAGGCCCAGCTTGGTGAAGACCCTCGCCACGTGCGTCTTCACGGTGTGCTCGCTGACGACGAGGCGCTGGGCGATCTCCCCGTTGGACAGCCCGCCGGCGATCAGCACCAGCACCTCGGTCTCCCGCGCGGTCAGCGTCGCCAGCTCCGCCGGGGCCTGCGGGCGGTTGCGGCGCTGCTTGGTGAACTCGCGGATGAGCCGCCCGGTCACCTGCGGCGCCAGCAGCGAGTCGCCGCGCGCCACCACCCGGACGGCGGAGACCAGCTCGTCGGCGGTCGCGTCCTTCAGCAGGAAGCCGCTGGCGCCGACGGCGAGCGCGTCGTAGACGTACTCGTCGATGTCGAACGTCGTGAGGACCAGCACCCGGACGTTCTCGGCGCCGGGCAGGGCGAGGATGCGGCGGGTCGCCTCGATGCCGTCCATGCCGGGCATCCGGATGTCCATGACGACGACGTCGGGGCGGTTGCGCTCGGCGATCCGGACCGCCTCGCGGCCGTCGCCGGCCTCGCCGATGACGGTGATGTCGTCCTGCGCGGCGAGCAGCGCGGCGAACCCGGCCCGCACGATCGTCTGGTCGTCGACGATCAGCACGTTGATCACGGCCGCCGCCCCACCGGTGCGGGGACGCGCGGGTCAGGGACGGCCGGGCGGCGCCTGCGAACCGTGTCCACGATGGGAATTCCCCTCCCTCGTCAGCGGAAGCTCGGCCTCCACCAGGAACCCGCCCTCGGCGGCCGGGCCGGCGGAGAACCGTCCGCCCAGCATGGTCGCACGTTCCCGCATCCCGAGGAGACCGTGTCCGCCGCCGGAGTCCGGCGCCTGCACGCGGGTGCGCCCGTCCACCGAGGTCGGGCCCGCGGGATCCAGTATCGCGGTACGGGAGTCGGGGGCCTCCCGGTTCAGCACCTGCGTCGGCGCGGACGCGCCGTCGTCGCGGACGCGGACGGCCAGCCGGTCCGGCAGGAACATCAGGTCGACGTGCACGCCGGCGCCGGGCGCGTGCCGCCGCGCGTTCGTCAGCGCCTCCTGCACGATCCGGTACGCCGACAGTTCGACGGTCGTGGACAGGTCGCGCGGGTCGCCGTGGACGGCGAGGTCGACCCGCCCGCCGGCGCCGCGGTGCTGCTCGATCAGGTCGGGCAGCCGGTCGAGGCGCGGCTGCGGGGAGTTCGCGGCGTCCGGCTCGGGCTTGGCGTCGGCGCGCAGCACGCTGAGCAGCCGCCGCATCTCCACCAGCGCCTCGCGCGCCGTCCTGGCGATCTCGGTGTACCCGGCGCGGGCCTCCGGCGACAGGTCCTCCATCGTGTAGGGGGCCGTCTCCGCCTGCACCGCGATCATGGAGACGGAGTGCGCGACGACGTCGTGCAGCTCGCGGGCGATGCGGGCGCGTTCGCGCATGACGGCCTGCTCCCGCTGGACGGCGGTGAGCCGGGTGAGGGTCTCGTTGGTGCGTTCGGCGGCCTCGGCCTCCGTCCGCCCGGCGGACTCCACCACGCGCCGCGCGTCGCCGAGCCCGATCGCGGCGAGGACGGCGACGATCGGCGCCGGCCACGGGATCTCGTCGAGCGTCCCGGCGGCGAGGTAGACGACCGCGATCGTGGCGACGCTGCCGACCGCGAGGACGCCGGCCGACTGGCGGGGCAGCTGCCGGCCCAGCGCGTACAGCGTGTACAGGGCGGCGAAGCCGGTGGTGACGAGCAGGATCTGCCCGGTGAGCAGGCTCGCCGCGACCGCGCTGAGCACGACCGCGGCGACCGGGCGCAGGTTCTCCCGGCGCCAGACGAGCGGGAGCGTCGCCGCGACGGCGAAGCCGCCGGCGAGGCTGAGCGGGGAGTCCTCGCGCGGCGCCAGCTCGGCGAGCGCGGCGATCGCGAGCGCGAGCCCGGTCAGCGGGGCGAAGTACCAGGAGCCGACGACCTCCCGCCAGGTGTTGATCCACCGGGGCAGCGGCGCCGTGGCCCCGCCCGGCGGAGCACCCGCCGGAGCGCCGGGCGGCACACCGGGGGCGGGGCGGCGTCCGGCGCCGCCGGTCAGCCGCGCGCCGAGCCGCACCGCCAACGGCCGCAGCAGGGTGCCGATCCCGGTGAGGATCCACAGCAGCAGCTGCCCGACGCCCGCCACGATCCGGCCGGACAGCCGCCACGCGTGGTGCGCGACGGCTGGGCCGAACCCCGCGGGGTCGGGTCCGGTCCGGGCCTTGTCATCGGAGGTCACCCCTCAATAGTGACCGCTGGGGCGTGCGGTGGCCTCACCGCTCGGATGTATAGGGAGGAGGCGCGTCCACCTGGAGTACGACCCGCGTTCCCTCCTTAGGGGGGACGTCCCGGAGCGGCCCGCGCACGTAATGTCTTAACCGTGACCGCGACGGTGGCCATCGCCGACGTAGGGGGTTCGGCGAGGCCGCCGCGGTCACACCAGAACCGCCCGGTTTCAGGGGTCCGGGCGGGGACGCATGGGAAGCACCTCGCCGGACGGCCGCGGTCCGCTCCCGCGGACGCATTCGCCGGTCTCGCCTGGGCTGGGGTACGGCCGGCACTGCGGCGGCCGCCCGGCGAGGGGTCCCGTGTTCCTCGTGGACGCGCGCGTCAGGATGTCGTGGGCGTCTCCGTGGCCTTCTCCGCGACGGCGCTCTCGGCGCCGTCCGCCTCGTACAGCGCCGGCTCCAGGTAGATCAGCTTCGCCTCGGGGACCTGCGCCCGGATCTTCGCCTCGGCCGCGTCGATGCCGCGGGCGACCTCGGCGGCGGTGTCGTCGTGGTGGACGGCGATCTTCGCGGCGATCAGCAGCTCGTCCGGGCCGACGTACTCGGTCCGCATGTGGATGAGGCGCTGGACCTCCTCGACCGACTCCAGCGCCGCGACGATGCGCCGCTCGGTGTCGGCGTCGGCGCCCTCGCCGATCAGCAGGCTCTTGGTCTCGATCGCCAGGATCGTCGCGACCGCGCCGAGCAGCACGCCGATCGCCACGGTGCCGACACCGTCCCAGACGCCGTCACCGGTGGCCACGGCCATCGAGACGCCGAACAGCGCGAGGACGAGACCGACGAGCGCGGCGAGGTCCTCCAGCAGGACGACCGGCAGCTCGGGGGCCTTGGCGCGGCGGATGAACGCCCACCACGACTGGTCGCCGCGGACGACGTTGGACTCCTTGATCGCGGTCCGGAACGAGAACGACTCCATGAGGATCGCGATGATCAGCACCGCGAACGCCCAGATCGGGGACTTGACCTCCTCCGGGTGGGAGATCTTGTGGTAGCCCTCGTACAGCGAGAACGCCGCGCCGACGGTGAACAGGACGACCGCGACGACGAACGCGTAGAAGTAGCGCTCCCGGCCGTAGCCGAACGGGTGCTCGGGCGTCCGGGCGCGGGCGGCGCGCTTGCGGCCGAGGAGCAGCAGCCCCTGGTTGCCCGAGTCGGCCACCGAGTGGATCGACTCCGCCAGCATCGACGACGAACCGGTGAACGCGAACGCGACGAACTTCGACGCCGCGATCCCGAGGTTGGCGGCCAGCGCGGCGACGATGGCCTTTGTTCCACCCTCAGCACTCATCTAGTAATCCTCGCTCTGAGCTCTTCCATGGCAGGCACCGGCGTCGGATCCACGCCGAGCGCGATAGCCAAGTAAACCGCGACATAGTCCGCCAGGGCGATCAGTGTCGCGATTCTCTCCAGCGGGTGCTCGCCCTCGGCGCGGACCTCGGTGACCGCCACCCCCCGGTCGCGGGCCATCGCGGCCGACGCCTCGCACCGCAGCCGCACCCGCGGATGCTCCTCCACGTCCCGCAGGACGACGAGGTGCAGGCCGTGCTCGGACTCGTCGGCGCGGTCGCGGAAGAAGTCATCGGGCTCGGCGGACGAGCCGCCGCCCGCGAAGAAGCCGTCGAACGTCATCAGCTGGTCGTGGCCGGTCTGCGGCACCTCGCCGAAGACCGCCGGGTACTTGGCGTTCGCGTTGAGCTGGCCGCACAGCCGGTACGCCGCCGTCGCCGCGACGGCCGACGAGCCCCACACCAGCGGCACGTCGCCGGCGAGGTCGAGCGCGATGCGCTTGGCGGGGTTGACGAACGGTTCGCTGGACGGACGGCACCGGTGCGCGACGTCCTCCAGCAGGGCGGCCGTGGACTCCAGCACCGCGTCCGGGACGTCCGCGAGCCGGAGCGTGCGCGCGGCGAGGACCAGCGGGACCGCCAGGCCCCACAGCGCCGCTCGGGGCTGCCCCGCCGACCGCACCGGGACGAACACCCCGCGGGTCCGGGCGGCGAGGTCGGCGAGCGGCGAGTCGGGCGCGCCGGCGAACATCAGCCTGCATCCGCGCCGGGCCGCCTCCGCGGCGACCTCCAGGGTCTCCTCGGTGCTCCCCGACCCCGACACCGCGATGACGAGGTCGGCCGCGCCGACCCAGCCGGGCAGCCGGTAGCCGCGCACCGTCGAGACCGGGACCGCGCAGCCCGCGCCGCACACCGCCGCGAGCAGGTCGCCCGCGACGCCGTCGGCGCCGCTCCCGGCGACCACGACCGCGCGGGGCCGACCGTCCTCGGCGAGCGCCGCGACGCCCGCCTCGGCCGCCGCCCGCTGCGCCTCGCGCACCTGCGCCGCCGACGAGGCGACCTGCCGCAGCATCCCGCCGGGATCCGCGGCCTCCGCCGCCTCGCCGTCCTCCAACCGTGAGGGATCGATCGCTGCGCTCATGGCCTCGCCTTCGCTCGGCGGCTCGGGGCGCTTTCCCGGCGTCGGCCTCCCTCGTCGCTCGTTCCTCGCTCCTCAGTCCAGCCAACGCCGCGCCCCGAGCGGCTCACGAGGCGGGGGCCCTGGCCTCGTCGACGAGCAGGACGGGGATGTCGTCGCGCACCGGGTAGGCGTACCCGCACGAACCGGTGCAGACCAGCTCGTCGGCGCCCTCGTCGGCGCGCAGGTCGCCGCCGCAGTTCGGGCAGGCGAGGATCTCCAGCAGCCAGGAGTCCAGCTTCATCGTCATGGCAGCGTCACTTCTCCCTACAGTCGGTCTTTCCCGGGCCGGTCACGTGTCCCTGACCAGGGCCAGGACCTCGTCGCGGATCGCCGCCATGGTCGCCTCGTCGCCGGCCTCCGCGTTGAGGCGCAGCAGCGGCTCGGTGTTGGACGGGCGGAGGTTGAACCACCAGCCGGCGGACTCGTCGCCGACGGTGAGGCCGTCCAGTTCGTCCGTCTCGACGCCCGGGCGGCCGGCGAAGGCGTCCTTGACCTTCGCGGCGGCCGCGTCCTGGTCGGCGACCTCGCTGTTGATCTCGCCGGAGGCGACGTAGCGGGTGTACTCGCCGAGCAGTTCCGACAGCGGCCCGTCCTGCTCGCCGAGCGCCGCGAGGACGTGCAGCGCCGCCAGCATGCCCGAGTCGGCGAACCAGAAGTCGCGGAAGTAGAAGTGCGCCGAGTGCTCGCCGCCGAACACCGCGCCCGTCTCCGCCATCGTCTGCTTGATGAACGAGTGCCCGACGCGGGTGCGGACCGGCGTCCCGCCGTGCTCGGAGATGATCTCCGGGACGGCCTTGGACGTGATCAGGTTGTGCACGATCGAGGAGCCCGGGTGCTTGGCCAGCTCCCGCGTCGCGACCAGCGCGGTGATCGCGGACGGGGAGACGATCTCGCCGCGCTCGTCCACCACGAAGCAGCGGTCGGCGTCGCCGTCGAACGCGAGCCCGATGTCGGCGCCCGTCTCGCGGACCTTGGCCTGCAGGTCGCGCAGGTTCGCCGGCTCGATCGGGTTGGCCTCGTGGTTGGGGAAGGTGCCGTCCAGCTCGAAGTACATCGGCACCAGGTCGATCGGCAGCCCCTCGAACACCGACGGGACGGTGTGCCCGCCCATGCCGTTGCCCGCGTCCACGACGACCTTCAGCGGACGGATCGACGACAGGTCGACCAGCGTCTTGAGGTGCTCGGCGTAGCCCTTGAGGATGTCGCGCCGCGACACCGTGCCCGGCTCGCCGCCGTAGGCGGGCACGCCCTTCTCGACCATCTCGCGGATCTCGCCGAGGCCGGTGTCGCGGCCGACCGGGCGCGCCCCCGCGCGGCACAGCTTCAGCCCGTTGTACCGGGCCGGGTTGTGGCTCGCGGTGAACATGGCGCCGGGCAGGTCGAGGCTGCCGCTGGCGTAGTACAGCATGTCGGTGGAGCCGAGCCCCGCCTCGATCACGTCCGCGCCCTGGGACGTCGCGCCCCGCGCGAACGCCTCCGACAGCGGACCGGACGACTCGCGCATGTCGTGCGCGGTGACGATCGCGCTCGCCCCCGTCACCCGCACGAACGCCGCCCCGGCCGCCTCGGCGATCGCGGGGTCGAGCTCGTCCGGGACGACGCCGCGGATGTCGTACGCCTTGAAGATCTTGCCGAGGTCGCCCACTCCTGCTCCCTGTCCGAAGAACCCGTGCCGGAAGGCACTCCCTGCCACCAGACCCTGTGCCCTGAGAAACCGGGTTCACGAGCCTACCGGGAAGGAGGGGCGCGACCGGTCCCGGCGCTACTCCTGGCCGGGCTGGGTGGCGGCGGGCTCGGAGCGCAGCACCCGCAGGTGGCCGCGGCGGCCGACCTCGGTGCCCTGGCCGACCGGCTCCTCGCCGGGACCGGGGGCGGGCCGCGCGGCCTCGCGGACGGCGTCGGCGAGGGCCTCCAGGTCGTCCGCGCTGGGCTCGGTCTCCTCCTCGACGGGGAGGCGCACCAGTTCCCACCCCATGGGGGCGGTGAGCCGCTCGGAGTGCTCCGCGCACAGGTCGTAGCAGTGCGGCTCTGCGTACGTGGCGAGCGGCCCGAGGACCGCGGTGGAGTCACGGTAGACGTACGTGAGCGTGAACACTGCGGGCGCCTTGCAGGCGGTGCGGGAGCAGGTGCGGACGGGGCTCACGATGGCTGACCGTACCTCCCTCCCACCGGCTCCGCCACCACCCCGGCGCACGTGTCGCCGTTACCGGGCGATTTCCGGGGCAACAACTACATTCCGTGTGGTCTCGTTCTCTCACCGTGGGTGCCGGACGCCCGCGTGACCTTGCGCGTCGTCGTGCGGGTTCCCGGCTCGCCGAGGGGCGGCCGCGGCCACGGAGGTAGGCTGGACGCGTGCGATCCCGTGTGGCAGGCGTACGGCGCCGCGATCGGCACGGTCGCGGCCTCCGTGGTCCTCTGACGCCCCCGCAGGCGCCGGTCTCGCGGACCCGCGCGGAGCGGTTCGACGACCTCGTCGACGACGAGGTGCAGCGGCTGGTCCAGCGCTGGGAGCGGGAACTGGCCCAGGTCGAGTTCACCGTCGAGGAGGTGCCCGACATCGCCCCCTGGTTCGACGGCCCCGTCCCGCTCGTCCAGACGCTTTCGGCCGGGGACGGTGCGCCGGTGCGGATCGTGGTGTTCCGCCGTCCGGTCGAGGCACGGGCCTCCGGCGAGGTGGAGAAGGCCCGCATGGTCCGCGACCTGCTGGTGGAGGAGGTCGCCGATCTCCTCGGCATCTCCCCCGAGTCGGTCGATCCCAGCTACGACTTCCCGGACGACGACTAGGGCGGCCGGGGCGGCTACGGCGTCAGGGCGGTCTGGGAGTCGGCGGCGTCCGGCAGGTGCAGGGTCGTCGCGGCCGGCACGATCGGCAGGACGGTGAACAGGTAGTCCTCGCCCTTGCCCTTGGACAGGACGCGGGACGCGTAGACGGGCGCCGACCCCGCCTTGGGCGTGATCACGGCGGCGTAGGACGCGTCGCCCTTGGCGGGCGGGGCCAACTCGGTCTCCACGGTGCGGCCTGCCGGGATCTCCACGTCCCGCGGCGCGCTCTTCCCGGCCGCGTTCATCGTGACGACCCGCACGGTCGCCGCACCGGACGGGGCGGTGAGGATCAGCGACGCGTCGAACCGGTTGTCGGCGACGACGCCCGGCCCGGACGCGGCGAGCGGCTGCGTGGCGGTGCCGTAGGCGATGTCGGCGCCGCGGCCCGCGGCGAAGCCCGCGAGGATGGGCCGGTCGGCGACCAGCCGGACGGCGGCGGCCTTCCCCGACAGCGCGCCGGTGAGCAGAACGGACGTCACGGTCTGCGCGGGGGCGTCCAGGACGTCCTGCCCCTGCGGCGCGAACGCGCCGCCCGACGTGATCACCTGGACCCGGATGCGGGCGTCGGCCTCGCCGGGGACCGACACCAGCAGCCGGCGCTGCCCGTCACCGCCCGGCACGCCGGGGACCAGCGCGGAGGTCGCCGGCCCGCGCGCCTGCGGCAGCCACTCGATGCCCTTCTCCTTCGCGACCCGGGCGCGCAGCGACGCGGCGACGCGGCCGCTGGTGGTGCGCACGCGCAGGGCGAGGTCGGCGGCGCCCTCCACGATGCCGCCGAGGCCCTCCGCCGAGTCGCCGATCTTCACGATCCGGGTGGTGTAGGGCTCGACGCGCGTGCCGCGCCCCTCCGGGGTGTCGAGCGGCCCCTCGCCGGACAGGGCGGTGAGGTCCACGGACGCGGGCTGCGCGTCGACGTTGGTCAGGTAGAGGTCGAGTTCGTCGGTGCCGGCGGGGCCGGGGCCGAGGAACCACAGGTCGGTGCCGGGCGTCGCGCAGCGGGCGCCGGCAAGGCCGCGGTCGGGGCCGCCGCTCCAGTGCGTGGTCTGCTCCGCCTCCAGCCCGGCGGCGAGGGCACCGCCGGCGCGGACGGTGTAGGAGTTCTCGCCCGTCTTGATGTCCTCGTCCCAGCCCTGGCCGGGCGAGGTCATGGAACCGAGGGGCGAGCCGCCTTTCGTCGGCGTCACGTCCACGCGTCCGGCGCCCTTCTGGGACAGGGACTGGACGGCCAGGCGCCCGCCCTCGTGCCCCGGGCAGACCATCACGGCGTGTGTGACGGGCGCCTGACGGCCCTTCTCGGACGCCTCGCCGGGGCGGGAGAACGTCGCCGCCCCGTACAGGGCCGCGACGGCGACGAGCATGAGAGCGGCCGTGGCGTAGCGCATGCCGAGGAGGCGCAGGACCTTGTCCACGGGTCAGGACACCTCCTCGGGGCTCGGTTCCTTCGGCGGTTCCAGGGCCGGGGGCGTCCCGTGCTGGACGTGGGCGCCGGTCGCGCGGCGGCGCCCGCGGCGTCCTCCGCGCCGTCCGCGGCGGCGCCGCTCCCGGTCGCCGGTGAACACGAGGTTGTCGGCCTGGGCGCCGGGCAGGGCCAGGACGAGCACGACCAAGACGGCGATGCCCTGGACGACGACCCACATGTGCCGCATGGACATCGACCGTGCCAGCTTGAACTCGCCACCGGCGGGAGGGATGTCGTAGCCCTGCGCCCATCCGTCGACCGTGTGCGCCTTGAGATCGCGGCCGTTCAATGTGGCCTTCCACCCGTCGTCGGCGGGTTCGGCCAGGAGGAGGGTGCGTTTGCCCGTCCCCGCCGGGATCTGCACGCGGGCGTTGATCCGCCCCGCCGGCAGCGGCGTGACCGTCGAGCCTTGCACGAGCATCATCCGGGCGGACGTCGCTTGCAGCCGCCATACGGCGAACGTCCGTGTCCGGCTCAGGCGGGTCAGCTCCGGCGATGCGTCCAGGACCTTGGTGATCGGGTCCTTCTTGGGATGCGGCACCAGCAGGTACTGGACGCCCATCCGGGTCAGTGCGGGGCCGTCGTCGCCTTCGCGTCCCGCGGCCAGGCCCTCGACGAGGTCGTCCATGCGGTCCTCGGCCTCGTCGCCCGCCGTGACCTCCGATTCGCCCAGTACCGGACGGTCGTCCCTGAGGATCGTGTAGGAGATCCGTCCGGTGGGCTCCCTGTGCAGGACGAGGGTCCGCGGCCCGCCGGGCGTGTGGAGGAACACGGGCACGGTGTCGGGGTCGAGCCTGCCGAGCGGCCCGCCCGCCCCGCCGGCCACCCAGAACCCGGCCGCCAGCAGCGGCGCGGTCAGCGCCGCGG
>NZ_SMJW01000270.1 GCF_004348335.1 Actinomadura bangladeshensis | reverse complement strand
GGACGCGGCCCGGCCGGTCACCCGCGACGGCGCGCGGGCGGGGATCACGCGGCGGCCGGGACGCTCGTCCGGCCGCGCCTCGTCGGCGCCGGTGGTCGCGTTCCCGGCGCGGCGGGCGGCTCTGCGGGCGGCGCGGCGCTCGGCCCGGCGCTCCGCGCGGGCGGCGGCCTTGCGTTCGTCGCGGGCCCTGGCGCGGCGCTCGGCGCGGGCGGCCGCGCGGCGCTCGGTGCGGTCCAGGCGGCGGAGGCGGGCCCGCTCGGCGACGTCGGCGCGGCGCTGCAGCAGCTCGGGCGGGATGAGGTCGTGCCGGCCCGCGATGAACTCCTGCACCCAGATCTTGCCGCGGATCAGCGGCCGGCGGAGCTGCCGCTCCCGCCGGACGGCGCGCTGGTGGCGGCGCGAGTCCTCGGGGTAGCGCCAGCGCGCCCACGGGGAGCCGGGGCGCGCCACCCGGATCGCGCCGACGATCAGGAGGGCGGGCATGAACAGGCCGATCAGGCCGGTCCAGATCTTGCCCTTGAGCAGGGTGATCACCGCGAACACCAGGTTGATGACGAGGGACACCACATAGACGCGGGTCAGGATGCCCGTGCCGGGGTCGGGCGCGATGCCCTCGTAGCCGAGCGGGCGGATGCCGAGCAGCAGCAGCCCCGTCACCGCGATCGCGACGAACACCGCGTCGACGGACGCGCGGCCCTTCTCCGTCCAGTAGACGTCGCTGAGGTGCAGGATCAGCGCGAACTCGTCCAGGACGAGCGCGGAGCCCATGCCGAACACGACGGCGGCGGCCACGCTGAGGCCGGTGTAGGCGTCCGGGACGGCGAGGCTCCCCACGCCGCCCGCCAGCATCAGCACCACGCCGAACACGACATGGTGGATGTGCAACTCGCCGACGGTCACATTGCTGAACCACCAGCGCACATCCGCCCGGATCAGCCGCACGTTGACCCGCGTCAGCATGAACGTCACCAGGAACGCCACGAAGAAGCCGAACAGCGGAAGCCGCCCGGTCGCCACGATCCGCTCGTCGAACATCTCGATCATCTGCCCCCCGCTGCCTCCATGATGCACCGTGACATGCGCGGATATCGTTGGACCCGGCCGATCAACGACGATCGAGGAGAACATCACCGTGAGCCGCACCGTGGACCGCTGCGATCCGGGCTACCGGGCGTGGATCGCCGAGGCGATCCGGCTGGTCGACGCCGACGCCAACCGCAGCGCGGACACGCACCTGCACGTGTTCCCGCTGCCGCCGGAGTGGGGCATCGACCTGTACCTGAAGGACGAGTCCGTCCACCCGACGGGTTCACTGAAGCACCGGCTCGCGCGGTCGCTGTTCCTGTACGGGCTGGCCAACGGCTGGATACGGCAGGACACGACGATCATCGAGGCGTCCAGCGGCTCCACCGCGGTGTCGGAGGCGTACTTCGCGCGGCTGCTCGGCCTGCCGTTCGTCGCGGTGATGCCCGCCTCGACCAGCCCGGAGAAGATCCAGCTGATCGAGTTCTACGGGGGCCGCTGCCATCTGGTGGACGACCCGTCCGCGATCTACGACGAGTCGCGGCGGCTCGCCGCCGAGTGCGGCGGGCACTTCATGGACCAGTTCACCTACGCCGAGCGGGCGACGGACTGGCGCGGCAACAACAACATCGCCGAGTCGATCTTCGAGCAGATGCGGCTGGAGCGGTTCCCCGAGCCGTCCTGGATCGTGGTCGGCGCGGGCACCGGCGGGACGTCCGCGACGATCGGCCGGTACGCGCGCTACCAGCGGTTCCAGACGCGGCTCGCGGTCGTCGACCCGGAGGGCTCGGCGTTCCACGGCTCGTTCGCCGACGACGACCCGGAGCGGACGGCGGCGGGCTCGCGGATCGAGGGCATCGGCCGGCCCCGCGTCGAGCCGTCGTTCCTGCCGACGGTCATCGACCGGATGATCCGGGTGCCGGACGCGGCGTCCATCGCGGCGATGCGCTGGACGAGCGCGGTCAGCGGCCGCGACGTCGGCGGCTCGACCGGCACCAACATGTGGGGCGCGGCGGAGCTGATCGCGCAGATGCGGGCGCGCGGCGAGCGCGGCAGCGTCGTCACGCTGATCTGCGACGGCGGCGAGCGCTACGCCGGCACCTACGGGTCGGACGCGTGGCTCGCCGGGCAGGGCCTCGACATAGCGCCCTTCCTGGCCGCGCTGGACGGCTTCCTGAAGACGGGCGAGATGCCCGCTATCCCGTGACGGTGACGGGGTTCACCAGGTCGGCGTAGATCAGCAGGCCGCCCATGACGATCAGCACGACCGCCATCACGTACGTCACCGGGAGCGCCTTGGCGACGTCCACGTAGCCGGGGTCGGGCCTGCGGAAGACCTTGGCGAACGCCTTCTTGACCGCCTCCAGCAGGGCGCCGGCGATGTGGCCGCCGTCCAGCGGCAGCAGCGGGATGAGGTTGAACAGCCCGACCGCGAGGTTCAGCGACCCGAGCAGCATGACGAAGAACGACACCTTCTCGGCGCCGGTGTAGTCCTGGGAGGCCGCGACCTCGCCGCCGATCCGGCTGACGCCGACGACGCCGACCGGGCCGTTCGGGTCGCGCTTCTCGTCGCCGAACGCGGCGTTCCAGACGCCGACCATCTTCTGCGGCATCCGCACCAGCGCACCCGTGGTGCGCGCGGTCAGGTCGACCATCGTGCTCGCGACCGCGCCCGGGCCCTGCCGCTCCATCGCCTGGATCGGGGTGATGCCGAGGAACCCGACGTTGACCACCTTGTCGTGGTCCTTCAGGTCGTACATCTGGTTGCGGGTGATCGGGACGTTCAGCTTCACGTCCTGCCCGCCGCGCTCGACGGTCATCGGGACGGTCTTACCGCCGTTGTCGCGGATCAGGACCTGCAGCTTCTCGTAGTCGCCGTCGATCTTCCTGCCGTCGAACGCCACGATCCGGTCGCCGGCCTTGAGCCCGGCCTGCGCGGCCGGCGTCGGCTTCGCGTCCTTCGGGCACTCCGTGGTCTGCGACTGGCTGGCGGGCACCATGCATTCGAGGACCTCGCCGATGACCGGCTGCGACTGCATCGTGCCGATCCCCATCAGCAGGATCGCGAAGAACATCACCGAGAGCACCAGGTTCATCGCGGGGCCGCCGAACATGATGAGCAGCTTCTGCCACCACTTCTTGGCGTAGAAGACGCGGTCCTCGTCGCCGGGGCGGATCTCCTCCAGCGCGGCGCCGCGCGCCGACTCGATGAGGCCCTGCCAGGGGCCGGTGCTGATCTGCCGGACCTGCCCGGGCGCGTCGCCCTTGCGCGGCGGCAGCATCCCGATCATGCGGATGTAGCCGCCGAGCGGGATCCATTTGACGCCGTACTCGGTCTCGCCCTTGCGCCTGGACCACATGGTCGGGCCGAAGCCGACCATGAACTGGGTCGTCCGCACCTTGAAGAGCTTGGCGAAGGAGAAGTGGCCGAGCTCGTGCAGCGCGATGGACACCATCAGGCCGAAGAACAGGATCAGCATCCCTGCCAGGTAGACCATCCGGCAATGCCCCTCAGCTCGGTGCACCCGCGCTCACCGCGGGTGATCTCGATGACCAACTCAGAGTACGCGAACGGCCCCGCTTCGGTTGAAGTCAACGCGTGGACGGCGGCATCTCGGGCGCCTGCGCGGCATCCCTTTGAGGCGGGGTGCTAAAACGCGCGCGTGTCATTGGCACGTGCCTGAATAGCCGGGCATCGCCTCACCCGCGCATCATGGGCCGATCTCACCCCCTGCGCACGGAGGTCCACTGTGAAGCGCGGTCACGTAGGCGTGCTGGTGCTCGTGCTGGCGCTGAGCGGATGCGGCGGCTCCGGCGGCGGCTCCGGCGGCGGGGACGCGGGCGCGTCGCCGCCCTCGCCGGCCGCCTCCGCGCCGGCTTCGGCGCCGTCCGGCACGGCGCCCGGCAAGACCGCCGCGACGCCGGTGCCCGAGGTGTCGCGGGCCACCGAGAGGTTCAACGACTGCATGCACGAGCAGGGGGTCGAACTGCCGAGCCCGAACCCGTCGACCACGCCCGACAAGCAGGAACTCGAAAAGATCAAGGCGGCCCTGCGGGCGTGCGTGAAGTCGATGTCGGCGTCGCCGCCGGCGGGCTGACGGAGGGTGGTCGCGCGGCGGGGCCGCTGCTAGATTGGCGGCCAGCCGACGACCCCGTGCGGGAGAGTCCCACGCAGCCGGTGTGGGACGCCGAAGGAGCAAATCCTCCCCGGAACCTCTCAGGCCCACGGACCGCACGGGCCAGGCGACCTCTGGAAAGCGGGGACCCGGTCCCCCGCCGAAGGTGAAAACCCGCCGTCCGGCGGCGGGTGAAGCTCTCAGGCGCAGATGACAGAGGGGGAGGCACCGCGACGCCCGGTGCGCGAGTGGGACGATGGACCACGCGCGCCCGCGACGAAGGAGCCGAACCGATGTCCGCCGACCCGTCCGCCGACCCGAAGACCACGCCGCTGCACGACGTCCACCGGGACCTCGGCGCGACCATGGTCGACTTCGCCGGGTACCTGATGCCGCTGCGCTACAAGAGCGAGACCGCCGAGCACGAGGCCGTCCGCACCGGCGCGGGGCTGTTCGACCTGTCGCACATGGGAGAGATCTTCCTGTCCGGGCCGGGCGCCGGTGCCGCGCTCGACTACGCGCTGGTCGGGAACCTGTCCCCGATGCCGGTGGGCAAGGCCCGCTACACGATGATCTGCGCGCCCGACGGCGGAGTCCTCGACGACCTGATCGTCTACCGGCTCGCGGACGCAACATGGATGGTCGTCGCGAACGCCGCGAACACCGCCGTCGTCCGGGAGTCGCTGGTCGAGCGCGCCGCCGGCTACGAGGCCGCCGTCGACGACCGCACCGACGCCTACGGGCTGATCGCCCTGCAGGGCCCCCGCGCCCAGGAGATCCTCGAAGGCTTCACCGACGCGCCGGTCGCCGACCTCAAGTACTACGCCATCCTCGCCGGACGCGTCGCGGACGTCGACGCCCTGATCGCCCGCACCGGCTACACGGGCGAGGACGGCTTCGAGCTCTTCGCGGACGCCTCCGACACCGTCGCGCTGTGGCGCGCGTTCGCCGCCGTGGACGGGGTCGTCCCGGCGGGACTCGCGGCGCGCGACTCGCTGCGCCTCGAAGCGGGCATGCCGCTGTACGGCAACGAGCTGACCGCCGAGACGACCCCGTTCGAGGCGGGCCTCGGCCGGGTCGTGAAGCTGGACAAGGCCGTCGATTTCGTGGGCAAGAACACCCTGGCGGCGCAGGCGCAGACCCCGCCGGGCCGTAGGCTCGTGGGGTTGGTCGCGCGCGGGCGTCGCGCGCCGCGGAAGGGGTACCAGGTCGTCACGTCCGGCGGCGCGCCGTGCGGGATCGTGACGAGCGGCGCCCCTTCGCCCACACTGGGCAGGCCGATCGCCCTGGCCTACCTCGACACCGGCGTCGAGGCGACGGACCTGGCCGTGGACGTCCGCGGCCGCCCCGAGCCGGTGGACGTGGTCGACCTGCCGTTCTACAAGCGTTCCTGAAAGAGAGAGAATCGTGAGCGTTCCGGAGCAGCTCCGCTACAGCGAAGAGCACGAGTGGGTGTCCGGCCTCGGCCCTGCTGGTTCAGAAGCAGAGGACGGCATCGTCACCGTCGGCATCACCGCGCACGCCGCCGACGCCCTCGGCGAGATCGTCTACCTCGAGCTGCAGCCGTCGGAGGGCGACGCCGTCGAGGCGGGCGAGCCGTGCGGCGAGGTCGAGTCCACCAAGTCGGTCAGCGACCTGTACTCCCCGGTCAGCGGCGAGATCACCGCGATCAACGCCGCCGTGGTGGACGAGCCGAAGGTCATCAACGACGACCCGTACGGCGAGGGCTGGATCTTCAAGGTGCGGATCTCCGACGAGCCGGGCGACCTGCTCGACTCGGCCGCCTACGAGAAGCTGATCGAGGAAGCATGAGCCTCTACGACTCCCTCGCGACGGCCGACCCGGAGGTCGCCGAGGCCGTCGCCGCGGAGCTGCGCCGCCAGCAGTCCACGCTGGAGATGATCGCGTCGGAGAACTTCGCGCCGGTCTCGGTGCTGGAGGCGCAGGGCTCCGTCCTGACCAACAAGTACGCCGAGGGGTACCCGGGCAAGCGGTACTACGGCGGCTGCGAGTACGTCGACGTCACCGAGCAGCTCGCGATCGACCGGGCGAAGTCGCTGTTCGGCGCCGAGCACGCGAACGTCCAGCCGCACAGCGGCGCGCAGGCCAACACGGCGGTGTACTTCGCGCTGCTGCAGCACGGCGACACGATCCTCGGGCTCGACCTCGCGCACGGCGGCCACCTCACGCACGGGATGCGGCTGAACTACTCCGGCAAGACGCTGAACGTGGTGCCGTACCACGTCCGCGCGGAGGACGGCCTGGTCGACATGGACGAGGTCGCCTCGCTCGCGGCCGAGCACCGTCCGAAGATGATCGTGGCGGGCTGGTCGGCGTACCCGCGGCAGCTCGACTTCGCGGCGTTCCGGGAGATCGCCGACTCGGTCGGGGCGCTGCTCATGGTCGACATGGCGCACTTCGCGGGCCTGGTCGCGGCGGGGCTGCACCCCTCGCCCGTCCCGTACGCCGACATCGTCACCACGACCACGCACAAGACGCTCGGCGGGCCGCGCGGCGGGCTGATCCTCGCCCGCGAGGAGTACGGCAAGAAGATCAACTCCGCGGTGTTCCCCGGCATGCAGGGCGGCCCGCTGGAGCACGTGATCGCCGCCAAGGCCGTCGCTCTCAAGATCGCCGCGTCGGAGGAGTTCCGGGCCCGGCAGGCGCTCACCGTGGAGGGCGCGAAGCTGCTCGCCGAGCGGCTCCTCGCCGAGGACTCGGCCAAGGCCGGCGTGAAGGTCCTCACCGGCGGGACGGACGTCCACCTCGTCCTGGTCGACCTGGTCGACTCCGAGCTCACCGGGCGCGACGCCGAGGACCGCCTGCACGACATCGGCATCACGGTGAACCGGAACGCGGTGCCGAACGACCCGCGCCCGCCGATGGTCACCTCCGGCCTGCGGATCGGCACCCCGGCCCTCGCCACCCGCGGCTTCACCGCCGAGGACTTCGCCGAGGTCGCCGACGTCATCGCGCTGGCCTTGCAGCCGTCCTTCGACCGGGACGCCCTGTCGGCCCGGGTGAAGGCCCTGGCCGACGAGCACCCGCTCTATCCGGACCTGTGACGTCTCCGCGCCCCCTTCCGCCACCGGGAGGGGGCGCAGCTACAACGAGGTAGCTCATGGCCATCAGCGTTTTCGACCTGTTCAAAATCGGGATCGGCCCTTCGTCGTCCCACACCGGCGGCCCGATGGCGGCGGCGCACCGTTTCGCCCGCGGCCTGGAACGCGACGGCCTGCTGGAGAAGACGGCTTCGGTGCAGGTCGTCCTCTACGGTTCGCTCGGCCTCACCGGGAAGGGCCACGGCAGCGACAAGGCCGTCATCCTCGGCCTGGAAGGCGACAAGCCCGAACTGGTCGACGTCGACCGGGTGGACGAACGACTGGCGGCGATCCGCGAACGCGGAACGCTGAGCCTTTTCGGCGACCACGACATTCCCTTCGTGGTCAACGAGCACCTCCACTTCGAGCGCAGGGAATCGCTCCCCGGCCACCCCAACGGCATGCGCTTCACCGCCTGCGGCGACTCCGGCGAGGAACTGCGCTCGAAGGTCTACTACTCGGTCGGCGGCGGCTTCATCGTGGACGAGAACGCCACCGGCGCCGACCGCATAAAGCCGGACGACACCGTCCTGCCGCACCCCTTCGACACGGCCGCCGACCTCCTCGACCGCTGCCGCGAAACGGGCCTGTCGATCTCGGCTCTGACGCTGGAGAACGAGAAGGCGTTCGGCCGGACTCCGGAGGAGATCCGCGCGGGCCTGCTGAACCTCTGGCAGGTGATGCGGGCCTGCGTGACGCGGGGCTGCGCCCGCGAGGGCCTTCTCCCCGGCGGGCTGAAGGTGCGCCGCCGCGCACCGCAGCTCCACCGCCAGCTCTCCACCGAGAAGGCGTCGGACCCGCTCCACGCGATGGACTGGGTCACCCTTTTCGCCCTCGCCGTCAACGAGGAGAACGCCGCCGGGGGCCGTATCGTCACCGCTCCCACCAACGGTGCGGCCGGGATCATCCCGGCCGTCCTGCATTACTACGACCGGTTCCTGCCCAGCGACGACGACGGCATCGTCCGGTTCCTGCTGACCGCGGGCGCGATCGGCGTCCTGTTCAAGCAGAACGCCTCGATTTCCGGTGCCGAGGTCGGCTGCCAGGGCGAGGTCGGGTCCGCCTGCTCCATGGCGGCCGCCGGCCTCACCGAGATCCTGGGCGGCACCCCGGAACAGGTGGAGAACGCCGCCGAGATCGGCATCGAGCACAATCTGGGCCTTACCTGCGACCCGGTCGGCGGGCTGGTCCAAGTGCCGTGCATCGAACGCAACGCGGTGGGCGCGATCAAGGCCATCAGTGCCGCGCGCATCTCCCTCCGCGGCGACGGCCGCCATTTCGTCACCCTCGACAAGGCCATCAAAACGATGCGCGACACCGGCCGCGACATGCTCGACAAGTACAAGGAGACCTCGCGCGGCGGCCTCGCCGTCAATGTCATCGAATGCTGATCCGTACGGTCAGCCGTTCGCGGACATGTCCGCCAGGCGGCGGGCGAGGCGGGCGGTGGCGTCGCGCAGTTCCGGCGGGTCCAGGATCTGCGTCGTGAAGCCGAGCCGGGCGATGTGGACAGCGAGCCAGTCGATGTCGTCGCCGCCCACGGTGAGCAGGCACCAGCCGTCGCGATCGTCCTCGACACGTCCCACCTGGGGCGGTATCAGCTCGCGTACCTGGTCGGACGCGGCGTGGAGCCGGACGCGGGCGAGGTACCGGTAGGGCGCCCCGGTCACGGAGCGTTGGACGTAGGCGACCGGGTCCGGATGCTCCCGCGGCCGGAAATGCCAGGTCGTCGGCGCGGCGCCGTGCATCCGGTCCAGGCGGAAGGTGCGCCAGTCGCCGCGGTCGACGTCCCAGGCCATCAGGTACCAGCGGCGGGCGGTGGCGACCATCCGCACCGGCTCCACCGTGCGCTCCCGCTCCTCGCCGCCGCGGGCGGCGTACCGGAACCGGACCCGGACGGCGTCGCGGCAGGCCCGCGCGAGTGTCACCAGCAGTTCCGCGTCGACCTCGGCCCCGGGGCCGAGGAGGGTCTCGGTGGCGCCGTGCACGGCCCGGACCTCGGCGCGCAGCCGCGGCGGCATCACCTGGTCGAGCTTCGCGAGCGCCCGCAGCGCGGCCTCGCCCGTCCCGGCGACGGTGCCGCCCGACGCCAGCCGCAGGGACACGGCCGTGGCGATCGCCTCCTCGTCGTCCAGGAGCAGGGGCGGCAGCCGGGTGCCCGCGCCGAGCCGGTAGCCGCCGCCGACGCCCGCCGTCGCGTGGACGGGGTAGCCGAGCGCGCGGAGGCGCTCCACGTCGCGGCGCACCGAGCGGTCGGTGACCTGCAGCTGCTCGGCGATCTCGGCGGCGGTCCAGGACGAGCGGCGCTGCAGCAGGGCCAGCAGCCGCAGCACCCGCTCGGTCGTCCCCTCGGCGGTCACGCGGCTCATCGTTCCACAGATCGCGGAACGTACCTGTCCGCATTAGGGGGAAGACTCGCTCTGGCGAAGACGGCCTCTCCGTGCGGGGAGGCCGGGAACCTCTACCTGCACAGGAAGGCGAGCTGACATGGCCCGCGATATCCAGATCACCTTCGACTGCGCCGACCCCGCCGGGCTGGCCGCGTTCTGGGCCGAGGCCCTCGGCTACCGGCTCCAGGACCCGCCCGGGAACTTCGCGTCCTGGGACGAGGCCCTGGCGGCGATGGGCGTCCCGCCGGAGCGGCGCAACGACGCCTCGGCGCTGACCGACCCCGACGGCGCCGGGCCGCGGCTGTTCTTCCAGCGGGTGCCGGAGGGCAAGCAGGCCAAGAACCGCGTCCACCTGGACGTGCGGGCCGCCCCCGGCCTGGACGGCGACGCCCGGATGGAGGCGCTGGAGGCGGAGGCCGAACGCCTGGTCTCCCACGGCGCCACCCGCCTTCGGCGGCACGAGCCGGCACCCCCGCTCGGCGCCGGCCACATCGTGATGGCCGACCCCGAGGGCAACGAGTTCTGCCTCGACTGACCACCGGGAAAACCCGTCGAGCACGGGGCGCCGCAGGTGTGATGATCGCGGTATGCCCATCGATCCGCATCTGCTCGCGCTGTTCTTCGCGACCTCGTTCATCGCCATGGTGATTCCGGGGCCCGACATGCTGTTCGTCCTCGGCTGCGGGATGCGGGGCGGGGCGCGGGC
>NZ_SMJW01000026.1 GCF_004348335.1 Actinomadura bangladeshensis | reverse complement strand
TCCTGTGCGGACAAGGTTGATCTTGGTCGACAACCTCATCTAGCAGGAGCTTCACTCATTCACCGCCCACATCCGTCGCCCGCGACGAACCCGTGACCTGCACAGTCAGGTTGGAATGGGCTCACTGGTGGCGCTTGCGAGCCTCCGTGACGGCCTCTTCACCGCCGGCCGCTGCAACGATGTCGGCGCGGATCTCGCTCCACTTGGGGAAGTTCGTCATCGCTGCTCTTCCTAGATCTGACATTTCTGCACGTTTGCGGCGTCGTGAGCGGGGCGTTTGCGGTTGGTGTGATTGTCGCGCTGGGTGGCGCCTGGCCACACCTTGATGAGGGTGCCATGTCCGCTGCACAGAGCCGGTCTGGTCTGCGGCATCTGTGGTGAGGATCGCGACCGGGCCGGAGGCGGTGAGTGCGGTCGCGCGGAATGGCTTGGTCAGGCGCCCGCTGTCGAGGACGAGGGTGCCGCCAGGCGTGGCGGGAGCCGGGTCACGTGACGTCCGACCTGCCCTGTTCTCTGCGCGCCTGGTGGAGTTGGTCGCGCAGCGCTTGGACTTCCTCGGCCTTGAGGGGGCCGTGCTCGGCCTCGGCGGCCGTGATGAGTTCGTTGAGGTTGTCGCGTTCGGTCTGGCGGGTGTCGGCGGCCGCTGCGGGCTTTGGCCATGTCGCGCGGCTCATGATCGACGACTGCCCGGGTGGCTCGCTCATGCCGTTCATCCTGCCTAAGAATTGCCACCGACGTGGTGGATGGCGGGACGGGGGACGGCGGCGAAAGGGGAGAGGGCGAACCAGGTCGGGAGGGTGCGGCGGACGGTTTCGGGGCCCTGGAGGTCGAGCGCGCCGGAGCGTAGGGCGTCCGGCCAGCTCAGGTCGCCGCGCCAGATCCGGACCATGTCGCGAAGGTCGGCGGTCACCGTCACCGAGACCTCGAAACCGGGGTCGGTGTCGCAGACGTCGGCGTTGTCGGGTGTGAGGACGAGCCACCAGTGCCGGGTGCGGGCGGGGACGTCCGGGAAAGCGAAGAGGATGACGGTCCGGTGGGCCGGTAGGGCGCCCGGGACGATGTTGCGGCGCATGTCCCAGAGGAGGAGTTGAGGGTCGAGGTCCTGGTCGCCCAGTTCGCCTATCCAGCGGACGCCCCATACTGCGAGGGCCTCCACCACCGGGCGCAGTTCCTCGCCGGCCGGGGTGAGGATGTAGCGGTCGTCCTTCTTGGTCAGGACGCCGGCTCGTGCCAGCTGGTTGAGGCGCTTGGAGAGCAGGGTCGGGGACATGCGCGGGACGCCCCGGCGCAGCTCGTTGAAGCGTCCGCTTCCGGAGAGCAGCTCGCGGACGATCAGCAGCGTCCAGCGCTCGTCCAGCAACTCCATCGCTTTGGCGACGGGGCAGAACTGGTAGTACGAAGCCCCCATGCTTCGCAGGCTAGGACGATTCCCCATGAGCGGCCAGGGCCGGTACAGATCCTGTACTAGGAGCGGGGCCTCCGGATTCCTAGCGTTGAACCCACAACGGGAGGTGAAGTGTCATGGGGGACACGGTGAAGGACGCGCACAGGGCGATGTGGGCGCTGGGCGACTATCCGGCGGTGGCGTCGGAGGTCATCCCGGATTTGGGGGCGGTGCTCGTCCGGGCGGCGGGCGTGCAGGCCGGGGACAGGGTGCTGGACGTCGCGGCAGGGGCGGGGAACGCGGCCATCGCGGCGGCGCTCGCAGGGGCGGACGTGGTGGCCGGCGACCTCACTCCGGAGCTGCTCCGGGCGGGGGAGCTGGACGCGGCCCGGCGGGGCGCGGAGCTGGCGTGGCGGGAGGCCGACGCGGAGGCGCTGCCGTTCGGCGACGGGGAGTTCGACGCGGTGCTGTCGTGCGTCGGGGTCATGTTCGCGCCGGATCATCGGGCGTCGGCCGGCGAGATGCTGCGCGTCTGCCGGCCGGGCGGGACGATCGGGCTGGTCAACTGGACGCCGGAGGGCTTCATCGGGGAAATGTTCGCCGTGATGAAGCCCTACGCGCCGCCGCCGCCCGAGGGGGCGCAGCCGCCGCCGCTGTGGGGACGTCCCGAGCACGTCCAGGAGCTGTTCGGCGATCGCGTCGGCGACATCGCGTTCGAGCGGCGGGTGGTGCGGGTCGAGCGGTTCGGGAAGCCGGAGGAGTTCCGCGACTACTTCAAGGCCCGCTACGGCCCCACCGTCGCCGTCTACCGGCGCATCGCCAATGACCCGGAGAAGGTGGCCGAGCTTGATCTGGCGCTTGCCGAGCTGGCCAGGCGGCATGACGTCGGGACGTCCGGGCTGGTCATGGAGTGGGAGTACCTGCTCGCCACCGCGCGCAGGCGCTGAAAGCAGAAGTCCCCCGGTGCCCGAAGGCGCCGGGGGACTTCCGCGTCGACGTCAGCCGGAGCTGGAGACCGTCACCTGGTAGTCGGTGGGGAGGGCGGCCCGGTGGGCCTCGATCTTGGCGTTCAGGTTGGCGAGGGTGCGGGTGTAGTCGCGGCTGGCCAGCCAGAACTTGTAGATGATGACGAGCTCGAAGGCGAGCAGGCCGGCGGCGCTGACCGCGACGACGGGGATGATGGCGCCGGGGACGATCACGGCGGCGATCGGGGCGATGATGAAGACGCCCATCTGGAACTCGATGCCGCTGATCAGGTGGGGCCGGATGCGGCCCGCCATCAGCACGTTGCGGATCCGCGCGTACCAGGGGAAGCGCTGGTTGAAGCCCTGCTGGAGGTTCGCGATGGTCGGGTCGGCGTCGGCGACGACCCGCTCCTCCATGTCGGCCTCCGGGTCCTCGGCGAGGGCCTCGGCGGAGCGGAGGTCCCCGTCGGCGTCGGAGATCTCGCCGTTGGCGCGGCGGGCGGCCTGTTCGAGTTCCTGCGCCTCCGCGCGGGCCGCGTTCAGGGTGGAGCGCATCTGGGCGCGGACCTTGTAGATCTCCAGCGCGTCCATGTAGCGGAGCATGTCGAGGAACACGACCGCCACGGCCGTCCAGATGTAGGCGACGTTGTCGGTGGCGGCGTACTGGCCGGCCATCAGGGCGATCGCGCAGGCCAGGACGCGGACGCGGTCGAAGATGTAGTCGAGCCAGGCGCCGAAGACCGAGCCGGTGCCCTTGAGGCGGGCGATCTTGCCGTCCATGCAGTCGAGCGTGAACGACAGGTGGTAGAGCAGCGCTCCGGCGAGCAGCCACGGCCAGGACGCGACGGTGAAGCAGGCGCCGGCGGCGAGGCCGAGGATCAGCGCTCCGACGGTGAGCTGGTTCGGGGTCACGCGCGTCCGGTTGGCCGTGAACCTCACCAGCCGGGACGCGAGCGGATCGACCAGCAGGACGGTCCACCAGGCGTCACGCGCCTTGTACGTCCGTTGCCGAACGTCGTCGAGCGTGAAGTTCGCCATGGAGTTCCTTTCATCGTGAGGAGCGGTCCGATGTTATCGGCTGTCCGGTTCCGGTCTCCGGGAATGCGCCGCATCCGTGCCTCCGGACCGGACGTTGACGATCATCATCCTCGGTACGCTGGGCAGAGTGCGCGTCCCCCACGTCGCCCATGTGCCGTTCGCGGTGGTTCTCGCGGCGGCGATCTGGATCCGAATCATCGCGGTCCTCGCATATCCGGCGCCGTTGTGGTTCGGCGACTCGCCGGGGTATCTGGAGGCCGCGATCCGGCTGCGGCCGGGCGAGACGCGTCCGAGTGGATACCCGTTTCTGCTCTGGCTGATCGAGCCGCTGCACAGCTTTACCGCGGTGGTGGCCGTGCAGCATGCGATCGGCCTGCTCAGCGGCGTGCTGGTCTACGCGGTGGTGCTGCGCGCCGGCCGGGCCGCCCGACCGCCGGACGAGCCGGGACGGTGGTCGTGGCGCGTCTGGGCGCCGACGTGGTGGCTGGGAGCGATCGCGGGGACGTTCACGGCCTTCGCGGCGCTCACCAGGTCGGCGGGCCTGCCGCTGATCGCGGTCATCCTGGTTGCGATGCTGCTGAGGCAGGCCGGATGGCGGGCATGCGTCGCGGCGGTGGTCATGTTCGTGCTGCCCGTCGTCGGCTACATGGCCTGGTTCCAGGCGGTGTACGGGCAGTTCAAGCTCGCCAAGGCCGACTCGATCTGGCTCTACGGGCGGACGGCTTCGTTCGCCGACTGCCGGGTCATCGACCCCCGCCCCGAGTTGCGGATCATGTGCCCTCAGCGCACCGATTCGCGCATGTCACGGCCTTTCGCGGCGATGTGGACGAAGGATTCCGCCTTCCGGGAGATCCCCGGCTGGGTGACCGGCGAGCAGGCCAACCGGCTCGCGGGGGAGTTCGCGCTGGAGGCGATCGAGAAGCAGCCCGGCGACTACGCGAAGGTCGTCGTCCATGACACCTTCATGGCGTTCGAGTGGAACCGCAGGCCGTACCCGACGCCGTGGACGTGGCTGCAGTACGAGTTCCCCGAGGGGGAGGCGTGGAGCGATGAGCAGGCGCTCCTCGCCGCGAAGTACGACCCGGACGGCGGCGAGACCAGGGTCGTCCGGCCGTGGGCCGGGCAGGTCCTGGCTTATCAGGACCACTTCGCCATGCCCGGGACGTTCCTCGGCATCCTGCTCATCGGCGGGCTCGCCGGTCCGTTCCTGCACGTCAGAGCTCGGGGACGGTGGCGTCCGCTCCGCCCCGTCCGGCACTGGGGGACGGGTGCGCTGCTCCCGTGGGGGACGAGTCTGGCGCTGCTCGTCATCCCCGCCGCGACCGCCGACTTCGACTACCGCTACGTCCTGCCCGCCGTGCCGTTCGCCTGCATGGCCCTCGGTCTGGCCACCCTCCCGCCGCCCCGGCGGCCCCGCCCGACAGTTGTGGACGGGAAGGATGACGCTGACCCTCGGCGAGGTCACGAGCGCCCGGAACCGGCCGGGTCGAAGACGCGGTCCACGGCACGGGATGCGGCCTTGCCGTCGTCGAGCGGGCAGAACCGGTCGACGAAAGCCTCATATCGCGACTTGTGACCGGCGCAGGCGGCCTCGACGTCCCGGATCGCGTCGATCAGATCGTCGGACGTCTCCACCAGCGGCCCCGGCGCCTCCGCCTCGAAGTCGAAGTAGAAGCCGCGGAGCCGGTCCCGGTAGTCGGCCAGGTCGTAGGTGAAGAACAGCATGGGACGCCCCGTGTTGGCGTAGTCGAACATCACCGACGAGTAGTCGCTGATCAGCACGTCCGAGACCAGGTACAGCTCGGTGATGTCGGGGTACTGGGACACGTCCCGGACGAACCCGTGCCCGTCCTCCTCGACCCCGTCCACAACGTTCGTGTGCAGCCGGATGAGCAGGACATGGTCGTCGCCCAGCGCGGCCCGCGCCCGCTCCACGTCGAGCCGCATGTCGAACTTGTAGCGGCCCCGGCTGTAGTACTGGTCGTCGCGCCACGTCGGGGCGTACAGCACCACCCGCTTGCCCTCCGGGATGCCGAGCCGCGCCCTGACCTGCTCGGCGACGGCGCCGGCCTCCGGGCTGTGCATCAGGTCGTTGCGCGGATACCCCACTTCGAGCATCTCGCCCTTGAACGCGAACGCTCGCCGGAAGATCTCCGTGCTGAACGGGTTCGGCGACAGCAGATGGCTCCACTCCGGCAGGACCGGCCCGCCGCCCGTCTTCGCGTGCAGTGCCTTCTTCATCCCGGGCGCGTACGCGAAGTGGACCTCCTTGATGTCGCTGCCGATCTTCTTCAGCGGCGTGCCGTGCCACGTCTGCAGGACGACCTGGTCGGGATGGCGCCGGAACGCGTCCCCGAGCCGGTGGTTCGTCACGATGTAGCGGGACGTGGCGAGCGCCTCGTTCCACTCCCTGCCGTTCAGCCGTACCGCCCGCAACCCGCTCGGCAGCTCCACCTGCGCGTCGTTGACGACCCACAGCTGCTCCAGGTCCGACCCGCGGCGCAGCAGCTCCTGCTGGATCGCCTTCGGGCTGTCGGAGTACTGCCGCCCGCTGAAGCACGAGAACAGCACGGCGTCGCGCAGCCCGTCCCGGTCGACGCGGCGGCGGGCCTCCTCCCGGTATTTCGCCCCGGCGCTCTTCTCCTCCGGCGTGACGTCGCCGGTCACCGACACGGCGAGGCGCCCGTCGCGGGCCTCCAGCGCGTAGCCGCGCCGCGCGACCTCCCGCGGCTCCGGCAGCGCCTGCTGCGCGTGCGCCGACAGGCCCACGGCCAGCGCCCGCTCGCCCGGCGGGCGGAACAGCACGTCCCAGCGGCCCGGACGCAGCGGCAGCACGCCGGCGACACCGGGCACCGCCGCGACCGGGACCTCGGCGCGCAGCACGCCGGACGACGGGTCGGCGACGAGGTCGAACGCGTGCTCCTTGCGGCGCCCTCGGCTGCGCAGCACCAGCTGCCCGCCGCCGTGGACGGGATGCGTCGCGGTCACCGACAGCGACCCGTCCGGACGCCACGTGCAGTCGTCCACCGACAGCCGGACCGTGGACCGCCGGATCCGCAGGTAGCCGCTCGGGCCCCGCCCGGCGACGACCTCCAGCGCGCCGAACATCCGGTCGACGTCGCCGACGCCTTCGGCGAGCACCAGCCGCCGCCCGCCGGCCGACACCGCCCAGTCGCGGGTGTCGTCGCTCTGGTCCGGCGGCATGGGCGGCCCTTCCAGGGCCACCGGCTCGACGCGGGCCGCGAACCCGTCGCCCGCCGCCGTAACGGGCACGGTGACGCGGTCGTCGCCGAGGGACAGGACCAGCTCGTCAGGGGCCTCGCCGGTGCCCTCGATGATGAGCGCGTCGCCCTCCCAGCGCAGCGCCGCCGCCCGCCTGACGACCTTCTCGACCGTGATGACGAACCGGCCGTCCTCGACCCGGGGGACGATCCGCACATCATCGGCGACATACCGGTACGGGGGATGAGCGCCGCTGCCCGACCCGCCGCCCCGCAGCGGCCCCCGCCGGAACACGCCCGCGTTGAGCACGGACGCGTCGACCGTCCAGTCGCCCTCGACCCATCGCCCGTGGCGGCGGAGCCGCCCGGTGTCGAAGGCGGCCTCGAACCCGGACCAACCCGACTTCTGCCCCGGCGCGGGCGTCTGCCTGGCCCGCGCGACGATCTTCCGCCCGGCGGACCGCAGCGTCATCGCCTTCACCGACGTCCAGCGGCGCCGCATGCTGACCGAGTTGATGTACGCCTCGCCGCTGATCATCAGCGTGCCGCCCGACCAGCTCACCGCGTGCACCCGGCCGCGCAGCCGGACCTCGCCGCGCGCCCGGTAGACCTCGCGCGGGACGCCGACCTTGGCGTCCTTCCAGTACGGGTACACGACGTAGCGCCGCAGCGGGTCGCGGACGATCGCCGGCGACACCTTCCCGCGCTCGTACCGGACGACCTTCACCAGCTCCCTCGTGTGCCCGGCCGCGGCGAGATGCCATTTCAGCCGGGTCAGCGCGGGCGCGGCCGCGAGCACCTTCGCGGGCACCTCGGCGGCGTACGCGGCGGCCTGCGCGACGACCTGGTCGCGCTCCTCGGCGGGCACGTCGGGCAGCGCGTCCAGGAACACCTGCAGCTCGCCGGTCACGGCGAGGAACTGCAGGTGCCGCTTCGCGTCGGTGCGGCCGTGCTCGCCGAGCCAGTTCGTGGCGAGGGTGACGGCGCCGAACCCGTCGGCGATCTCCTGCGCCTCCGTCGTCGTCGCGAACCCGGGCCCGCGGCGGTGCAGGACGATGTCGGGCAGCACGTCGACGCCCTCCGCCAGGTGCAGCGCCCGGACCGCCACCGGCAGGTCGTCGTACCAGCCGAGATCGGGGAACTCCAGCTTGCCCGCCGTCCAGAACGAGCGGCGGAACAGCTTCCCCGACACGCGGCGGTCGCCGACGAGCTCCGGGGTGCGCCGGACGTCGGTGCCGGTCGCGGGCGCGGCGACCGCCGGGCCCGCCTTCCACTGCGATACCTGGCCGTTCCACTTGCGGGCGGCCTCGCGGCCGAGCGCGATGTCCGAACCGGACCGCTCCAGCGCCGCCAGCAGGGTCGCGGCGGCGTCCGGCGGGAGCTCGTCGCCGCCGTCGACGAACAGCAGGAACTCGCCGCGGCTCTCCGCGACCCCGGCCTCGCGGGCCGCGCCCCGGCCGAGCGCGCCCCGCCGGACGATCCGGAACCGGTCGTCGGGCACGGTGGCCCCGGCGGCGGCGCCGGCGCCGTCGTCGACCACCAGCACGTCGAGCCCGGTGTGCGTTTGCGCCGCGAGCGAGGCGAGGGTGCCGCCGAGCGACTCCCCGGCCCCGTGCGCGAGCACGATGACGCTGATCCCGCCGGAGGACAAGCGGCCCACTCCTTCGATCGGTTCAGGACGGCCCGGCGGCGCCGCCGGGCCGGGTCGGACGGGACGGCGGTTCACCGCGGCGGATTCGGGATCTTCTCGCCGAGGAACATGCGGCGGACGGCGCGCTCGGCAGCCTCCCCGTCGTCCCACGGGCAGAAGCGGCTCCGGAAGATCGCGAGGCTCTTCGCGGCCGCGTCGCCCCACGGCGCCCGGGACGCGAACGCGTCGACCAGCTCCTCCTCGGTCGTCGCGACGACGCCCGGCGCGGTCTCCAGCAGGTCGAAGTTGACGCCGCGGGTGAGCCGGTAGGTCTCCCAGTCGTTGGCGTAGACGACGATCGGCCGGTCGAGGTTGGCGTAGTCGAACATCACGGACGAGTAGTCGGTGAGCAGCGCGTCCGAGGCGATCATGAGGTCCTCGACGGACCGGTGCCGGGACACGTCGATGACCCGGCCCGCCGGCCGGCCGAGGTCCGCCGCGATGTTCCTGATCTTGTAGTAGTAGTGCGCGCGCAGCAGCAGGACGTGGTCGTCGCCGAGCCGCTCCATCACCCGCCCGATGTCGAACATCGGGCTGTAGCGGCGCTGGTAGTCGCGGTGGGTCGGCGCGTACAGGATCGCGGTCGCGCCGCCGGGGACGCCGAGCTCGGCGCGCAGCCGGGCCCGCTCGTTCTCGGTGGCGCGCACGAGGCGGTCGTTGCGCGGGTAGCCGATCTCCAGCATCTCGTAGTCGCACGGGAACCCGCGCTCCCACGCCTCCGTCGACAGCGGGTTGGACGACAGGAGGTAGTCCCACCGGTCCGAGCGGGCGATGAGGGTCGTGAAGTCCATGTCGGCGGCGCCGACCGGGAACTCCATCTGGTCGAGGCCCATCTTCTTCAGCGGCGTGCCGTGCTGCGTCATCATGTGCACCTGCCCTGGCCGCTTCACGTAGTGGTCGGGGAAGTTGACGTTGTTGACGAAGTACTTGGCGCGGGCCAGCGTCCGGTAGTACTCGGCGCCGCCCGCGACGACGTAGTCGACGCCGTCCGGCATGGTCTTGCGCGCGGCCGGCTTGACCACCCACACCGGCTCGATGTGCGGGGCCAGCTCCCTGACCTTCTCGTAGATGGCGGCCGGGTTGCAGGCGTACCCGCGGTACCAGTAGGCGGCGAAGACGGCGAGGTTCTCGTCGATCGCGAGGCGCCGCTGCATCTGGTAGTAGCGGTCCTTGGCGAGCTCCTTCGACAGGAGCACGCCGCGCCTCCCGACCCGCGCGGCCTTCCGGCTGCCCCGCTTCCGCGCCTTGTTCCTGGCCTCGGCGGCGCGGACGTGCAGGAACCCCTTGTAGTCGTTCGCCTTGATCAGTCGGTGCTTCTCGGCGAGGTAGGGCTGGTCCTCGCGCTCGGGCGGGACGTGCCCGATCGGCTCGTACCGGTTGTAGGTCCGCGACATCTCGGCGAAGAAGCGCGGGTTGTCCGACTCGTGGACGCGGTCGCCGCGCTCGATGATGACGAGCAGGTGCCAGATCGTCCGGTCGAACATCAGCGGGCGGAACCGGTCGGCCTTCGCCCCCATCAGGTCCATGAACTCGAAGATGCGGTCGTACTGGGCGAACGCGTCGAAGTGCTTGGCGCCGGTGGTCCTGGTGATCGCGCCGCGGCGGCGCTGCCGGTAGATGTAGCAGACCCGGTCGAGCAGGCTGATCCGCTCGGCCGCCATCAGGATCGGGTAGGTGACGTTGACGTCCTCGTAGTAGCCGCCGCTGAACCGGAGCCCGAGGTCGAGCAGGAACTCGCGGCGGATCGCCCGGTTCCACGCCGTCATCATCATCTCCAGGACGCTCTGCCGCTCGGCGAGGGAGAACACGTCCGGAGCGGGCGGCTCGCGGAACAGGTGGTTGATGATGCTGCGCTTGACCCTGCCGTTCCAGTAGGCCCGCGCGTAGTCGAACAGCAGCACGTCCGGGCGGGTCTCGGCGAGCCGGTCGAGGACGGCCCGGACCGCGCCCTCGGTCGCGTAGTCGTCGCTGTCGAAGAACCAGACGTAGTCGCCGGTCGCCATGTCGAGGCCGATGTTGCGGGCGTGGCCCAGCCCGACGTTCTCGGCGAGGTGGCGCACCCGGACGCGCGGGTCGTGCGCGGCGAACTCGTCGAGGATCTCGCCGCAGCCGTCCGGCGAGGCGTCGTCGACCGCGATGACCTCCAGGTTCGGCAGGTCCGGGTCGAGGATCGAGTCCAGGCACTGCCGGATGTACCCCTGCACTTTGTGCACGGGCACGACGATGCTCAGGGAAATGTCGCGATCAGAAGTACTCACACGTTGGCCAATCAGCTTCTCGGTGAATCCGGACCGTTTCCGCGGACCCTGTTCAGATCTTTTTTCCGCTGTGCAACGGTTTAAGCAGCCATCGGCTCTCGGGCTCGACGGCCCGGTGCGCGAGGCGCTGGACGGGGACGGTGGCGAGCAGGACGCCGAGCGCGAGCGCGCCGGCCGTCACCAGTGTCAGCCCGGCCGGCGTCCGCAGGAAGGGGGCGTCGAGGGCGCCGCCGTAGTCGAGCCCCTTCACCACGAGGCCGTGCAGCAGGTAGACGTACATCGTCCGGGTGCCGAGCGCGGTGTACCAGGCGCGTCCGCGCGGCACGGCGGCGAGGAACGCGGCGCCGAGGACGGCGGCGATCCCGAGCGCGAGGAGGCGGTAGGCCATGCCCTCCTCCGCGCTGAAGTCCAGGTGCTCGTAGCCGCGGTTCCACAGCAGGACACCGCGCTCGACCGGCGGGACGACGGTGCCGAGCTGCCAGACGTAGGCGGCCGGCAGCGCGGCGAGCAGCACGGCGGCCCCGGCCCAGCGCGCCCGGCGCAGGTCGCGCAGCCGCTCGACGCGATCGCGCGGGACCGTCAGGCCGAGCACGAAGAACGGCAGCAGCCCGGCGGCCCGGCACAGCGTCGGGTCGGCGGCGAAGCTCCAGCTGCCGGCGACCAGGCACAGCGCCACCGACACCGCGACCGGGTGCCGCAGATGCGCCCACAGCGGGGCGCTCAGCCGCCAGAGCACCAGCGCGACGAGGAACCACATCAGGAACTGCGGACGGAAAAGCTCCGGCAACCGGAACTCATTTCCCCGGACGAAGACGAGCTGCAGCCGGTAAAGCACATCGAAGATGACATAAGGGACGACCAACGTCGGGAAAACCACCCGGAATTTCTTCGTGTGGTTCATGAAGCCGCGGGAGAAGTGGCCGCAGACGAACACGAACACCGGCATGTGGAATCCGTAGACGAGCGTGTAGGCCGCGTCCACCGCGTGGCTGTCGCCGCGGAACACCTCCCAGAAGTGCCCGACCACCACCAGCAGGATCAGAAAGAACTTGACGTTGTCGAAGTAGGCGTCCCGTCCGTCCGCCCGCGCATCCGCCGCGCCCGCCGGCCGGGCGGCCGCAAGCACCGGGACGGTGGCGGTCGCGGACGGGCGCGCGGAAGACAGGATGTCCGGCATGTCTGGTATAACCACTTTCAGTGCGCAAGCGATCACGTAGAGTGCATGGTGGACTCTAGCGGCGATCGCCCGCGTCCGTGCCCAGATCCGGAAGACTGGCCCCGACCGGGAAGGCGCGGACTCGCTCAGGCGGGCCCGATCAGCAGGACAGGGGCCGGGCGGGCGCGCCCCCCGGCCGCCGCAGCGGCGTGAACGCCCGCGCCATCGTCGGCTCCAGCACCCGGCTCATCGACCGGACGAACCGGCCCGGAGCATGCTTCCCGGGGTCAGATCCCCTTGCAGATGTTGTCGCTGGCGCGGATCTCGCCCTGCTGCTTGGGGATGCCGGCGCCGGCGCTCTTCAACACGGTCCAGTCCTTGCCGACGACCAGGTCGACGACGCCGGGCGTGGCGCCCTTCCCGCGCACGGCCGGCTGCGGCTTGCTCGGGATCAGGTCGGCGAGTGTCTGGGCCTGCTGGTCGGCGCCGGTGCCGTACAGCACCTTGGTGGCCGCGGTTGGCGCAGGCGCGTTTCCGCCGACCGTCACCTGGAAGCCCTGCGACTCGAGGTCGTCGGCGACCCGCCCGGCCTGGCCGTCCACGCCGCTGCCGTTGTAGACCCGCACCCGCACCTGGCTCGGCGGGATCTTCACCTCGCCGGCCTTCGGCTCCTTCGGGATGGTCTTGTCGTTGCGGACGGCGGCGAAGAACGGCTGCGCGGCGTCGGTGAGCGCCACCCGGTTGATGTCGGCCGGGTCGGGCCCGGACGGGACGGTGACGAACCGCAGCTTGCCCGAGGTCATGCCCTGCATCTCCTGGGCGATGTCCATCATGACCTGCGGCGTCAGCTCCTTGTCGGTGGTGAGCGACTTGGTGACCGCGTTCATCAGCGAGTACATCTTCTTGGGGTTGCTGAGGACCCCCGCGCTCATCGCCTTGTTGGCGAGGGCGCCCATGAACTTCTGCTGCCGCTTGATCCGGTCGGTGTCGGAGCCGTCGCCGAGGCCGTGCCGGACGCGTACGTACGCCAGCGCCGTCTCACCCGAGATCTTGTGCGTGCCCTTGCTCAGCTTGAGCCCGGACTTCGGGTCGTTCACCGACTTCGGCAGGCACACCGGGACGCCGCCGACCGCCTTCGTGATCGTCTTGAAGCCGGTGAAGTCGACCTGCATGAAGTGGTCGATGCGGATATTGGAGATGCTCTCGATCGTCTTGATGACGCAGGCCGCGCCGCCGTTGGTGAACGCCGAGTTGATCTGGCCGCGGGACTGCGCCGGGATCGTCCCGCCCTTGCGGCCCTTGCAGGACGGCATCGGGATCATCAGGTCGCGGGGGAAGCTGATCCCCATCGCCTGGCCGCCGCCCGGCGACAGGTGCAGCAGGATCATCGTGTCCGAGCGGGGCAGCTCGTTCTTCAGCGAGCGCCCGTACTTGCCGTTGGACCCGGCGCGGGTGTCGGACCCGAGCAGCAGGATGTTCATCGCGCTGTTCAGCTTCTTCGGCCGGTTCGGGCCGAGCTGCGCGTTGACGTCCTCGTGGGAGATGTTCCCGAACGCCTTGCGGTACAGGCCGTAGGCGGTGAGGGAGCCGACCACCATGACCGCCGACAGCCCGATGCACACCCAGCCGAGGATGCGCCAGCCGCGTCGCGGCGCCGGCTGCGGGTCGGCGTCGTCGACGTACTCCATGTACATCGGGTTGCTGTTCATCGGCTCCGGTGTCCGGGGTCTCAGCGGTACTGGGGGGTGCGGGGGCGTCCCCCACACGGTGCTCGCCCGCTTTCAGGGTCGGGTCGGTGGACGGGGCAAGGAGAGCGTAGGTCAGGCGAGCCGGTACGGGGGCCCGGATGCGCCATCCGGTCCGGGCGGACCGGCCACCACCGTCACATGCTCCACGGTCAGACGTCGATCTAGTGTGGCTTTGTCGAAGTTTCGTTGGATTATGACGGAAGCACCCGATGCTAGTGGTGCAAGAAGGCCCGCCAGCACCCCGTCGAGTGTGGCGAACGGCATGTCGACGAGGAGCCGGTCGCGCACGTCCAGCTCCCATTTCTCGACGGCTTCGCGGGCGGCGGCCACCAGCTCGGCGGCGTCCAATGTGGTGTTTGTCACATCGAGCGCGGGCGCCTCGGGCGTCACTCCCGGTACCGGCTCGAACCGGTCGCCGTAACCGCGGACCTCGTCGGCGTAGTCGGTCACGCCGGGCGGGCAGTCGGCGAGCGGGCCGCCGAGCGCGTGCAGCGACAGCCCGACGATCTCCTCGGCCTCCGCGTCGTCGATCACCTTGTCCAGCACCTCCTGAGCCGCCGCAAGGATGTAAGGGCCCTTGCGGGGGGTGTGGGGGGTCGTCCCCCCACGGTGATACGGCCCGGACGAGCCGACCGGTTCGCCGCTCCGGCCCTTCACCGACTCCGGGTCGACCGGTTCGGCGACGAGCCCCGCCGACCAGCAGGCCATCAGCCACACCGCCGTCTGCCAGTGCGGCGGCAGGACGAGCACGACCCGGCCGCCCGGCTCGGCGCCGAGGCCGTCCACCAGGAAGTTCGCCGTCTTGGCGACCCAGTTGTCGAACGTCCGCGCGGACAGCTCGACCCGCTCGCCGGTCGCGTCGTCGTAGAAGGTGACGAGCGGGTTGGACGGGTCGTCCGCCACCCGCCGCCGCAGCAGCTCCGCGGGCGTCGCCCCGCTCGGGCCGTGTGCGCTCATGGACCCGAGCCTATGCCCGCGTGATCGTCCGGGAGTCACCACCCGGCCAGTGCCGCTACGCTCCGCACGGGTGGATGACCACCCCATGAACCGGAGGCGGGCGGGCGCGCACCGCACTGACGAACGCGGGGCGGATTGATGGACGCTGGCCGGCTGCTCGCCCGCGCCACCCTCGCCCCGGCCCTGCTCGTCGTGGCGTGGCTGGCGGTCGCGCTGCCGCTGCTGCTCGCGGGCGTGTTCCGCCCGGTCCCGGCGATCGCGCTGTTCGTGCCGGTCGCGGCGGTCATCCTGTGGCTCGGGCTGCGCGCCCCGGCCGGCGCCGCCGGTGACCGGCCCCGCCGCGGCCATGCGGACGCGGCGCCCTGGTGGGCCACCGGGAGCGTCCTCGCGATCACCGTCGCGTTCCTGGTGCTCCAGGTGGTCATGTGCTCGGAGCAGATCGTCGTCCGCCGCGACCCTGCGTCCTACGTCCAGTTCGCGACCTGGCTGGCCGAGCACGGGTCGCTGCCCATCCCGCGGACGACGGACGCGTTCGGCGGCCCCGACGCCGTCCTCCGCTTCGACAGCCCCGCCTTCTACGCGGACGGCGGCGCGATCGTCCCGCAGTTCATGGCGGGGATGCCGCTGGTCCTCGCGCTCGGCGGCTGGATCGGCGGCACCCACGGCATCCTGCTGATGGCGCCGCTGCTCGGCGCGTGCTGCGTGCTCGCGTTCGCCGGGCTCGTCGCGCGGCTGGTCGGCCCGCGCTGGGCGCCCGCCGGGGCGCTGCTGCTCGCGCTGACGCTGCCGATGCTCTACGTCTCGCGCAGCACGTTCAGCGAGCTGCCCGCGATCGTCCTGCTGCTGGGCGGGCTGTCGCTGATGCACGACGCGCGCCGGGAGCGCGGGCGGCACGCCGATGTGAAGGCGCTCCTGGCGGGCCTCGCGCTCGGGCTGATCGTGCTGGTCCGCATCGACGGGCTGCGGGACGTCCTGCCGGTGCTCGCGTTCGCGGGCCTGCTCATCGGGCTGCGGCGCGGCGCCGGGTACTGGGCGGCCGGCGGGCTGCTGCTCGGCGCGGGCGCCGGGCTGGCCGAGGGCTTCACGCTGTCCCGGCCGTACCTGAGGTACCTCGACGCGTCGCTGAAGCCGCTGCTGGCCATCAGCGCGGCGGTCCTCGTCGCCACGGTCGCCATGGCCGCCCTGCTGCGCGCGGACCGGACGGGGACGCGGCTGCGGGCGCTCGGTTCGAAGGTCGCGCGCGGCCCGCTGCCCGGCGCCGCCGCCGGCCTGACCGTGCTGGTGATGGCCGGCTTCGCGGTCCGGCCGCTGGTGCAGACCGTCCGGCGGGTGCCGGCGACGCAGGACGACGAGCTGAACGTCCGGTTCATCGAGATGGTGCAGCGGATCCAGCACCTCCCGGTGGACGGCACCCGGCAGTACTCGGAGCTGTCCCTGTACTGGGTCGCCTGGTACATCGGCGTCCCCGCGCTGCTGTTCGCGACGCTGGGCGCCGCGCTGGTGGTGCGCCGGCTTCTGCGCGGCCAGTCACCGCAATGGCTGCTGCCCTACGCGATGATCGTGTGGACGACGACGCAGGTGCTGGTCAGGCCGGGGATCACGCCGGACCACCCGTGGGCGTCCCGGCGGCTGATCGGCCTCGTCATCCCCGGCCTGCTGCTGTTCACCGTATTCGCGTCCGCGTGGACGGTGCGGCGCGTCCGCCGGCTCGGGTACGGGCCGAAGCTGGTCAACCGGGGCGCGGTCGCCGGCGTCCTGCTGATGCTGGTGCCGATCGTGCTGACGTCCGGCGGCTTCCTCGTGAGCCGGACGGAGCAGCACGAGGTGGGCGCGGTGCGGGGCATGTGCGGCAAGCTGCCGGGGCGGAGCTCGGTCGTGGTGGTCGAGCAGTCGACGGCCGACCGGTTCCTGCAGGTCGTGCGCGGGATGTGCGGGGTTCCGGCGGCGCGGACGAGCGGCGGGGCGACGCCGGACGACGTGCAGCGCGTCGTCGCCGGCGTGCAGCGGGCGGGCCGGCGTCCGGTGATCATGGCGGCCAAGCGGGAGCAGGTCGCGCCGTACGGGACGCCGGAACACGTCCTGCACGTGCGGACGCGGCAGGACGGCCGCACCCTCACCAAGCCGCCCGGCGGGACGTGGGGGCTGACGATGGACGTCTGGATCGCCGCGCCGTCCGCACCCTGACCGGTCGCTCCGGAGGCCCGGAGAGCGCGCCCGCATGGCCGACGAGGCTGCTGAGGCCGGCGCGGGCGAGTATCCTCGCGCTGCGTGAGCACCCAGTCTGCCGAGCCGACGTCCGAGACCGCGCCCGCCGAGCCGGCCGCGCCCGCCGAGCCGGCCGCGCCCGCCGAGGGCACCGGGCCGGTCGAGAGCGCCGAACCCGCCGCGCCCGCCGAGCCCGTGGAGGCGCCGCCCGCGCCCGCGGCGGCGCCCGCCCCCGCGGCTACGGACGACGGGCCCGTCCACGTCACGATCGTCCTGCCCTGCTACAACGAGCAGGACCACGTGATCGACGAGGTCGAGCGCATCTGCAAGGCGATGGACAACAGCGGCAAGACCTACGAGCTGCTGGCCGTCGACGACTGCTCCACCGACGACACGCTCGCCCGGCTGCGCGAGGCGGAGCCGCGCTTCCCGCACATGCGGGTCATGGCGTTCCAGAACAACAGCGGCTCGGGCACCGTCCGGCGGATCGGCTCCCAGCAGGCCCGCGGCGACATCGTCGTGTGGACGGACGCCGACATGTCCTACCCGAACGAGCGGATCCCCGAGCTCGTCGACGTCCTGGACACCGACCCGTCCGTCGACCAGGTCGTCGGGGCGCGCACCACCGAGGAGGGGACGCACAAGATGCTGCGGGTCCCCGCCAAGTGGTTCATCCGCAAGGTCGCCGAGCGGCTCACCAACACCAGGATCCCGGACCTGAACTCGGGGCTGCGCGCGTTCCGCCGCGAGGTGTCGCTGCCGTACCTGCGGCTGCTGCCGCCCGGGTTCTCCTGCGTCACCACGATCACGATCGCGTTCCTGTCGAACCAGCACCCGGTCCGGTACGTGCCGATCGACTACGCCAAGCGGGCCGGCAAGTCGAAGTTCCACTTCACCAAGGACGCCTACCGCTACATCCTGCAGGTCCTGCGGATGGTCATGTACTTCAACCCGCTCAAGGTGCTGATGCCGCCGGCGCTGTGGCTGATCGTGATCGGGCTGCTCAAGGGCGTGTTCGACATGGTGGTGCACTTCGGCTACTTCGCCAACAACACCATCATGATCTTCGTGACCGGACTGATCATCGCGTCGCTGGCGCTGCTGGCGGACCTGATCGTCCGATCGCGCGGCGACGTCTAGCGGTGGCGGCCCGGGGCATGCGCATCGCGATCGTCGGCCCGGCGTTCCCGTACAAGGGCGGCGGCGCCCGGCACACCACCGAGCTGGCGCACCGGCTGGCCGCCGCCGGGCACGAGGTCGTCATCGAGTCGTGGCGCGCCCAGTACCCGGGGTTCCTGTATCCGGGGCAGCAGACGATCGCCGAGCCGGAGGGCGAGCCGTTCCCCGGCACCCGGCACCGGCTCGACTGGCGGCGCCCCGACGGCTGGTACCGCACGGGGCGCGCGCTGCGCTCCTGCGACCTGGTCGTGCTGGTGGTGCTGAGCACCGTTCAAGTGCCGTCCTACCTGGGGATCCTGGCCGGTATCGGCGGCCGGACACGGGTGGTGGCGCTGTGCCACAACGTCCTGCCGCATGAGCGCAAGCCTTACGACGAGCCGCTGATGAAGCGGCTGCTGCGGAAGGTGGACGGAGTCCTGGTCCACACCGACGCGCAGGCCGATGTGGCGCGCGGTCTTACCTCGCGCCCTGTGCGGGTCGCGGAGATGGCGGCGCACCTGCCCTCGTCGGGGGCCGTCTCATCCGGTGACGACAAGGTGCGGCGACGGCTGCTGTTCTTCGGGATCGTCCGCCCGTACAAGGGCCTGGACGTCCTGCTGCGCGCCCTCGCCGAAGGCCCGGACGACGTGGCGCTGACCGTCGCGGGCGAGTTCTGGGGCGGATTGGACGAGACCCGCGAGCTGATCCGCTCGCTCGACCTGACCTCGCGGGTGGAGCTGCGTCCGGGCTACGTGCCGGCCGCCGACGTTCCCGGCCTGTTCGCCGCCGCCGACGCGCTCGTCCTGCCGTACCGGACGGCGACCGCGTCGCAGAACGTCTGGATGGCCTACGAGCACGGCCTGCCGGTGATCGCCACCGACGTGGGCGGCTTCGCGGACCAGATCCGCGACGGCGTCGACGGGCTCGTCTGCCCGCCGGACGACGCCGCGTCCCTGGCGTCCGCGCTGCGCCGCTTCTACGAACCGGGGGAGCCGGAGCGCCTCCGCTCCGGCGTCCGCCCGGTCGACCACGGCCCGCTGTGGGCCGCCTACATCGACGCGCTCACAGCGGTTCGATGATCAGAGGTGCGGTTCGATCTCCTTGAGCAGGGCGCGCTTCGGCTTGGCGCCGACGATCTGCTGGACGGGCTCGCCGTCCTTGATGAGCAGCAGGGTCGGCAGCCCCATCACGCCGTACTTGTTCGGCGTCTGCGGGTTCGCGTCGTAGTCCATCTTCGCGATCTTGAGCTTGCCGTCCTTCTCCTCGGCGATCTGCTCCAGGATCGGGGCGATCATGCGGCACGGCCCGCACCAGTCGGCCCAGAAGTCGACCAGCACCGGGGTATCGCTCTTGAGGACCTCGTCCGCGAATGTCGCGTCGGTCACGGTGATCGGGGCCGTCACGGTCCCTCCTTCGTCGGCTGCGTACCCGTCACAAGCTCCTTCGAGGGGGGTTCATTCCCGGCCCGCGGAGCGGTACGCCCGAGCAGGAGCGCGACCCCCGCGTTGATCAGGTCGGCGAGGGTCAGCAGCACCCGGGACGCGATCGCGACGACGACCGGCGCGCCCGCCGGCAGCACCGGCGTCAGCACCACCGTCAGCGCGGCCTCCCGCGCCCCGATGCCGCCCGGCGCGATGAACACCAGGAACCCGGCGACGAACGCCAGCGCGTAGGCGCCGGTCGCGACGAACGGCAGGCCCGTGCCGTCCCCGCCGACGGCCATGCACAGCAGCCAGGTGTGCACGCCGAACAGGATCCAGCCGAGGACCGTCCAGCCGATGGCGCGCAGCGTGACGGCGAGGCTCACCGGGTGCTCCAGCGGCGGCCGGCGGATCAGCCGCAGCATCGTCCCGAGCGCCCAGGTCACGATCTTCGGGTGCAGCAGCACCAGCAGCACGGGCGCGAGGAGGAACAGCCACCAGTACTCGTCCCGCGCGGCCTTCGACGTGAGCGGCAGCGTCACCGCCGCGACCGCGAGCCCGCACGCCGTGGACGTCGCCACCGCCAGCAGCGTCGATCCGAAGCTGCGCTCCGGCGGCACCTTGTGCTCGCGGGTCATCTCGATCTGCGTGACCAGCGCCCACACCTTGCCGGGCACGTACTTGCCGAGCTGCGAGATCCCGGAGATGCGGAAGATGGCGCGTACCGGGAGCGGCGAGCCGAGCCCGGCGAGGAACTCCCGCCAGCCGAGCATCCAGATGAAGAGGCCCGCCAGCCCGGCGACCAGGGCCCCGGCGAGCGCCGCCCAGGACATCTGCTCGAACGCCCGCACCGTCGCGTCCCACTGGGAGGCGACGCTGTAGCCGCAGAACGCGAGCGCGAGCAGGACCAGGAACACCCGCAGCGCCCGCACGGCGACGACCCTCATCTTCACCCGCCCAGCGTAGGCGAACGCTGCCTCGCACCCGGCCGGGCGGCCTAGAGTTGGGGGACGATGAAGATTTCGGATGTGGTCGCCTTCATGGGGCACCAGGTGCACGTGTGCCGGTACCGCGAGGCGGGGACGCTGCTCGACTGGATGGGACGCGACCTGCGCGGCAGGCGCGTCCTCGACGTGGCCGGCGGCGACGGCTACTGGGCGGGGCGGGCGCGCAGGCGCGGCGCCGACGCCGTGTCGATCGACCTCGCCCGCGGCAAGATGGTCTACGGGCGGACGCTGGCCAACGCCCCCGCGCTGATCGAGTGCGACGCGCTGAAGCTCCCCTTCGCGGACGGGTCGTTCGACGCCATCCTGTCCGTCTGCGCGATCGAGCACTTCGACGACGGCGGCAGGTCGCTGGACGAGATGGCGCGAGTGCTGAAGCCCGGCGGTGAGATCTACATGTCCGCCGACGTGCTGAGCCGCGCCGACACGTGGCCGAAGCTCCGCGACGCGCACAAGGCCAAGTACCACGTCCAGCACACCTACACCCACGACAGCCTGCGCAAGCTGATGGACGAGCGCGGCCTCGACCTGGTGAAGCACAGCTACCAGTTCCGCACGGCCGCCACCGAGCGCCTCTACCTGTCGCTTTCCACCTACGGCGGCAAGGTCGGCTTCAACGCCGCCGCCCCGCTCACCCCCCTCGTCGCCCTCGCCGACCGCAAGGCGCCCAACGAGCGCGGAAGCATCGTGCTCGTTCAGGCGCGTAAGAGGTAGTGATCGGGTAGGGGCCCATCGTGAATCGCGTGGAATGAGGTCACGCGAGCCCGCGCCCGACGGGCGTAGGCTCGGACGTAAAGGGTGATCTACGCGACCGCGCTGGATGGGGGAATGGACCGTGGCGCCTCGAATTCTCCTCGACGCCACCGCCGTGCCTGCCGACCGCGGCGGGCTCGGCCGGTACGTGGACGGGCTGCTGGGCGCCCTGCACGCGCAGGGCGCCGATCTCGCCGTCGCCTGCCAGCGGGCGGACGAGAAACGCTACGAGACCCTCGTCCCCGGGGCGCGGGTCGTCGCCGGCCCGGCGACGCTGGCGCACCGCGCGACCCGGCTGGCGTGGGAGCAGTCGGGGCTGCCGCACCTGGCCGAACGCGTCGGCGCGGACGTCATCCACCTGCCGGCGTACACGATGCCGGTGAGCGCCACGCTGCCGACCGTGGTGACGATCCACGACGTGACGCTGTTCACCGAGCCCGAACTGCACGACCCGGTCCGGACGTCCTACATCAAGTCGGCGACCCGCAGCGCGGCGCGCCGCGCGACCCGGCTGATCGTCCCGTCCCGCGCCACCCGCGACGAGCTGGTCGGGGTGCTCGGCGCCGACCCGGCGCACATCGACGTCGCCTACCACGGCGTCGACCACAAGGTGTTCCACCGGCCCTCCGAGGCCGAGGTCGAGCAGGTCTCCGACCGGCTCGGCCTGCACGGCCGCCCCTACATCGCCTACCTGGGGGCGCTGGAGCCGCGCAAGAACGTCCCGAACCTGATCCGCGGCTGGGTCGAGGCGTGCGCGAGCCGTCCCGACGCGCCGGTCCTCGTCCTCGCGGGCAGCGGCGGCTGGGACGACGAGGTCGACGCGGCCCTCGCGACCGTCCCTCTCGACCTGCGCGTGCTGCGTCCCGGATACCTGCCGTGGCCGTCCTTGCCCGGCTTCTTCGGCGGTGCCCTGGTGTTCGCGATCCCGAGCCGGGGCGAGGGGTTCGGACTGCCCGTCCTGGAGGCCATGGCGTGCGGCGCGCCCGTCCTCACGACCCGCCGCGGCCCCCTGCCCGAGGTCGGCGGAGACGCCGTCGCCTACACCGAACCCGACGCACCCGGCATAGCGGGCGCTCTGGCCGCCCTCATCGACGACCCGTCCCGCCGCGCCGACCTGGCCGAAGCCGCGCACGCCCGCTCCCAGGAGTTCTCCTGGTCGGCGTCCGCCGAGGCGCACATGGCCTCCTACCAGCGCGCAGTCGATCAGTACGCCGCCTCCCGCACCCACTAGGCTCTCTCCAACCGCGCGCGTGGAGAAAGGAAGCCAGTGGAAGCGATCCTCCTGGTGGGGGGCCAGGGCACCCGCCTGCGCCCGCTGACGATCTCCACCCCGAAGCCCCTGCTGCCCACCGCGGGCGTGGCGTTCCTCGCGCACCAGCTGGCGCGCGCCCACGCGTCCGGCGTCGAGCGGATCGTGTTCGCCACGTCCTACCGCGCCGAGATGTTCGAGGCGGCCTTCGGCTCGCACGCCTACGGCGTCGATCTCGCCTACGTCACCGAGAAGGAGCCGCTCGGCACCGGCGGCGCCATCCGCAACGCGGCCCGCGCCCTGACCTGCGGCCCGGACGACCCCGTCCTGATCCTCAACGGCGACATCCTGTCGGGCCACGACGTCCGTGCCCAGGTCAAGCTGCACGAGGAGGCCGCCGCCGCGGTCACCCTGCACCTCACCGAGGTGGACGACCCGTCCCGCTTCGGCTGCGTCCCCACCTCCCCGGACGGCCGCGTCACCGCCTTCCTGGAGAAGACCCCGCATCCGGTCACGAACCAGATCAACGCGGGCTGCTACGTCTTCCGCCGCTCCGCCATCGACACGATCCCCGAGGAGGAGGTCGTGTCGGTCGAGCGCGAGACGTTCCCGTCCCTGATCTCGTCGGGCGCCCTGGTCATGGGCCACGTGGAGTCGGCCTACTGGCTGGACGTCGGAACCCCCGAAGCCTTCGTGCAGGGCTCGCGAGACCTCGTCCTCGGCGCCCTGGCCTCTCCCGCCATGCCCGGTGACCCGGGCGAGCGCCTGGCCCTCGCGGGTTCCCGGGTCGCGGCGGGCGCGGTGGTGCGCGGCGGCACCACAGTCGGCCGCAACGCCGTGGTCGAGGCAGGGGCCACCGTCGTCGGCAGCGTCCTCCTGGAGGACGCCTTCGTCGCCGAAGGCGCCACGGTCTGCGACTCGGTGCTGAGCCGAGGCGCCCGGGTGGGCCCCGGCGCCGTCCTGGACGGCGTGGTCCTGGGCGACGGCGCGGTAGTGGGCCCCGGCAACGAACTGCGCCCCGGCCTGCGCGTCTGGCCCGGCATCGAACTCCCCCCGACCGCGATCCGCTTCTCCACCGACGCCTGACCCCGCCCTCCCGCATCAGGTGACCGCCTCGGACACGACGCGCTCGACGGCGGCGGCCACGGGCGTCCCCGACACCCGCACCGCACGGACGTTCTCAGCCGCACCCGCCGTCCCGAGCACGACGAAGTGCGCTGTGGCGAAATTGCGGGCGTTGGCGGTGACGGTGTCGGTGGCCAGCTCCCCGGCCGCGATGATGACGCCGCACTGCCGCTGCACGAGGCTCGCCAGGTAGGGCCGCGCGTTCGCGACCGTCGCCGGGTCCGGCACGGCGAGGTACTGGATCTTGGCGTGGGTCTTCAGCGACGCCCGCCGCATCCCCTCCCAGACGGGCGCGGCCTCCTTCCCGGCGATGCCGTGGGAGTCGGTCAGCAGGCACGCCTTGAACGCCAGGTACTGCCGGGCGCGCGGTTCGTCCGACGGTGTCGGCAGCGCGAGCCAGACCCCTGCCGCCACCACCGCGGCGAGGGCCGCCGCGATGGCGGCCCGCCACTTCGGCGCGAGGCGTTTCCACCGGTCGAGCCCGGCCGCCGCCCACCGGACCACCGCCTCGACCACCGGCGGACGGGCCGCGCCGGAACCGCGTCGCCGCTGGTCGGGGGGACGTATGCGGGATGCCGGCATGGGGGTGCCTCGTCTCTTCCGGAGCGTCGGCCGGCCTCGGCGCGAGCCGCGCGACCGTTTCCGGATGATCGTTCTCCCCCTGCCGACGATCACGAAAACGCCGCTTACCGGATCCGGCCAACGGCCCGGCCGGAGTCTTGCACAGTGCAATTCACGGGGTTACTTTCCGGCTGTTTGGAAGTTATGGGAGAAAAGTTCACATTGAGCTGGATTGTCGCTTTGTGACTACGGCTCCAGGAGAGGCCGGGTGGGCGGTGCCGAACGCGCAGGTTCTGGGCATCGTGATCGTGGTCGTCGCGCTCGGCCTCGTCGCCGCGGCGGGCGCCTACGCGGGCGGCGCGCTGTACCGCCTCGCGCTGTGGCTGCGGCGCCCGCGCGCCCCCCGGCGGCCGCGCTACGGGCCGGGCGCGGTGCGCGCCATCCGCCGGAGTGCGGCGGCCAGGCGGACCGCGATCCTCCTGTGCGTCGCCCTGGCGCTGATGGCCACCGAGCAGCCCGCCATCGCGGCCGAGGGCATGCCGGAGGTGTCGTTCGCGGGCGTCACCGGGATGTTCGGGTGGCTGACCGGCGACCCCGTTCCGCACTTCGGGCGCCTGCCGCGGCAGAAGTCCGGGACCGCGGCCGGACGCTCCCACTCGGCGACGGCCGCCGCGACCCGGGGCGGCCGGGGCACGGGGCGCGAGCCCGGCCACGCGAAGGGCGAACTGCCCGCCTACAAGGCCGGCGGACGGAAGGTCCCGCAGGGGCGCAGCGGCCACGGCAAGGTCGGCTTCGCCGCGAGCACCAGCCGCCGGGACGCCGCGAAGTCCACCGCGACGACCGACTACTACCGCAACGCCGACGGCTCGCACACCCGCAAGTTCGCGCAGAGCCCGATCAACTACCGGGACGGGAACGGCGACTGGCAGCCGATCGACACCACCGTCCGGCAGGGCGGCGACCGGCGCTGGCACGAGCGGGCCAACGCGCTCGGGGTGAGCTTCGCGCCCACGGCGTCCGACGCGCGGCTGGCCCAGGTGGAGGGCGACGACGGCCGGCGGCTGGCCTACGCGCTGCAGGGCGCGGCGCCGGTCGCCCCGGCCGTGTCGGGCTCCGTGGTCACCTATCCGCGGGTGCTCCCGTCCACCGACCTGTCGGTGTGGCCGACCGCGACCGGCCTGAAGGAGTCGATCGTCCTGCACTCGGCGGACGCGTCGAACGTCTGGGTGTTCCCGCTGAAGCTCACGGGCCTCAAGGCACGCAAGGCCGCCGACGGGTCGATCGAGCTGGTGGACGGCTCCGGCAAGGCCGCCGGCCGGATCCCCGCCGGATACGCCTACGACTCCAAGATCGATAAGCGGTCGGGCGAGGGGGCGAGCACGCATGCCGTGACCTACGACCTCACCGAGGCCGACGGGAAGCCCGCGCTGACGGTCACGCTCGACGAGACGTGGCTGCACGCCCCCGAGCGCGTGTTCCCCGTGACCGTCGACCCGTCCTACAGCAACCTGCTGACCTGGTCGACCACCTACGCCGAATCGGGGATCGACCCCGGCGACCACTCGACCGAGGAGACCATCAAGGTCGGGTCCTGGGACGCCGGCCCGCACAGCGCCAACTCGTTCCTGACGTTCCCGCGCGCCGGGATCGACGGCTCCCAGGTCTCCGTCTCCGCGGCGCAGCTCACGCTCTTCGACACCTGGGCGTCCACCTGCACGGCCGAGCGGTTCGACGTCGCCGCCGTCACCGAGGACTGGTCGCCCTCCACGGTCGTCTCCTACCCGGGGCCGTCGCACGGCGGCTCGATCGGGTACGCCACCCCGAACGTCCCGCACGCCTGCGCGAACACCGGCGCCGACCGGAACGTGGGCGACTGGGTCACGGTCAACCTGTCGACCGGCACGTTCAACAACTGGGCCAACGGCGGCAACGACTACGGGCTCGCCCTGTACGCCGCCACGTCCGACAGCCTGCACTGGAAGCAGTTCAACACCGCCTTCGCCCCGACCGGCACACCGACCCTGTCCCTCACCTACACCGGCGCGATGCTCCCGCAGGTGTACGGCCAGATCCCGGCCAGCGGCCACCGCGCCGACACCCTGACACCGCAGCTGACCGCCTGGGGCGGCCGCGACCCCAACCTGGCGGTCACGGTGAAGCTCCAGTTCCGCGTCCTCGACGCCGATGGGAAGACGGTCGCCGACTCCGGGCTGCTGACCCCGCCGGGAGACTCCTCGACCGCCACGTGGAAAGTGCCCGCCGGCAAGCTGAAATGGGGCCACACCTACTACTGGGGCGCGGTCGCCTTCGACGGCACGAACTATTCGGCGGCGCCACCCCTGAACCAGCTGGTCATGAGCGTGCCGCAGCCGACGGTCACATCGAGCCTGGCGCAGAACTCCGAGCACGACTTCGACCCCGCGATCGGGAACTACACCTCCACGGCGACGGACGCGGACGTGGCGACGGTCGGGCCGAGCCTCTCGGTGGTCCGCGACTACAACTCCCGAGACCCGCGCGCCTCGGGCGCCTTCGGGACGGGCTGGTCGAGCGTCTTCGACGCGAAGGCGACCGAGTGGTACACCCCGTCCGGGGCCGTCCGCAGCGTCGCGGTCACCTACCCGAACGGCGCCACGGTCGGATTCGGGAAGAACTCCGACGGCTCGTTCAGCCCGCCGTCCGGGCGGTTCGCGACGTTCACCGCGATCAGCGGCGGCGGCTACCGGCTGACCGACAAGAACGACACCGTCTACACCTTCGGGCAGTCGCTCGGCTCCGGCGCCTACGGCATCACCTCCGTGGCCGACGCCTCGGACCGGACGGTGGACTTCACCTGGGCGTCCGGGCACATCACCGCGATGACGTCGCAGGCGTCCGGGCGGTCGCTGCACCTGACCTGGTCCACGCCGCAGGACGCCACGAGCCCGCATGTGGCGACGGTCGTCACCGACCCGTCCGATCCGGGCGACACGTCGACCGCGCAGACCTGGACCTACTCCTACACCGCCGACCGGCTCACCTCGGTGTGCTCACCGGAGGACACCGCCCCGGCCTGCACCCGGTACGGCTACCAGAGCGCGTCGCCCCACCATGAGCAGGTCCTCGACGAGGGCGCGTCGTCGTTCTGGCCGCTGGCGGAGTCCTCCGGAACGACGGCGGCGAGCGCCGTCCTGCTCCATGAGGGCACCGACAACGGCACCTACTCGGACGTGACGCTCGGGCAGCCGGGTCCGCTCATCCCCGGGACCGCGACCGCCGCCGGATTCAACGGGACGTCGTCCAAGGTGAGCCTGCCCGACCTGAACATGGGCGTGTCCACCACCGAGTCGGTGTCGATGTGGTTCAAGACGTCGCAGGGGCCGGGCGTGCTGCTGTCCTACTCCGATGTGGAGATCAAGCCCAGCAACACCAGGGGCGACTTCACACCCGCCCTCTACATCGGGACGGACGGCAAGCTGAAAGGCACCTTCTGGTGGGACGGGGAGAGCCCGAACCCCATCAGCACGTCCGGTTCCGTCGCCGACGGTGCCTGGCACCACGTCGTGCTGACGGGTTCATCGACCGGCCAGACGATGTGGCTGGACGGCACCAAGGTCGGTACCGGGCCGGGGGCGTCGTCCTTCGCCTTCAACTTCCAGCCGTCCTCGCTGAGGCACCACTACCTCGGCACCGGCTACCTCGGCTGGAAATGGCCCGACCAGCCCCACTACAGCACGTCGTCCTACACCGTCTACGGCACCTACTTCAACGGTTCGATGGCCGATGTGGCGCTGTTCGGCGAGCCCCTCGTCCAGGCCGATGTCACCGCGCTGTACAACAGCGGGAAGCAGCCGACGAGCCTGCTCACCTCGGTCACCAAGCCGTCCGGCGACACCTACGCGACGGTGTCGTACGACCCGCTGACGTCGACCGTCACCCACGTCACCGACGAGAACGGCGGCTCGTGGAACCTGGCAGCTCCCGCCGTGACCGGCACCTCGAACGTGTACCGGGCGGCGGTGCTCGGCTCGCAGCCCGCGACCTACTACCGGTTCGGCGAGGCTGCGGGCGCGGCCCAGGCCGTAGGGGAGACCAACTCCGCGACGGCGGAGTACTCGAACGTCACGCTGGGCGCGGACGGACCGTTCGACGATGCCACGGCGGCCGCGTTCAACGGCACGTCTTCGCTCGTGCGGCTGCCGGTCGACGACCGGGTGCAGACCTCGCCCGGCTCGATCGAGATGTGGTTCAAGGTCCCGGCCGGCAACACGGCGGGCGGCGTTCTGTTCGACGAGGAGTCCGAACCGGTCGGCCCCGTCTCGGGCAACTTCGTCCCCGCCCTCTACGTCGGCACCGATGGCAAGATGCACGGCAAGTTCTGGGACACCGACGGGACCAGCAAGGTCCTCATCTCCGGGCACAAGGTCAACGACGGCGTCTGGCATCACGTCGCCCTCGCCGCCGGGACGAACAAGCAGACCCTCTACCTGGACGGCGTCGCCCAGGGCTCGCTGAGCGCCGCGCTGGTCACGACCTCGGTCAACTACGTCTACGTCGGCGCCGGCATCTCCGGCGGAGCGTGGCCGTCCCATCCCGCCGTCACCACCGGGTACTTCACCGGGTCGATCGCCGAGTTCGCGTTCTACCACTCGCAACTGTCCGGCGAGGACGTCGTCCGGCACTTCACCTCGGGCCGCAACTCGCGCGGCCTCTCCCCGACCACGACCGTCGACCTCACCGACCCCGGCGGCAAGACGCTCGTGCGCCAGTACGACCCCGGCAACGGCAACCGCCCGATCTCCGAAACCGACGGCCTCGGCAACCGGACGACCTTCGGCTACGACTCCGGCGGCTACCTCCACACCGTCACCGACCCCAACGGGAACGTGACGACCACCGGGCACGACGCGCGCGGCAACACCGTCTCCGAGACTACCTGCCAGGACCAGGCCGCGCAGAAGTGCTCCACGACGTACACGACGTACCTGCCCGACGACACGAGCACGCAACTGACGCCCGACCCCAAGAACGACCTGGTCGCCACCGTGCGGGACGGGCGGTCGTCGGGGCCGTCCGACGACACGTACAAGACGTCCTATACCTACGACGACGCCGGCAACCGCACCGCCGTGACGACACCGCCGGTCGCCGGGTTCCCGAACGGCCGCACGACCAAGATCTCCTACACCGACGGCACCACCGTCGCCGCCGCCGACACCGGGTTCGCGCCCGCCGGGCTGCCGTACAAGACGGTGTCCCCGGGCGGGGCCGTCAACACCATCGCCTACTTCCACACCGGTGACGTCGCCTCGGTCACCGACGCCGCCGGGAAGATCACCCGGTACACCTATGACGGTCTCGGGCACGTCCTGACCAGCACCGAGGTATCGGACACCTATCCCGCCGGCCTGACGACGTCCTACGTCTACAACGCGATGGGCCAGGTCGTCACCGAGACCGACCCGCCCGTCACCAACCGGGTGACCGGCGCCGTCCACACGGCCCAGACGACCAGGGTCTACAACGCCAACGGCGACGTCACCTCGGAGACCGTCGCCGACACCACCGGCGGCGACGCCTCACGCACGACCCTCACCGGCTATAACACGCACGGCCAGATCACGTCCCGTACCGACCCCCTCGGCAGGGTCACCGAGTACACCTACGACGCCTACGGCAACAAGGCGACGGAGAAGAGCCCAGGCGGTATCACCGTCGCCTACACCTTCAACCCCTCCGGGCAGGAGCTGACCCAGACCCTCAAGAACTACACCGGTGACCCGAACGATCCGCAGGACGCCAAGGACCTGGTGGAGTCCTCCCGCTCCTACGACCCGGCCGGACGGCTCGCCGCGCTGACCGACTCGATGGGCAACACCACGTCCTACACCTACACCGACAACGACCTGGTCGCGACGGTCACGCGCACCGACGCCGACGGCAACTCGCCCTTCGTCGAGCGGTCCACCACCTACGACGCGGCGGGCAACCCGGTCCAGCAGGTGACGAACAACGGGGCGACGGTCACCACCGCGACCCTGGACGCCGCCGACCGTCCCACCAAGACTGTCGTCGACCCGGACAAGGAACGCCGCACCACCACGATCTCCTACAACCCGGATGACCAGGTCGCGCAGCGGGTCCAGACCGACCTCGACGGCTGGTGGTACTCGACGTCCTTCACCTACGACCCGATGGGACGGATGACCAGCAGCGTCCTCGGCGGCGACCATCCCGACCATCCGGTCGCCTGGTGGAAGCTCGACCAGACGTCCGGTGAGTCCGTGCCCGACTCCTCCGGCGTCGGCAACGACGCCCACGTCGGCACCGGGGTCACCTGGGCCGACCAGGGCGCGGTGTTCCCCGGCACCGCCGGCCAGGAGATCGCCACCAACGGCCCCGTCCTGGACACCTCGCAGAGCTTCTCGGTGTCGGCCTGGGTGAAGATGGCGGCCACCCCGTCCACCGGTTACCAGACCGTGGCGAGCCAGGACGGTAACCGCGCCAGCGGGTTCTTCCTCCAGTACTCCGGCTACGCCGGCAAATGGGCCTTCAGCCGGTCGGCGTCCGACACCGACGGCGCGTCCGGCATCCGCGCCTTCTCCACGCAGACGCCGGCCGCCGGCACCTGGACGCACCTCGTCGCCGTCTCGAACTCCGAGGACGGCTCGATGACCCTCTACGTCGACGGTGCGGCGGAGGGCACCGCCGTCGACCCGACCCCGTTCAACACGTCGGGCCCGATGGTCCTCGGCCGCGGCAAGTACAACGGCGCCGCGACGGACCTGCTCAACGGGTCGGTCGCCAACGTGCAGGTCTACGACCGCGTCCTCACCGCCGACGAGGTGTCCTCGCTGTACGGCAAGGGACGCGGCGGAGGCACCGTCCACTCGTGGCACACCGCGACCACCACCTGGGAACTCGACCAGCGCGGGCTGCCCACGAAGATGACCGACCCCAAGGTCCGCAACACCCACTACACCTACGACGAGGCGGGCCGCCTCGCGATCACCAGCCTGCCGACCATCAACACCGAGACCGGCGGCGGCGCCCCGGTGGTCGCTCACCCGATCGTGACGACCGGCTACGACACCTTCGGGGAGAAGACCGAACTCCAGGACCCCGGCGGCAACGTCAGCACCATCGCCTACGACGCCGCCCGGCAGCAGGTCAGCACCACCCTGCCCGACTACACGCCGCCGGGCGGGACGAGCCCGATCACCGCCGTCGCCTCGCGGGCCTACGACCTCGACGGCAACGTCACCGACGTCACCGATCCGCTCGGCAAGACCACGCACTACGACTACACCCAGCTCGGGGACGTCGCCACGATCACCGACGCGTCCGGTGGCGTCACCAAGACGGTGTACGACACCAACGGCGACGTGCTGTCGACGACGACGCCGACCGGGGCGCAGACCCAGCAGACCTACGACCACCTGGGACGCACCCTCACCAGCACAGTGCTGGATCGCCTTCCCACGCCGACCGCCGCCACGACGACGTACTCCTACACCGCATCCAACGACAACCGGGGCGGGACCTGGCTGGCAGCCGAGACCACACCCGAGGGAGCCACGACCACCTACGGCTACGACCACATGGGAGAACTGGTCAAGGCCACCGACCCGGCCGGTGCCGTCACCCAGTACCGCCGCAACCTGCTCGGCCAGGTGACCAAGGAGATCCGGGACGACGGCACCGCGACCCGCTACACGCTGAACCAGTTCGGCCAGCCCACCACGACGATGGAGCTCGACACCGACGGGACGACGCTGGCGGTCGGCACCGCGGCGTACGACTCGATGGGGCAGTTGAGCTCCGCGACGGACGCCCGCGGCCACACCACCACCTTCACCCGCGACGGCGTCGGCAACATCACGTCCGAGGTACAACCGGTCGACGCGACGCACTCGATCACCACGTCGTTCGGATACGACGCGGCCGGCAACCGCACTCGTTTCACCGACGGGCGCGGCAACTCCTGGATCTACGGTTACAACAGCTGGAACAAGCCGGAATCGGTCCTCGAACCGGCCACCGCCACGTACACGTCCGCCGGTGACCGCACGTCCACCGTCGCCTACGACGCGGCCGGTCGTCCCGTCACCAACACGCTGCCCGGCGGCGTGACCGTCACGACCGGTTACGACGACCTCGGCAGGGTCACCAACCAATCGGGGAACGGAGCCGACGCCCCCACGCCCGACCGGACGTTCACCTACGACCACGACGGCCGCATGCTGACGGCCGCGACCTCGGCTGCCGGGTCCGCGCCCTCCACCAGCGAGACGTTCACCTACAACGACCGCGGCCTGCTGCTCACCGCGTCCGGCTCCGCAGGCGCCAGCTCGTTCGCCTACAACAAAGACGGCCTTCCCACGTCCCGCACCGACGCGGCCGGGACCACGAGCTACACCTACGACGTCGCCGACCGGCTGTCCACGCTCGCGGACCCGGCGACCGGTACCACCCTCACCTACGGCTACGACGACCTCTCGCAGCTCACCTCGATCGCGTACGGCTCGGGCGGCGACACCCGCGCCTACACCTACGACCACCGGCACCGCCTCACCGGCGACACGCTGAAGACGTCCGCCGGCGCCACCATCGCGTCGATCGCCTACGGCTACGACGAGAACGGCAACGAGACGTCCAAGACCACGACCGGTTTCGGCGGCACCGTCCAGAACACCTACGCCTACGACTGGGCGAACCGCCTCACGAGCTGGGACAACGGCACCGCCGTCACGCCGTACGAGTACGACGACTCCGGCAACCGCACCCGCGTCGGCGGAGACGTCTACACCTACGACGCCCGCGACCAGCTCACCTCCGACGGCACGAACAGCTATACCTACACCGCGCGCGGCACGCTCTCCGCGCAGACCACTCCCACCCAATCGCTCACCGCCACCAGCGACGCCTACGGGCAGCAGGTCACCGTGGCCGCCCCCGCCGGCACCCAGACCTACGTCACCGATGCCCTCGGACGCGTCGTCACCGCCAACTCAACGGCGAGCCCCAACCGCACCTTCGTCTACTCGGGGGCCGCGAACACCCTGGCCTCCGACGGCACCAACACCTACACCCGGACCCCGGACGACTCGCTCGTCGGCATCGGCACCCCCGCCGGAGGCAGCGGCGTCCTCGCCTACCTCGACCAGCATGACGACGTCGTCGGCAACTTCAGCGCCACCGGCGCCGTCCTCACCGGCTCGGCCGCCTACGACCCGCTGGGCAACGTCACCAACAGCACCACCATGTCCGGGCGGCTCGGCTACCAGTCCGGCTGGACCGACGACACCACCGGCAAGGTCAACATGGCCGCCCGCTGGTACAACCCGGCCGTCGGCCAGTTCCAGAACAAGGACACAGTCGCCCTCGACCCGATCCCCGACCCGGCACAGGCGAACCCGTTCGCCTACGTCGGCGACAACCCCCTCCTCGGCACCGACCCCACCGGCCACTGCTGGAGCGGCTTCGGCCTGGTCTGCAAGGCCGCGAGCGCGGTGAACCGGCACGTCATCCAGCCGATATGGAACGTCATCAAGTGGGGCGCCCACAAGGTGCAGCAAGGGGTCTCGTGGACGGCCCGCCATGTCGCGCACATCGTCACCGACTCCTTCAAGTCCCTCGGACGCCAGTTGCAGGTTCTGGCCCAGGAGATCAAGGACCTGAAACATGAACTGCACCAGCAGATCGTGCGCGCGAAAGCCGCGGCAAAACGGGCAGCCGCACGAGCACGAAAAGCCGCGGCACAAGCCAAGAAACGCGCGATAGACGCGTACAACAAGGCCTACAACCTCGGAAAGTACTCCGTCAGCAAGCTTCAGAAGGCCGTCCATACCAGCGCCACGTTCGTCAAACACCATGGCGCGGCCATCGCGTCCATCGCCCTCGCGACCGTGACCTTCATCGGCTGCGAAGCGGTCGTGGGCGTCCCCACCGCCGGCGTGGGCGCCGTCGCGGGCGCCGCCGGGTGCGGAATGCTCGCCGGCATGGTCGGCGGCGCCATCGACCAGGGCTCCAAGTGCATGAAGGGCCAGAAGGGCGCCTGCTCCGCCGGTTCCTTCGGCAAGTCGATCCTGATCGGCGGCGTCGGCGGTGCCATCGGCGGAGCACTGGGCGGCAGCCTCGGCGGGAAGCTGGCCCAGTCCGCCTTGGGCAGGATCCTTCCCCGCGTGGCCACGGACGCGCTGGAAGGCGCCACCATCGGCGGCCTGTCCGGCGGCGCCACCGGCGCCCTCGACTACGGGCTGACCTGCCGTGAACGCTCAGGCGGCTGTACCTGGTCCGGTGCCGCCGGCGCCGCGGGCACAGGCGCCGCCTTCGGCGCCATCGGCGGCGCCGCGTTCGGCGCCGCTGGCGGCCGCCTGGCCCGCTCCAAGTGCCACAGTTTCACCGCGGCCACCCCGGTCCTGATGGCCGACGGCTCGTCCAAGCCGATCAGCAAGATCAAGGCCGGTGACAAGGTCGTGGCCTCCGTCCCCGGCGGCCACACCGAGAAGCACAAGGTCGAGCGCGTCATCGTCACCCGCACCGACCACGACTTCGTCGACCTGACCATCGCGACGAGCCACCCGGGCCGCGGCCCTCCGGCCACCCTGACGACCACCGCGACCCACCCCTTCTACGACATCACGCAGTCGGCCTTCGTAGACGCGGCCCACATCAAGCAGGGCGACAAACTCCAGCAGCCCGACGGCACCACCGCCACCGTCAAGAAGACCCACCGCTACACCACCACCCAGGTCACCTACGACCTGACCATCAACGGCCTCCACACCTACTATGTAGAAGCCGGCACCACCCCCGTCCTCGTCCACAACTGCGACAGAACGGCGACGGTCTATCTCCATCCGGCTGATGAATCCGGAATTGGGCACGCATCCATACGAATTAATGGACGGAACGAGTCGCTGCATATACACCAGGTTGCGCCTGAGGGCATGGAAGGGCCAACGTACGTGCAACGTTGGCGGGGGCCTGTTCCGGAAGGCAGCGAATCGTATACCTTTGACCTGCCACTCGTCGATCGAGCTCTCGCCCAGGCTAGAGGGGCACTGAAGTTGAGCAGCGGGCGCGACCGAGAAAGTCTCGGTCGATATAATATAGCTACTAACAGTTGTGTCACGATCTGCGGCACGATGCTACGGGCGGGCGGCGTCTCAGAGGTACCGCGGAACTCCGCTAAAATCATCCTTTGGCTCAAAGGTTTGCCGTATGATGACCTGCCGGATTGAGGGGAGCCTGTGAAGCGAGTCGACTGGAGTGAATATCAATCTTTTTGGACGCATGGGAGCCTGCACGAGGCCATTGCGGAAAAGAATGATGCTCGGGTTGCGAGTCTGATAGCTTCGGGCGTTGATATGAATCGCACTGAGCGCGGCATGACTGCCTTGCATGTGGCTTGTGAACGCTGGAATGTCGAAGCAGTGCGGCAGCTTGTATCGAATGGAGCCAATCTCGATGCTCCCGGTCCGGGAGGGTGGACGCCGCTGGCATTGGCGGTTGCCCGCTCGACACAAAAAGGTACCGAGATTATTGAAATACTGGTGGCGGCCGGCGCCGATCCCGATAAGGCAAGCGACTCTGGTGAAACGCCAAGGAGTGTGGCCCGTGCATTGGACGCCAATACGCTGAGTAGTGTCCAAAAAGCGTTGGAGATGTAGGGGCTGCGCTTTTGCTCTGAGCAACGCGCCCGCGGGGTGAGCGCAGCCTGTCCGCCGGCGCGGTTGGCGGCGCGATAGGCGGCCGCCTCTTCCGCGGCTGCCGAGCGGGCGGACGCCACAGCTTCACCGCGGCCACCCCCGTCCTGTTGGCCGACGGCTCGGCCAAGGCGATCAGCAAGATCAAGGTCGGCGACAAGGTCCTGGCCTCCGTCCCCGGCGGCCACACCGAGACTCACAAGGTCGAGCGCGTCATCGTCACCCGCACCGACCACGACTTCGTCGACCTGACCATCGCGACAAGCCACCCGGGCCGCGGCCCCCCGGCCACCCTCACTACCACCGCGACCCACCCCTTCTACGACATCACGCAGTCGGCCTTCGTAGACGCGGCCCACATCAAGCAGGGCGACAAACTCCAACAGCCCGACGGCACCACCGCCACCGTCAAGAAGACCCACCGCTACACCGCAACCCAGGTCACCTACGACCTGACCATCAACGGCCTCCACACCTACTATGTAGAAGCCGGCACCACCCCCGTCCTCGTCCACAACTGCAATGGCGCCGGTGGGGCTACAGACCTGGAGATGAGTTGGGTGGCACGAGCGGTGGCCAACGGCGAGCGAAGTTGGGATTCGATCACCTGGTACAAGTCCAATGGTGATGGCTTCGATGCATTTAGCCTGCCGGAACCGGACTGGGGTCTAAGTTTCACTAGGAATATCGGAAGAAAGGGCGAAGCTGCCGCTGCTCGCCCAAGAGGATTCATCAACGATGATGATCCATACTGCTCTTGTGGTGGCTGATGGATGGCATCTATGGCCGACGATTCGTTCCGTGTGATCCGAGACCGCTATCCGGAACTCGTGGAGCACGGCGGGCTTGGCGGGGCCTTGCGATGGGTCGCACAAGAACACGATATCCTCCTAGGGTCGCTCGGATCTCCCTATAAGGGAGGGGTGGGTGAACTCGTCACCGCAAGCATCGATGGAGTAAGAGGCATCGTCATAGTAAGTGCCGACCTTGATGAACGATCCTTCCATGTCTCCATCAGGCGAAAGACTGTGCTGATCGCAACCGGTGAGACCAGCGAACTGGTCAAGGTCGTGAAGTTGGCCGAGGCATGGGAACGGGGAGCTTCGCACGCTGATCTGAGATTCGCTTTCCCATTCTTGGAAATCACGGCGCCGGCCCGAGTGTTGGCGAGTCCGGATCCGGTGGCGGCCCAGTGGGAGTGGTTGCGGGAAGCTCCCGAGATGGCTGTGGATCGGGACATGGTGAATCCTGCTTATGGGAACCTGGTGCTTCGTTCATGCTTTCCAGATCTCAGCCATCGAGTCCTCAGCTTGTCGAGCTCCTTCTGCGACCGGCGAGACGAGGTGCGCATCTCGTCCCAAGATGATGCCCGATGCTTTACCGTGGAGCAGGCGGGGCGGGATAGGCGGATAGAATGCCTGTCCATTGCTGAGGCTGTTATCGTGGCCGCTGAATTCGTGAGTTCAATGCGTACGAACTGAGTTTCAAGCCTTTCGCCAAACTGTCGTGCTCTTGTTTTGGCCATTCGGCCTGACTTCGGTCACTCCTTCTTGATTCGGCCGGGTATAGTGCATTGATGCGATGAAGGAGCGGGGCCTCCACTCCTAGTGACGGTCCCGGTGTCCAGGTGGTCCGTTCTGGCGCTAAGACATGCCGCTCGTAACTGGTCAGCTGCTCGTTATTCGGTGAGCTGATTCAGCCTGTGACCGGTAGCAGGGGCGGCCGTTGGTGAGCCGGGTGAGGGCGTCGAGCAGCCCGAGGCCGTGTCTGGCGGTGGTGGCCGGGTAGGAGCGGATGAGGCAGAACTGCTGGGCTCCGGCGAGGGTGTGCAGACAGCCGGAGACCTTCTGCCGGATCTTGATCATGCGGATTCCGCGCTCGGCGGCGTTGTTGTCGAACGGCACCCGCGGGTCGCGGGTGACCAGGCGTTTCATCGCGCGCTGTGCGTCGGCGGCCTGCTCGGCGCAGCACCAGCCGCCCGCGCCGCCGGTTCGGGCCCGGTGATCGATGACCGCCTGCAGTTCCCGCAGCACGTGGGCGTTGCAGCGGGCGTGCACGGCGGCGGTGTAGGTGTCATAGGGCGCCCACCCCTCATGGACGGCCACCCGGTGAAGCCCGGGAGCACGCCGGCGGCGTCCATGGTCTTCACTCCACGCTTGTCGTGCACGGTGATCAGCACTTACTTGCCGGTGGGGGCCGAGTGCACCCACCGCAACTTGGAAGCGACCCGCAACGAGGTCTCGTCGAAGTGCGCCACCTGCGCGTTGCGCAGCACCTGGCGCGCTCGGCCGGTGAAACAGGTGAGCCCGGCGGCGGCCCGGGCGGTCATCGCCGCGACCGTCCCGGCCGAGACCGGGGTGCCGAACAGTTCGGCCAGCGCACGCGCGGTGCGGTCCTTGGACAGGAACTGTCCCGAGTACAGTAGACGGCGATCTCCGCGGCGTTCGGCCCGTACTGCACCGGCGCCGCCACCCCTTCGGCGCCTGGGCCGTGGTGAGGGTCCCGCACCCGCGCCGGCGCCCCCGGGCGCCCCCGCCAGATCGTCCCCGCAGCCCCGGCGGCGCCCGGGCACATGCTCCACCCGCCGGTCCGCATCGGCCATCTGGAACAGCGTCCGGCCCTGCCGCCCGCCTGCCCGCCCGGCTTCCTGCTGCTCTTGCCCCGCAACGACTTGGGCGCCGGCTTGGCGAGCCCGTCCGACGAGGGCGGCTTGGAGGAGTTCCGCGAGTTCGCACCCAGCTGCGCCTTCGGCTCCGCCTGCTCCGACCGCAGCAACTCCACCATCACCCGAAGCTGTGCATTCTCCGCCACAAGCTGCTCATAGGAAGGCTGCTCACCGGCGGACGCCCCACCATGATCAGTTTCACGCAGCCAAGATCAAACCGGACAAGCTGCCAGAACCTGACCAGTTACTGCCGCTCTATCTGGCATTTCGAGGCATGTTGACCAGGCAGTCCAGTGTGGCCATGTAATTCTGACGTCATGGCGCAACTGCAGCAGAACACGGCTGATTTCAGTCTTATGCAACCGTTCAGAGGGTTATCTGCGGCCCGGTCGCGACCATGGCCATGGCGACCTGACGCTCGCGACGAGCCATCCGGGCCGCGGGCTTCCGGCCGCCCTCACCACCACCGCGACCCACCCCTTCTACGACATCACGCAGTCGGCCTTCGTAGACGCGGCCCACATCAAGTCGGGCGACAAGCTCCAACAGCCCGACGGCACCACCGCCACCGTCCAGAAGGCACATCGCTACACCGCAACCCAGGTCACCTACGACCTGACCATCAACGGCCCCCACACCTACTACGTGGTCGCCGGCACAACCCCAGTCCTCGTCCACAACATAAATGATCCGATCGCATGCGTGGTAAACGGCGGTAATGAGATTTATGACATTCCGTCCGGTCGTCCGGAGGTCGGGGGGCAGGGGAGGAGATACCCACATCGATGCTTCGAGACTACAAAGTCGGCGTTAACGCTCCGCCGGGCTCCACTCCTCCGCTGTGCTCTTACTGCAGGACCAATCCTGCGCAGGCCATCGACCATGTTGAACCGAGGGTCGGGAACGGGGATCTGACCGACTCAAATACGACGCCCGCCTGTCGGCGATGCAATAGTTCGAAACGCGATCGTGTGGCGCCGAAAACGCCGTCGCCCAACTACACGGGATCCTGGCCCCCTCCCTGGTGGCCGAGTAGTATGAGACAGGGCTGGGCGGCCACTTACGGTATCGGCCCATACGTCGTGCCATAGAATACCTTGGCCTAGGCGCGGGGAGTCTCGGCCCAGGCCAAGGGCTGTGAAGTCAACCATGGATGCCGGACGAGTCAATGAGTAATCGCATGTATATCGTGCATGAGGAACCGACGATAATCTCAGAAGACCAGTACATTGCAATGGTCGATCTGGCGAGTTTCGGCTTTGCTGGGCTTCTTGAGCAAGTGTGGCTGGGCCCTTGTGGTGACGGCCTCTTCCAGCTTCAGTGCATCCCGTTCAGATTCTATGGGGCCTCCTTGTTCGACATCGCAAGAGTCGACGAGGAAGGCTTTTTGGTCGAAATAGTGCGGCTTCGTGGGCACAGAACGTTGAGAGGGCTTATCGCGCCGAACGTAGTCGATCTGGCCGACATTCGAAAGACGATCATGTCTCTGGCGGAGACTGCTGGATTGCTGCTTGAATGGAGCGGCGATCGGCATGTGGCCATTGATGTGCCATTGGGAAGTTCTTTCGTTGATCTGTTGGACTTCTTTCGGGAGCAGCGAAAGGCTGAGCGGGTGTATTGGGAATGGAGTGACGTAAAGCCATTTAGTGTTGCTGGCGAACCGCACTGATCGGGGGCAGTCGCCGAGCTGCCGGCACGACGGCGTTAGAGCACATTGCACGAGATGCCTTTGCGGGGCAGGGTCTTCCTGCGCCGGGCGAGGATGGCTCCGTTATCACGGCCAAATTCGATTCCGCGTTCGGTGACGAGGCCATCGACCGGAAGCTTGGATTGACGAGATTTGGCAAGGACGAAGCGGAGCGGCAAGCGGCCGTGGCCAAACATCATGGATTCCAGGCAGTGTACGAGCTGCCTTCTCAGAAGAAGGTCGACCAGGCCAAGGCGCTCCTTGCCGAGTGGGGAGTGACGGGAACTTTGGTCCGGGTGGGGGAATGGTGAGCCGTGGTGGAAGAATATCTCTTGAAGGCGCTCCTCTCTGTCGTGGCGATGCTTGAGGATGCAGCGAAGTTCGGCATGGATTCTCACGCCGCGGTGAATGCCTTGGAGAACGTGGGATTCGAGCTCGATCAGATGAACGAAGCTGAGCGTCAAAAATTCGCTGAGATTCTCGAGCGTGTTGCGGCTTCGGTCGACCCTGCGCAGAGAGATTGGGTGCGCAGTGTTCCGTGAAACCTCGGAATCGACTCGTAAAGGCCTTGGGGCGGTGAATTTCGCCGGGGTGCCGATCAGGACCTCATGACCTGACCGTCGCGACCGGCCGCGATCCCTCGGCCGCGTCGGCCGCCACAGGCACCTACTCGTCTACGACATCGCGCAGTCGGCCTTCGTAGACGCGGCCCACATCAAGCCGGGCGACAAACTCCAGCAGCCCGACGGCACCACCGCCACCGTCAAGAAGACCCACCGCTACACCGCAACCCAGGTCACCTACGACCTGACCATCAACGGCCCCCACACCTACTATGTAGTCGCCGGCACCACCCCCGTCCTCGTCCACAACTGCGAAGACCTCGCGCTTGGCGTGCAGGATGCACCGAGTGGCGGATTGGCGGCTTTTGCGAGGAGCGTCAACGCTAAGCACTACGGCCCTCCGAACCGGGAGAAGGGTGAGCAGCCCGGCTACTGGAGACCGCTGGTCGAGAAGTTCATCGGCCGAGGAGAGGGTACCGTCCATGTGAACATGGACGGCCTGAGAGACGGATTCGCCGAAATGGCCAAGAGAGGGTTGAGGCCGGCGCTCTATGAGGCGAGTGCAACCGACGAAGAGATATCCTGGATTGCGCGTTCTGTGGTCAACGGGCAGCGGTCGTGGAGTTCCGTCAAGTTCTATCAGGGAAGGAAGGAATTGCCGATGCCCATGCCCGATTGGAGTTCGATGATGGGGATGCGGCACATGGATGAGCCTCTCTACGTCGGGAGACCGGGTGCCGACTGATCGCCTGTATCCGGACGTCATGGCGGCCGGCAGTATCGGGCGTGCCGTCGAGGTTCGGGCGAGAAGGTCGGGGGTGCCCTGGAGAATAAGCCGTGCAAACTGGCAAACTGACGATATGATATCCGCTGTTGTTCGGACGGATCACGGTGATGTTCGGATAATGGTTGGCGCAAAGTTGCGCGTGTTCATCGTCAGCGTATGGCGTATGGGTGCTCTCTGGATTTCCGGAAATACCCCGGACCTGGACGCGGTGACCCGGTTCGTCGCGGCATGGCACGATGGTATATCGCTCGCCGAGGCCCACAGCCGTTGGCCGTTCATGGCCTATGAGCGTCTCGCAGAAGCTCGCGAAAGTGGGGATGCGGTGGCGGTGAAGTGGCAGCTTCTGGACGCGGATCCTGGAGCCGACTACGTCAGGGACGTACTCAATGCTGCAGCCGCCAGGCCGGAGCTCGCGCAGCTATTCCCCTGGTTGAGCCACCATGGTACGAGGCTGCATTTCAGTCGTTGTACCGGATACCCGTTCAGCAGAGACGTCCCCTACATTCAGGGCAACCTTGCCAGTTATCGGGTCATCGATGACCGGGACGGGACTCTGCTGGGCGAGTATCCCGACCCGGTAGACGCTGTGGCAGCCGTCGTCAATTCCTTGCCAGAGGGTGTCGGTCCGGCAGTTGATGGCGATCGCAGTGTCCTGCCGGAGCTTGAGAGGTAGCACGCTCGGCCGGATGCCTGTGGGCAACCGACGGCCTAGTCGATGCGGCGTGCTTCTGCCCGCTATCCCGGCAGGGCAGGTAGCCGGGTTGCTCGGTGTTCGAGGACCTTCCTGCGGGTGGGTCCTGAGGCTGCTGTTTTCAGCCGCGGGGTTTCGGTGTCTCATGTGTTGGTGTACGGGGATATCGCGGGGAGTTCTACGGTGATGTGGAGGCCGCCTGTCGGACGGGGGGTGAGGGTCAGGGTGCCGTCGTGGGCGTGGGCGATTGTCTTGACGATCGCCAGGCCGAGGCCGACGCCGGCTTGGTCGGTGTGCATGCGTTCGGTGCCGCGCTGGAATGGTTCGGTGAGCGTCGCGGCGAGATGTGGGGTGACCTTCTCGCCCGTGTTCTCGACGGTCAGGATGACGGTCGTGGGGCGGACGCTCGTCTTCACCCACACGGTGCCCTGGCCGGGCAGGTTGTGGACGATCGCGTTGTGCACGAGGTTCGTGGTCAGCTGCAGGAGTAGCGCGTGCGAGCCGATGACGGGGGCGATGTCACCGGAGGACTCGATGGTGACGTGGTGCTTTTCCGCCAGGGGCAGGAGCGTTTCCGTGGCTTCCTCCGCGAGCAGCGACAGGTCGACGTTCTCGCGAGTGAACGACCGCTGGCTGGCGCGGCTGAGGAGGAGCAGCGCCTCGGTGAGGTCGATCGCCCGGGTGTTGACGGTGTGGAGGCGTTCGATGATCTCGACGGTGTCGCGTGCCGGATCGGTGCGGGCCACGTCCAAAAGCGTTTTCGAGATGGCCAGCGGGGTGCGCAACTCATGCGAGGCGTTGGCCGCGAATCTCTGCTGCTCCGCCGCGAATCTCTGCTGTGCGGCCACGTGTGCCTCGAGTCGCGCGAGCATCATGTCGAAGGCGTCGGCGAGTTCGCGGAACTCGTCCCTGCGTCCCGGCAGCAGGATCCGTTGGGAGAGCGCTCCGGTCGAGGCCATGCGTGTGGCGTCCGTGATCCGGGACAGGGGGGCGAGCATCCGGTCGGCGAGGATCCAGCCGCCCAGGAGACCGAACACCAGCAGGAACGCCAGCACGATGACCACGACCGGGACGAACGAACGCAAGATGAGCCGGCGGTTGATGAAGAGGCGACCATCGGTGTAGATCGCGCCGTTGGGCAGGCCCCACAGGAAGTAGAACCCCACGGCCGTGAGTATCAAGGCACCCGCGAGCATGAGGAACCCGGCGTAGCTGAGGGTGAGCTTGAGGCGGACGCTCGTACCCGGCGCCCTATTCACGCTCGGCTCCTTCACGTCCCGTGCCGGGCGGTGTGTCGATGCGGTAGCCGACGCCCGGCACGGTGGCGATGACCCAGGGTTCGCCGAGACGCTTGCGCAGCGCCGAGACGGTGATGCGGACGGCGTTGGTGAACGGGTCGGCGTTCTCGTCCCATGCCCGTTCCAGGAGTTCCTCCGCGCTGACGACGCCGCCTTCGGCCGCGACGAGGACTTCGAGGACGGCGAACTGCTTCCTGGTCAGCGCGACGTAGCGGCCGTCCCGGTAGACCTCCCTGCGGAACGGGTCCAGCCGCAGGCCCGCGATCTCCCGCACGGGGGGCCTGCTGTGGGCGCGCCTGCGGTCCAGGGCCCTGAGCCTGAGCGCGAGTTCCTGCAGTTCGAAGGGCTTCGTCAGGTAGTCGTCGGCGCCGAGTTCGAAGCCGGACGCCTTGTCGTCCAGTCGGTCGGCCGCCGTGAGCATGATGATCGGCATGCCGCTCCCGGAGGCGACGATGCGTTCGGCGATCTCGTCACCGGACGGTCCGGGGATGTCGCGGTCGAGAATCGCGATGTCGTAGGCGTTGACGCTCAGCAGTTCCAGCGCGGTGTCGCCGTCCCCCGCGATGTCGGCGGCGATCGCTTCCAGGCGGAGTCCGTCGCGGATGGCCTCCGCCATGTAGGGCTCGTCCTCGACTATCAGCACACGCATCCTCTCAAGCTACGAGCCGCGGCATATCGTCGGCGTATCGAAAACCGCATACGCGCCGGCAACACACCGCCGCCTTGACTGGCGCCATGCCTCGAACCCCACCATCGGCACGAACGACGATCCGCCGGTTTCGGTGGCCTCTCGTCATCGGCCTGATGGTCGTCATCGCGGCGATCATCTCGACGCTCGGCCATCAGCCGAGGAACACCTCTTCACCGTCACCACCCATGGAGTCCGCCTCGCCCGCGCCGCCCTCGTCCTTCCTGGCTGCGCCGCCCTCGAAGGCTCCACGCAGGGAGCGCATCGGCAAGGCGGACGGTGTCGTCCCCGACGGTGTGACGGTCTTCGATGACCGGTTCCCGGCCGTCGCCAACCTTGATCCGGAACTGCTCAGTGCGTTGCGCCAGGCCGCGACGGACGCCGCGGACGATGGCGTCACGTTCCACGTCAACAGCGGCTGGCGCTCCGCGGAGTACCAGAACCGGCTTCTCCGCGACGCGGTGTCCAAGTACGGGTCCGAGGAAGAGGCCGCCCGATGGGTGGCCACCGCGGCCACGTCCTCTCACGTATCAGGGGACGCGGTGGACATCGGGCGCCCCGATGCGGCGTCGTGGTTGTCCCGGCACGGTGCCGTGTACGGGTTGTGTCAGATCTACAGGAACGAGCCCTGGCACTACGAATTGCGCCCCAAAGCGATCGATCGTGGCTGCCCGCACATGTACGCCGACCCCACTCAAGACCCGAGGATGCAGCAGTGACCGGTAGTGAACGAACTCAGACGATGGCGCAGGCGGGCACGGCGGGCACGGCGGGCACGGTGGAGACCGGGCAAGTCGGCGCCGGGAACTGGCGTGGGGGCGTCCGCCGGGCGATTCGCGTCGCCTCGCAGCCGGGGCCCTGGAAGCGTGGCCGGGGCGTCGTGGCGCTGGCGCTGCTGCTCGGCTTGTCCATGCTGCTGCACGCGAACATCCCGAACCGGATCGGCAATCTCGGCAGCCTTGTGGAGACCTTCCTGCCGTGGTTCGGCCTGCTCATCCCGGCGCTGCTGGCCGGGGCGCTGTGGCGGCGTTCCGCCTCTGGCGTGGCCGCGGTGCTGGTGCCGGTCGTGGTGTGGCTCCACCTCTTCGGTGGGCTGCTCGGCGACAAGTCCGGCCCGGGTGGCGATCTCACCGTGGCCAGCCACAACGTCCGCGCCGACAACCCCGACCCGTCCGGCACTGCGCGTGCCCTGGTCGCGTCCGGCGCGGACGTGCTGGCACTGGAAGAGCTGACCCGGCAGGCCCAGGGCACCTATGAGAGGGAACTGGCGAAGACGTACCCGCACCACACGGTGCACGGCACGGTCGGGCTGTGGAGCAGGCTTCCGCTGTCGGACGTCCGGCCGGTCGACATCCAGACGGACTACGGGCCGCTGGCGGCCACCAAACCGGCCGACGTCAAGGCGAGCTACGCCCGGGCGCTGCGCGCCACCGTGACCACCGACCACGGGCCGCTGGCGGTGTACGTGGCTCATCTGGGATCCGCACGGGTGAATCCCAGGGCGGGCTTTTGGACGGTCCACCGTGACAGGAATGCGCAGGCGCTCGGCAAGGCCATCGCCGCCGAGCAGAACAAGCGGGTGGTGCTGCTCGGCGACTTGAACGGCACCATGGGCGACCGCGCGTTCGCCGCCCTCACCTCGCAGATGCGCTCGACCCAGGAGACGGCCGGGGACGGCTTCGGCTTCACCTGGCCGGCGACGTTCCCGGTGGCGCGCATCGACCAGATCCTGGTTAAAGGCGTCGAGCCGGTGAATTCGTGGTCGCTGCCCGCCACCGGCAGCGACCACCTGCCTGTCGCAGCCGCGATCGACTTTTGACGGTCAGGGATGTGGCTGGTCGAGCAAGGTCAGCAGCCGGGTCGCCTGGCCCGCCAGGACTTTCGCGCGGATCCGCGGTTCGCCCCTGTCGTCGCCCATGATCCGCAGCAGCCAGAACGCGGCGAGAAGGCGCCGGCAGTTCTTGATCCTGTCGGCCTCCGTCGGATCCAGGTCGAAACATTTTAGGACGTTGTCCATGCCTGGCCCGTTCGCGGTCTGTACCGAGATGTGCTCGGTCAGTTCGGCCAGCTCGTAGGGACGATCGCTGCGGCCGGAGTACTCGAAGTCCACGAGGCGGACTTCGGTGCCGTCCCAGAGGAAGTTGGCCAGGTTTCCGTCACCGATGCCGAACACGGGCCGTGTCGGACGCCCGAGCATGGCCTCCAGTGCAGGCTGCCGGAGCCAGACCTCTGCCCCGCGGAGCGCGTCGGTCACCGTCGGGTCGTCGGCAGGACGTTGAACTGCCGCGCACCATGTCCGAACCTGTCGCAGGAGTTCGAGCGGATGCCCTGCGCGGGCAGGCAAATGCGCCAGCGTGCGCAAGGGGACCGCCTCCTGGACGCGCGCCACCGCGCTGGCCACCGCCACGGCCGACTCGGCAACGGGCCCGCAGTTCAGCGGAGTGCCGCTAAGGCGGGACATCACCACGGTCGGTGGCTCCGCGTCCAGGTCGGCGCCGATCGGTGCGGGTGCGATACCTCGGGCGTGCTCGTGAAGCAGGTTCAAGGCCAGCCACTCGCGGCGAGGTTCATCATTCCGGCGCGAGCGGTACCGCTTGATCACCACATCGGGTCGCATCTCGATGGCGTGTGTGCTCGACGACGCGTCCACCGATATCTCCCAATCCTGTGCTCCTGCCGCTTCTCAAAGATCCCACGGACGTTCGTAGCGGCCCGAATTTCGGTGACCTCAGCGCGGGGTGGGGGAG
>NZ_SMJW01000269.1 GCF_004348335.1 Actinomadura bangladeshensis | reverse complement strand
CCTGACGGGCGCCGGCCGGGGTCAGTCTTCGCTCCAGCCGTGTTTGCGGGCGAAGGACAGCAGGCTCTCGCGGAGTTTCACGAGGTGGGCGCCGGTGAGGTCCGGGACGGTGTCGAGGATCAGCTCGGTCAGCTCGATGCGGAGTTCCGTCGCGGTGAGGACGTCGCAGAGGGCCTCGTCGTCGGCCGAGGAGACGCGCCCGCCACCGCCGCCGGAGACGAGGCGGTCGCCGATGACGCTGACGTCGAACGCCTTCAGGCCCCGCTCACCGTCGATGAGCTCGTACTCGACCGACGTCCCGGTGGTGATGAGGCTCTTGTCGTCGTTCAGATCGTTCACGTGGACGAAGACGTCGGGACCGCCCTCGTCGGGGGTGATGAACCCGTACCCGCGAACCTCGTCGAACCGCGCGATCCTGCCCACATGTACCACGACGACATCCTTCACCGAACGCATCTGCACCATCTGCACCGGAATGCGCGGTGGGCTCTCCGGTCGCGCCACGTCGTTCCGGCCGTCTGCCTCCAGAGTAGCCAAGGAGCCGTCCGGCGTGCGGGAGGCCGATGCCGGACGGGCCCGGCGGCGTCCTAGCCGGACCGGTCCGGGCGGTAGGCGGCCAGGGCCGGCTCGCCGTGGTCCAGGTCGGCGGCGATCAGGTCGGCCAGGTGGGGGCCGAGCGTCATGCCGCTGTGGGTGACGGCGGTGTAGAGACCGGGCAGGTGCCGCCCCACGAGTGGGCGCCCGTCCAGCGGGAGCGGCCGGACGCAGCGCCGCACCGCCTCCAGGCCGGCCGTGAACCCGGGCAGGAGCGCGCGGGCGCGGCGGAGCAGTTCGGCGCCGCGGGCGTCGAGGTCGGCCGCCGGAGTCGCCAGGTCGGTGGCGCCGTCCAGGTCGGCGGCCTCCAGGACGAGGCCCTGCGACGGCGTCGGGCGCAGGTCGAGGCCGGGGGAGTGGACGACCCCGTTGACCAGGCCGGGCGCCGGGGTGGTGGTGGCGGTGAGGCCGGGCGCGGACGACCCGGGCGCCTCGGCGTCCACCAGGGGCAGGCCGAGGCCGGCGGTGGCGAGGAGCGCGGGGCTGTGCCGGCCCGCCGCGCAGACCGTGAGGTCGGCGGCCAGGTCCTCGCCGGTGCCGAGCCGGACGCCGGTGACGCGCTCGCCGCGCAGGGTGAGCCGGGTCGCCGGGGAGCCGGTGACCAGCCGCGCTCCGGCCTCGCGGGCCCGTGCGGTGAGGGCCGCGACGGCGCCGGGGCCGTGCGCCCAGCCCTCCCCGGGGTAGTGGGCGATGACCGCCCCGGCCGCCGGGCGCAGGGACGGTTCGATGCCGCGCAGCCGGTCGGCGGTGACCAGCGCGGCCGGGTAGCCGAGGGCGGACAGCCGGGCGACCCGCTCGGCCAGCCGGTCCCGGTCCGGGGCCGCGGTGGCCCAGGCGGTGTTGCCGGAGACGCGGAACCAGTCCGGGTCGCCGAACTCGCCCGCGAGGCGCCGCCAGGCGCCGAGCGCCGCGACGCGCAGCGAATGGTAGGCGGGGTCTTCCGGGTCGTTGGCGTTGAGCCAGGCGAAGCCCGCTCCGGAGGCGCCCGCGGCGGGCCGGTCCTGTTCGACCAGCGTCACCTCGGCGGCGTTCGCCCCGCCGGTGAGCCGGTCGGCGAGCGCGGCGCCGATGATCCCGCCGCCGACGATGAGGATGCGCACGCCCTCCAGCGTCGCATCTCCGGACCGGATCGTCAGCCGCGCCAGCCGAGCATTTCCTTGGCGGCGTCGGACATCATGCCGGGCTCCCAGACCGGGTCCCACACGAACTCGGTCTCGACGTCGTCGACGCCGGGCGCGCCCCACAGCGTGGTGCGGATCGTGTCCTCGAAGTAGTCGTTGAGCGGGCAGGCCGGGGTGGTCATGGTCATCCGGATGCGCGCCACGCCGTCGGTCACGCCGACGCCGTAGACGAGGCCGAGGTCGATGATGTTGACCCCGAGCTCGGGGTCCAGGACCTCGCGCAGCATCTCCCGGAGCAGCTGCTCGTCGGGAGTGCCGGCGAGCCATGCCGTCATCGGCCGTCCCGTGGTCGCGGGCTCGCTCATGTCATCACGTCCTCTCCATCCCTAGTTTTTACAGAGCCTGTTGTATAAAAACAAGGGAGAGCCGAGGAGTGAGGGAGAGGCCACATGGCGAGCGAGACGCTGGCGGCGGCGCTGGAGCGCGAGCACCGCGAGATCGACGCGGGGATCGAGGCGTTCACGGCGAGCGGCGGGCAGGAGACCGGGCCGCTCAAGCGCGCGCTGGACGCGCTGCGCCGGCACATCTACCTGGAGGAGGAGTTCCTGTTCCCGCCGCTGCGGGACGGCGGCCTGATGGCCCCGGTGTTCGTGATGCTGCGCGAGCACGGTGAGATCTGGCGCGCGATGGACCGGCTGGAGGGCGAGCTCGGCGGCGAGGCCGGGCAGGCCACGGCGCGCGAGCTGCTCGCCATCCTGGAGCGGCACAACTCCAAGGAGGAGCCGATCCTCTACCCGCAGGCGGACGCGGTGCTGACGCCCGAGGCGGCCGAGCGCCTGCACGGGTTCATCGCCTCCGGCCGCACCCCCGAGGGCTGGGTCTGCCAGGGTGCCGGCGCGTGAGGCATGGCGAAGGGGCCCGGTCGCGATGACCGGGCCCCTTCCTCGCCGCTCAGGCGGCGGCGGTGCGGCCGATGCGGACCCGCCAGGTCTCCGGCCCCTCCTCCAGGTAGTCCCAGGTGAACTCGCCGTCGTGCTCGGCGGCGAACTGGTAGTACAGCGGCTTCGGGTCGTGGTCGTTGATCAGCACGAAGCCCTCCCCGGCGCCGAGGCCCGTCCACGTCTCGAAGATGAGCGTGTGGCGGCGCGCGGGGGCCTCGGAGCGGACGTCGAGCGGACGGTCCTCAGCGGTCATGGCGGTCTCCTTCGCGGTGTCGTGTCGTTCGCCCTCGGGCAGGCGGGCCAGGTAGTGCATGACGCCGTTGATGCGCTCGGCCTCGGCGGGATGCTCGTGGCGCAGCGCCGACCAGGCGTCGGCGGCGAGCCGGCTCGCGTGGTCGGGATGCCCTGCCTGCCCGAGCGCGCGGACCGCGCGCGAGAGCAGCCGGGTGAGCGCCGCCACCGGTTCCGGGGCCGCGGCGGGGCGGTCGGCCGTGGTCGTCGGACCCACCTCCCTCCGGGTTTGTCCAACCCTGGATTGTTTATACAAGGACAGTAGTGCAAAATAGGTTCCGCTATCAACGTCGCCGAGGAGACAGCCGTGACCTACGTGATCGGTGAGCCGTGCATCGATGTGATGGACCGCGCCTGCGTGGACGAATGCCCCGTCGACTGCATCTACGAGGGCGAGCGCTCGCTCTACATCCACCCGGACGAGTGCGTCGACTGCGGCGCCTGCGAGCCGGTCTGCCCGGTCGAGGCGATCTACTACGAGGACGACCTGCCGGCCGCCCTGGAGCCCTACCGCGAGGACAACGCGCGGTTCTTCAGCGAGACGCTGCCCGGCCGCGACGCGCCGCTCGACACGCCCGGCGGCGCCACGAAGCTGGGCGCGATCGGGGTCGACACGCCCCTGGTCGCGTCCCAGCCGAAGCGCGAAGAGGCGAGCCGCTCCTGACCCCGCGCGTCACGGGCGCTCCCGCGGGCGCTTGCGCGGACCGCAGCCGGCTCCGCGAGACGCCCGCCCGCGTCGCAGCCGGCCTCGCCGGACACGGGTCCGGGCCGGCGCTGGACGCCGGCCCGGACCCGATCGAACGCGCGGTCTAGACGTTCTTGCGCATGACCGCCACGCCCATCGCGGCGGCGCCGAAGACGACGGCGACCGCCCCCGCCACGACGTTGCTCCAGATGGTCGAGGTCGTCGCCATGTCACCGGCCACCACCCAGGGGGCGATGATCGTCCAGACCCCCACGACCGGGGCCGCCCAGGTCATCGTGTGGGTGCGGCCGTAGGCGGACGCGAAGCCGGCGGCCAGCAGGGCCAGCGCGACCCCCATGATCAGGTTGTTGACCGCGAGGTTCGTCCGCCCGCCGAACCCGACGATCCAGGGCGACGCCGCCAGGTACAGGCCGGCGAGGGCGATCACCCCGGTCACGCCCCGCGCGACGGGGGTCGTTTTTACGACCCCGCCTTGACCGGCACTCATGGATGTGCTGACCCGACACTCGGCGAGATGGGCCGATGTGCCCGGTGGGACGGGGGAGCAGGGATAGCATGTCGGCGAAGATCGGTTGTGTCGGACAACATGCGAATCGGTGGGGTTGCGGTGGCGGAGAACGATCCACGATCCGAGTGGCCGGGCGACCGCGCACCGTCCCTCGACCTGCGGACCGACGTCCCGCACTCGGCCCGCATGTACGACTACTACCTCGGCGGCAAGGACAACTACGCCGCCGACCGCGCCGCCGCCGAGCAGGTCCTGGAGATCTTCCCGGACGTGGCGACCGGCGCCCGCGCGAACCGCCGCTTCCTCGGCCGCGCGGTCCGGCTCGCGGCCGGCATGGGCATCCGGCAGTACCTCGACATCGGCACGGGCATCCCGGCGTCCGACAACACCCACGAGGTCGCCCAGGCCGTCGCCCCCGACTCCCGCGTCGTCTATGTCGACAACGACCCGATCGTCCTGACGCACGCGCGCGCCCTCCTCGCCGGGACGGCCGAGGGCCGCACCGCCTACCTGGACGCCGACTTCCGCGACCACGAGAAGATCCTCGGCGCGCCGGAGACGCGCGAGCTGATCAACTTCACGCAGCCGGTCGCGCTGCTGACCGTGGCCCTCCTGCACTTCGTCCCGGACGAGGACGAGCCGGGCGACATCCTGGAGCGCTACAAGGCCGCCCTGCCCCCCGGCAGCGTGATGATCTTCTCCCACTCCACCACCGACCTCGTCGACGACCCGGAGGAGGCCGCGCGCGTCGTCGCCACCTACCGGGCCGGCGGGGTGAACCTGACCCCGCGCACCCGCGACCGCGTCACCGGGTTCTTCGCCGGCTGGGACCTCCTCGACCCGGGCGTCGTCCCGGTCACCGACTGGCGCCCCGACGGCAACCCCCACGACGCCGCCCTCACCCAGGCCCAGGCCGGCGCCTTCGGCGGCGTCGCCGTCAAACCCGCCTGACCAGGTCCGGCACACCTGCCGGTTCCGCCCCCTACCGCCGGTGCGCGGCGGCCAGGATGGGCGCATGGACCACGTGTCGAGCATCCTCTACCGGGCCTGGACGGGGGCGGTGGAGCGCGCGGACGTCCACCGCGCGCTCGACGGCCTCCCGGTCCCCGGGCGGGTCGAGCTCCGGTCGAGGTACCTGCATCTGCGCGACGCGTCGGCGGTGCTGCCCGCGACCCTCGGCGAGCCGCTCGACGAGGCGAGCTGGGAGGAGATCGTCCGGCTGGAGCACGAGGGCGACGCCGCTCTCGGCCGCTCCCCGAACGAGGCCGCCGGGCCGTTCCGCGAACTGGCCGGCCTGGAGCACTCCGCGCGGCTGAGGGTCGTCACCGTCCACGCGCTGTTCGGCCTGGGCGACGCCGCCAGGCAGCTGGACGACGACCGGTGCCTCGACCTGTTCGGCGAGGCGATCGACGTCGCCCGCGCGGACGGCTACCGTCCCGGCCTGGTCCGCGCCCTCGTCTCGTGCGGCTACGCGCTGATGGTGAAGGCCGCGCTGGTGGAGGCCGGCGCGCACTTCGAGGAGGCGGCCCGGCTGGCGGCGGAGCTGGACGACCGCACCTACCGGGCCAACGCGCTGCTCGGCCTCGGCGAGACCAGGATGCGGCAGCGGGACCTGCCCGCCGCGCGGCGGGACATGTGGGCGGCCCGCCGCGCCTTCGCGCGGCTCGGCTCGCCCATCGGCCTCGGCAACGTCCACGAGCGGCTCGCCTCGGTGTTCAAGAGCGAAGGTCGCCTGCGGGACGCCGCCGACATGCTGCGCGAGGCCGAGATCAACTTCGAGGCGGCGGGAACGGTCATCGGACGGGTCAACGTCCTGGAGCAGCTCGGCGATGTCGCGGTGGCCGACGCCCGGTACGGCGAGGCGGAGGAGGCGTACCGGGCGGCCGAGCGGGAGGCCGCCCGGCACGGCTACCGGCGCGGCCGGCTCAACGCGCTGGACGGCCTCGCCCGGACGGCCAGGGAGCAGGGCGACTGGACGGCGGCCGAGGCCCGCTACCGCGAGGCCCTGGACGGGTACCGGGACATGGAGGACGTCGTCGGCACCGTCCGCGCCTTCGACGGGCTCGCGCTGAGCCGCGGGGCCAACGCCGGGCCGGCGGCGGAACTGGCCGAACGCGTCCGGTCGGTCCAGGAGCTGGAGCGGCTGCGGGCGGGCAGCGGCCGCCACGACGTCCAGGTGGAGTACCGGAACCGGTTCACCGGGATGTACGGGGCGGCGCTGCGCTGCGCGGTCGACCTCGCCGACCTGGACGCCACCGTCTACCTGCTGGAATGCCTCGCCGGACGGCGCCTGGCCGGGATGGTGGAACAGGACGCCCGGGTCCCGGCCGACGGGCTCGCCGCCCACATGCTGGCCCGCGCCGACCAGCGCCTCCTCGGCAGACTGCCGCCGGCGGACGGGACGTCCCGGCAAGAGCGAGTGAAACGGCTGCTGGGCGCCACCGCCCTGCGCGAGGGCCTCGCCGGCCAGGCCGCGGCCGAGGCCGACGACGCGGCCGCCGCCCTGTACCTGCCCGCCGACCCTGCCGAGGCGGGCGACCTGCTGGGCGCGGTGCCGCCCGGCTGCCACGTCCTGTTCTGCGGGTACGGCCTGACCGGCACGCCGGAGCCGGAACTGGCCTGGCTGTGGCGCGCCCCGTCCGGGGCCACCGCCTGCGGCCGTGCCCCCGCGACCGGGCATCTCCGCCGGCTGGTCGACCTCGCCGCGGCCCCGACCGTCGCGGAACGCCTCGGCCCGTCCGTGCGCGGCCCCTCCTGGGAGGACGTCCTGCCACCCGGCCTGGCCGAGGCCCTCGACGGCACCGAACCCGCCGACCTCGTCGTCCTGCCGATCGGCGCGCTGTGGCGGCTGCCGTGGCCCGCCGTCCGGCTGCCGTCCGGGCGCGTCCTGGCCGGGCACGCCCGGCTCAGGCTCTGCCCGTCGCTGACCGTGCACCGCGCCCTCGTACGCCGGACGGCCGGGGAAACGGCGTCCACGGGCGGGCGGATGTCCTGGCGGAACCCGGACCTGTCCGCCCACCAGCTCGCGGCCGCGGCTGCCTGGCGGACGGCGTCGGGCCCGTCCGACGTCCGGACGGCGCTGCTGGAGGGCGGCCCCGACCTGCTCGCCGTCGTCGCGCACGGCCGCCACAACGGCGGCGCCGGCTACCTGGAGCTCGCGCCCGGGGAGGTGCTGCCGCTCGCCGACATGCTGGCGGCCCGCCCGCCCCGGCGGCTCGCGCTGGTGTGCTGCTGGGGCGGCGCCCCGCCCGGAGAGATCCCCGCCGACCCCGTCTCGTTCGGCCTGGTGTCGCTGCTGCGCGGCAGCCACGAGGTGCTGTCCTGCCTGGACGAGCTGGCCGACACCGCCGAGGCGACCATGCTCGTCAACCGGATCCTGCACCGCCTCGACCGCCTGCCCCTGCCCGAAGCGGTGCGGGACGCGTCCGAGAACCTGTTCAAGCACCCCGCCCTGCGCGACCAGGCCCTCTACCACTGGGCGCCGCTCGTATGCCTGGGCGCCTACACCGAGGGGGACGCCCGATGACCACGCCCATGCCCTGGAACGCGGACGACGCGTACGACTACACCTGGACCGAGAAGGCGTACGACCTCCTCCTCGCCGGCCGCATCAAGGCGGAGGTGAAGGTCGTCGACGGCGTCGAGGTCAGCGTCGTCACCGGCCCCTGCCCCCGGTGCGAGCACGACTTCACCGACGACCAGGTCCACACGGCCGTCACCGAGCGGGGCACACTCGGCGCCGGCGAGGTCGAGTCCGCGTTCAAGGAGATCGACCTGCGGTGCGACTGCGGGCGGGAGCACCCCGACCGTCCCGAGAACGGCAAGGGCTGCGGCATCGCCTACCGGGTCCCCGCGACCGTCCGGACGCCATGACGACGCCGCCGAAGCCCGCCCGCGGCCCCGACCCGGCCGCGATGCGCGACGCCGACGAGTTCGCGGCGCTGACCGCCGAGTCCGTCCGGAACGTCCGGGAGAGCGCCGAACGCTGGCGCACCGGCATGGCCGCCCTGGTCACCCTCGTCACGACCGCGCTCCTGCTGAAGGGACCGGAGAAGGCCGCCGACCTGCCGGTCCGCTGGCGCCTCACGCTGACGATCCTGCTCGGCCTCGGCCTGGTGCTGGCCATCGCCGCGTTGTGGCGCGCGTTGCAGGCCGCCGCCGGCGAGCCCGGCCTCGTGCGGCTGGCCGACATCCGCGCCCGCCACGGCACCGTCACCGCGTTCCGCGTGGCCCAGGCGCAGCGCGCCGCCGTCCAGCTCACGCACGCCCGCTGGCTCCTCGTCCCGGCCCTGAGCCTGCTGGTGGCCGGCATGCTCACCTGGTGGTGGGCGCCCGCGAACCCCGCCAAGCCGCTGATCAGCATCGATTACCGCCCGCCGGGCGCGTCCGGCACCAAGACGGCCTGCGGCGAACTGGCCTCCGCCGACGCTCGGACGGCCGTCGTGAAGCAACCGGGGACGTCCCGTCCGACCACGATTCCCTTTGCCCAGATAGAGAACATGCGCGTCCCCACCGCCTGCCCGTGAAGGCGGCGGGGGCTCAGCCGACGCCGGCGGCCACCGAGCGACGTCCCGGGTCAGATGTGGGCTCTGATCTGCTTGACGGGGTGGCCGAGCGCCTTGGCGATGGCGGCCAGGTCCTCGTCGTCGAACCAGGTGCGTTCGGGGTTCCAGATCGCGATCTCGAAGCGGGCGAAGCCGCACGGCCAGTGATAGTCCAGGACGTCCAGCGATGTGGCGGCGCCGCAGCAGGGCACCGTCACGGCCAAGGTGGCGAAGCCGTCCGCACTGTGGGATTCGAGCAGGTCGGCCCACCATTCGGTGTCGATCGGGCCGCCGCAGTGCGGGCAGCCGATGCGCTCCAGATTGCCGCCGCAGTCGACGGGCGTGAGGGTGTCGTGCCAGGTGACGTCGATGTCGACGTCCACGCCGCCGGGAACGCCGGGAGCCAGGTCCGCGGCGAGCCCGGCGGCGCGCTCGGCCGCCGGCCGGGCAGGCTGCCACTGCGGGTCCGTCGGAATGACCGACAGGACGTCGTCGCTCATGGGGGGCTCACCTTGTCGGGACGGCATCTGCGCGGGCATCGCGATCTTAGCGACCGGAGGCTTCGCGTCGGCGCCCGTCGGCGAGCTGCCCTGGGCAATTCGTAGAGGCTGGTTCAGCCGTTGCGCTCAGTGCCGCGGTCGGGTGCGCTCATGTCTCCCGTGCCGGGCGTGCCCTCGGCGAGTCCGTAGCGCAGGTACACCGTCCCCTTCGGGCTGGCCGTCGGCGGTTCGAGGAGCGTGACGTTCGCCGGGACCGCGCCGCCGTCGAACACCTTCTTCCCGACGCCGAGCACGATCGGGTGCACCCAGAGGTCGAGGCGGTCGAAGAGCCTCTCTCGCAGGAGGGTCTGCACCAGGTTCAGGCTGCCGACGACCTTGATGTGCTCGTGCCGGTCGCGGATCTCGCGGATTGCGTCGCCCAGGTCCGGGCCGAGCTGCGTGGACCCCGCCCACGAGAGGTCGGGCCTGCCGCGCGACGCCACGTACTTGGGGATGCTGTTGAAGAGCGTGGCGATGTCGTTGTCCTGGCCGCCCTCCTGGTGCGGCCAGTAGGCGGCGAAGATGTCGTACGTGCGGCGGCCGAGCAGCAGGGCGTCGGTGCCCTCGTACGCCGCGCCGACCTGCGCGCCCTCGACCTCGTCCATCAGGGGCGCCTGCCAGCCGCCGAACGGGAACCCCACCGGGTCCTCGTCGGGACCGCCGGGCGCCTGCCCGACCATGTCGAGGGTCGCGAACATCTCGATGTGAATGAGGCCCATGATCTACTCCCGATGAAGGCGTTGCCCGGTCGATGGTGTGGACCTGCGGGCACCCGCAGACTCATCGCCGCGACGGCACCCGATCTGGACGCGCGCAGCACGGCGCCCGCTCGCACGACCAGGCCGGGACACCGAACCGGCACTCTCCGCTCACGATAGATCACGGACCGTCTCTAGCGCGGCGTGTGCAGCACGGAGACTGAGGCGGCGGCTTGAGGGTCAGCGGCGGGCGCGAGCGTTGAAGATGGTCTCGATGAGGGCCTCGGGGTTCGGGGCGTTGACGATCCGCCATTGCGTGCCGCCGGGGACGAGCGCCCACCACTCCTTCGTGTGGGTGCCCCACCAGCAGATGACGCCGGAGCGGTCTTGCAGGTCGGCGAACGTTGCTGCGTGGGGCTGGTCAGAGTGAGGGCGGGGG
>NZ_SMJW01000268.1 GCF_004348335.1 Actinomadura bangladeshensis | reverse complement strand
GCCGGGACCGCCGTCCGGGGCGAATCCCCGGCCCGGGTACCCGGCGACGCCGCCGGCCGCGGGAGCGTCCCCGACCTGCGAATCCCCCAGCGGCGGCGACGGCCGGGACGGCTGCCGGACCCGCCCGCGCCAGCCCGTGACGGGCAGCCCGAACTTGGTGACCAGCCGGTCGGTGAACGGGGTGAGGTGCAGCCGCGCGAGCCGCACCGGCTGCGCGCCGCGGCGCACCTCCACCCGCGCTCCCGGCGGCAGGTCGAGGGTGCGGCGCCCGTCGCACCACAGCACGGCGCGGGGCGTGTCCGGCAGCACCTCCACCGCCACCGACGAGCGCGGCGACACCACCAGCGGGCGGGCGAACAGCGAGTGCGCGCTGATCGGCACGACCAGCATCGCCTCCACCTCCGGCCACACCACGGGACCGCCGGCCGAGAACGCGTAGGCGGTGGAGCCGGTCGGTGTGGCGCACACCACCCCGTCGCAGCCCCAGTTCGACAGCGGCCGGCCGTCGATCTCGGCGACGACCTCCAGCATCCGCTCCCGCTCGGCCTTCTCGATGCTCGCCTCGTTCAGCGCCCACGTCGTCCCGAGCACGGTGCCGTTGCGGCGCGCGGTGACGTCCACGGTCATCCGCTCCTCGACCTCGTAGCGGCGGTCGCAGACACGGTCGACGGTGGCGGCGAGGTCCTCTCGCTCGGCCTCGGCGAGGAACCCGACGTGGCCGAGGTTCACGCCGAGCAGCGGGGCGCCGGACGGACGGGTCAGGTCGGCCGCGCGCAGCAGCGTCCCGTCGCCGCCGAGGACCATGACGACCTCGGCGTCGTCGGCGGCCGCCGGGGTGCTGGGCATGACCTGCACGCCCGGGCACCCGATCATCGCGGCCTCGTCGTCCAGGACCCGGACACCGATCCCGGCCTCGCTGAGCCGCGCGATGACCAGCTGCGCGCTGCGGACGGCCTCCGGCCGCCCGGTGTGCGTCACGACCAGCACCGACCTTGTGCTCATGCTCTCGCCCCACTCCCCGCCTCGCTCCGGCGTACGGACGTCTGGACGAACGCCCCTGGTGCGGACGTTCCCGGTTCGGACGCTCTCTGTACGTTCCGGAGACTCTCGCCGATCACCGCGGGCCTTCCTCGATCGCCTTCGCCAGGGCCTCGTCCTCGAGGGGCGGGGCCCCCGCCCGCAGCCACAGGAAGTACTCCACGTTGCCGGACGGCCCCGGCAGCGGGCTCGCCGCCACCCCGAGGACGCCGAGCCCGAGCGTCGCCGCATGGTCGGCGACGCCCCGCACGGCCTCGGCGCGCAGCTCCGGGTCGCGCACCACGCCTCCGGCGCCGACGCGGTCCCTGCCGACCTCGAACTGCGGCTTGACCATGACCGCGTAGTCGGCGCCGGGCGCGACGCAGTCCCGCACCGGCCCGAGCACGAGTTTCAGTGAGATGAACGACAGGTCGCCGACGACGAGATCGGGGGGCGGGTCGCCGAGCGTCCCCGGCTCGAGCTCGCGGATGTTGACCCGCTCCATGACGGTGACCCGCTCGTCCGTCCGCAGCGACCAGGCGATCTGGCCGTACCCGACGTCGACCGCGTAGACGTGCGCGGCGCCGGTGCGCAGCAGGACGTCGGTGAACCCGCCGGTGGAGGCGCCGGCGTCCAGGCAGGTGCGCCCGGCGACCTCCAGGCCCGCGAACGCCTCCAGCGCGCCCGCGAGCTTGTGCCCGCCGCGCGAGACGTAGTCGGGCCCGCCGGCGGCCTCCTCGACGAGGATCGCGGCCCCGGTCTCGACCTGCGTCGCGGCCTTCGCCGCCCGCTGCCCGCCGACCCGCACCCGACCGTCGGCGATGAGCTGCCCGGCGTGCTCGCGCGACCGCGCGAGTCTGCGCCGCACGAGTTCGGCGTCCAGCCTCCGCCTGGTGCTCACGGGCGGGGGCGCAGCGCGTCGGGGAAGGCGGGCCGCGGCGGCTGCGGCGGCTGGGCCGGCTCGTCCTGCCCGGCGGACGCGAGCAGCTCCTGCAGGCGCCGGTGGACGTCCTCGAAGATCTCCACGTGCTCCTGCACGGGCCGCCCGCCGAGCCCGGCGAGGGGCGCCACGGCGGCGTCGACGCGCGGGTCGCCGGTCGGCTCGGGCGGCGGCGCGGCCGGGGTCTCCGGCGCGGCCTCCGCGCCCTCGTCGGACATCACGTCTACCTCCCGATCGGCCCCGGGGCGCCCCTGCCGAGTCGCCTCCACCTCACCCCGAACGCTACCGTCCCTACCCGACATCGTTGCCGGATGAATGGGGAACTGCCTGATCATGGCGAACGAGGAGGACTGCCGTGCGGCGCTGGAGCGGGTCGCGGCCCGGCTGGCGGAGGTGGACGCCGACCGGCTCGCCGAGCACGTCGTCGAGCGGACGATCAGCTGCCGCATCCCGGATCTCGGGCTGGCCTACCGGTCCCGGCTCCACGGGGGCGGTCTCGACCCGTTCGAGCCCGACGGCGACCCCGGCTCCGCGCAGGTGCGGCTGACCGTGGACAGCGACGACCTCGTCGCGATGGCGCACGACGAACTGCACCCGGCCAAGGCGTGGGCGGCCGGGCGCGTCAAGATCGAGGCGAGCATCTTCGACCTGCTGCGCCTGCGGAAGCTGCTCTAGAGCGGCAGGCACTCCAGGGCCTCGGCGAGGGCTTCGCGCGATGGCGGCTCCTCGGTCTCCCAGGCGGCGGACGCGAGGGCGCGGAGGCCGTCGTAGGCGTCGCCGGAGCCGGTGAGCGTGAACCTGTCGCCCTCGCGGCGGGCCGTCCAGCCCCGGCAGGTATGCCCGCCGTCCGCGCGGACGATCTCCGGGTGCGGGACGAGCAGCCCGGTCAGATCGGGCGCCAGGTAGCTGGGACGGCGGTTCGGCGGCGCGGTCAGGGCGTGCATGTGGTCGGTGACGCCGGTGAAGACCAGGAGGCTGTCGGCACCGCCGTTGAAGGCGCCCTCTATGTCGGTGTCGAGGCGGTCGCCCACCACGAGGGGGCGCTGCGCACCGGTGCGCAGGATCGACTCCTGGTGCAGGGGGCGTTCCGGCTTGCCGGTGACGATCGGCTCGACGCCCGTCGCCGCGCTGATCACCCGGAGCAGGGCCCCGTTGCCGGGATGCGGGGGCCCGTCGCCGCCGGGGATGGTCAGGTCGCCGTTGGACCCGACGAACAGCGCGCCCATGCTGACGGCCTGCGCGCCCTGCGAGAGCGCCCCGTAGGTGAGTTCGGGGTGGTAGCCCTGCGCGACGGCGGGGGGCCGTCCCGCCGCGGTCGACACCGGGCGCAGGCCGTGCTGGTACAGGGCGTGGCGCAGGCCCATGCCGCCGACCACGAGCACCTCCGAGCCCGCGGGCAGCCGCTCGGCGAGCAGCCGCGCGGCGGCCTGCGCGGAGGTCACCACGTCCGCCGGGTCGGCGGGGACGCCGACCTCGGTGAGCAGCGCGGCGACGGCCGAGGGGGTCCGGGAGGCGTTGTTGGTCACGAACGCGAGCCGCTGCCCGGCGGCGCGGGCCTTGGCGAGCGAGTCCGCCGCCGCAGGGACGGGCCTGCGGCCGACGTAGACGACCCCGTCGAGATCGAGCAGGGCGACGTCGTACGCCTCGCTCAGGGGACGGTCGCTGCCTTTCATCGCGCTCCTCATGCGTGCGATCGTACGGGGGGTGTTACCGGCGGGTAAGGGCCGGGTCAGCGGCGGGCCGCGAGGGTGGCCCTGGCCTGCCGCAACGCCCGGGCGTAGTCCCGGTTGTCGGGACGCATGGCGGCGGCGAGCGCCAACTGCTCGACGGCGCCCTCGAAGTCGCCCAGCCGGCTGAGCGACAGCCCGAGGCCGAAGCGGGCGTAGTCCTCGGCGGGCTCCTCCTCGACGATCCGGCGGAAGCTCGCCGCCGCCGCGTCGAACCGCCGGGCGCCGAACTGGGCGCGGGCGAGCGCCTCGCGGATGCTGTGCGACCCCGGCTCGGCCTCGGCCGCCCTGGTCAGCAGCTGGAGCGCGGCGGCGGCGCTGCCCGACCGCAGCAGCTCCAGGCCGCGCGTGTACCACTCGTAGACCCCGCCCTCCGGCGAGGCCGCCTGCTCGCCCGGGGCGCCCGCCGGATCGCCGCCCGGATCGCCGCCCGGATCACCGGCCGGGTCGCCGGCTGGGGAATCCTCCGGCCGTCCAGGCCCTTGACCACCCATATGGACCTCCCCTCGGATCATGACGACCGTACCCGGCGGGGCGCCGGCCGCCTCCCGGTGAATACCATGCCCACCGTGGACGACGACCTCCCCTCCGGCCTCGCGCCGGAGGAGTTCAGCGCCCGGATCTTCGGGACGGCCGGGCCGCGCACGGGCGCCGGCCTGGCACTGGCCCCGTTCCGCGGCGTCCGGTTCGTCCCCGAGGTGGCCGGTGATCCGGCGGCGGTCACCATGCCGCCCTACGACCTGATCGACGAGGCGGCGGCGCTGCGGCTGCTGGCGGGCGGCGGGCACAACATCGTCCGGCTCAACCTGCCGCGCGCCGCCGGCGAGAGCTACGGCGCGGCGGGCGCGCGGCTGCGCCGCTGGCTGGACGAGGGCGCGCTCGCCGTCGACCCCGAGCCGGCCCTGTACGTCTACGAGGCGTCCCGCGGCGGGACGGTCCTGCAGCGCGGCCTCATCGGCGCGCTGGGCCTGCGCGCGGAGGCCGACGGGGTCGTGCTGCCGCACGAGAACGTCTTCCCGGGCCCGGTCCGCGACCGGCTCGCGCTGATGACGGCCGCGAACGCCAACCTGGAACCGATCTTCCTGGTGTACGAGGGCGGCGGCGGCGCGGCCGCGATCGTCGACGAGGCCGCCGCGTCCGCGCCGCTCGTGGAGTTCGGCGCCGACGACGGGCTGACGCACCGGCTCTGGCGCGTCACCGACCCCGCCGCGCACGCACGGGTCGCCGCCGACCTGCGCGACAAGCAGGCCCTCATCGCCGACGGCCACCACCGCTACGCCACCTACCGCGCCCTCCAGGCGCGCCGCCACGCGGCCGGAGACGGCCCCGGGCCGTGGGACGAGGGGCTGGCGCTCCTGGTCGACTCCACGCGCTACCCGCCGCACCTGGGCGCGATCCACCGCGTCCTGCCCGGCCTGCGCCCGGACGATGCGGCCGAAAGGGCGCGCAAGGCTTTCCGCGTCACCGAGTTCCCGGACGAGGCGTCCGCCATCGAGGCGCTCGCCGACGCGAGTGGGCCCGCGTTCCTTCTCGGTGGAGGCGACGCCCTTCACCTCCTCACCGACCCCGACGAGGACGCGATCGCGCGCTGCAGGCCCTCCGGGCACTCCACGCGCTGGTGCAGGCTCGACACCGCCGTCCTGGACTACCTCCTCATCGGCGCCCTGTGGAACGTCCCGGAGAACGAGGACGCCATCGAGGTGGTGCACGACGACCCGTCCGCCGCCATCGCGCGCGCCCGGCGCGCGGGCGGTACGGCGGTCGTCCTGAACCCGCTGAAGGTCGCGGACGTGCTCGCCATCGCGGGCGAGGGCGAGCGGGTGCCGCGCAAGTCGACCTCGTTCGGGCCCAAGCCGCGCACCGGTCTCGTCCTGCGGCTTCTCGACCCGGACGACGCCGAGGGTCCATGATCGGGGGATGGACACCGCGACCACGATCACACCGCTCGGCGGGGACGTCTACGAGATCGACACCCGGATGGCCGGCTACAGCGGCATCACCGCCGGATACCTGATCCTTTCCGACCGGCCATGCCTGGTGGAGCCCGGCACGTCCGGCTCGGCGCCCGTGGTGCAGGCGGCGCTGCGGGAGCTCGGCGTCGGGGCGGACGACCTGGCGACCGTGGTCGTGACCCACATCCACCTCGACCACGCGGGCGGCGTCGGCGACATCGCGCGGATGTACCCGGAGGCGGAGGTCGTCGTCCACGAGAAGGGCGCGCGGCACCTGGCCGACCCGTCGCGGCTCATGCGCAGCGCCCGCATGGTGTACGGGGACAGCCTCGACACCCTGTTCGGGGAACTGAAGCCGACGGACGCATCGCGGATCCGCGCCGTCGAGGACACCGGCGTCATCGACCTCGGCAGCGGCCGGCGGCTGGAGTCGCACTACTCCCCCGGCCACGCCAAGCACCACGTCGGGCTGATGGACTCCCACACCGGCGACCTGTACGTGGGCGACGCCGCCGGCATCTACATCCCGGAGACGGCGGACGTGAAGCCCGCGACGCCACCGCCCGACTTCGACCTGGAGTCGGCGCTCGGGTCCCTCGACAGGTTCCGGTCGCTGGGCCCGCAGCGGCTGCTGTTCGCGCACTACGGGCCCGTCGGCGAGGTGGACGACACGCTCGAGCGGTCCGCGGAGGAGCTGCGCGTCTGGGTGGACGCCGTCCAGGACGCCAAGGACCAGGGCCTCGACCTCGACCACGCCGTCGCCATGGTCGTGGACCACACCAGGGACCGCTACGCCGTCATGGCCGACGACGTCGACCCCGCCCTCGTCGCCAAGTACGAGGTGCTGAACAGCGCTGAGAGCAATGTCACGGGCATCCTGCACGCGTTGAGCAGGCACGCGTGAGCGTCCACCGCGCCTGCTCCGCCGCCGACCGCGTCAGCGGCGGAACGGGCCGGTGACCTCGAACGTGCAGCCGTCCGTCCCGGCGATGAACCCGCTCTTGCCGCGCTGGGACGAGAAGTACAGCCGCGATCCGTCCGGGCTGAACGCGCAACCGGTGACCTCCGACTCGTCGTGGCCGAGGACGCGCAGGAACGGCGTCACGATCCCGTCGGCGGTGATGAGGTTGATCTCCATGTTGTCGCCGTCCTCGGCGACGTACAGATCACCGGCCGCCGTGGCGGTCACCGCGTCGACGCCGTGCAGGGGCGCTTCGCCGCTGGTGACGAGGTCGTCGTCATAGGCGATGTCCAGCCGCTCGTTCGCCGCGTCATAGGCCCACACGCGGTTGTCGCCCTTGGTGGTGAAGTAGCAGACGCCGTGCGTGTAGTAGCAGCCCTCACCGCCGTCGAAGCGCATGGCGTCCGCGACCTGCTCACGGGTCGGCGTCAGCCAGAACTGCGGGCTCGGCACCTTCGCCCACCGGACGGGGCCCGTCCCGGAGCCGACCAGGACTTCCAGCGTCCCGGACGACAGGTCGCCCCACGTCTTCGGCCGGAACCGGTAGAAGCAGCCGTCGCCCTGGTCCTCGGCCAGGTAGACGACCTTGCGTTCGGGGTCGGACGCGGCGGCCTCATGCTTGAACCTGCCCATCGCCGGACGCGCCACCGCCGCGTTCTGACCGCGCGGGTCCGTCTCGTAGACGAGACCGAAATCGTGCTCCTCGCACGACAGCCACGTGTTCCACGGCGTCGCCCCGCCTGAGCAGTTCAGGGTCGTGCCGTTCAGGATCCGGTACGCGGACGTCACCTTCCCGGACGCGTCGAACCTCATCGCGGACACACCGCCGACGACGGGGACCTCCGAATTGCTGACATAGATCCAGCCGTCCCCGTCGGGGAAGCAGGCACCGCCGTCGGGCGCCGGATGCCAGGTGTGCCTGGTCCCCTCGACGCGCTGCAGCGACCGCGCCACGATGCGGCTCGTGAACCCGTCCGGCAGCTGCAGCCCGTTGCCGTCGACGGCCCCCAGCGGGCCGTACGGGCTCGGGCCGGGCTGGGCGGGCCCCGCGGCGAACGCCTGCTGCCACAGGGCTCCGGTGAACACGGCCGTGCCGCCGGCGACGGCGGTGGCGCGCAGGAACATACGTCGGTCCAGGGACATGACTCTCCTAAGGAGTCGATCACCGCCGGACTGATCCGGCGGCCCCCCGAACGGCGCGGTCCCGTGAATATCCGGGAAACCTACCCGCCAGTCAAGTACCGGTCGTCACTCCCCGGTCGGGGGCCGCTCCTCGTGGCCGTCCGCCGGCTTCGGCTCCAGGAACACCGCCGGGGCCTCCGGAGCGTCCTCGTCGGGCGCCTTCGGCACTTCGGGCTCGGCGGGCTTGAACGCGATGTCCGTGGCCGCAGCAGGCTCCCCGGGCTCCGCAGGCTCTGCTGAGGCCTCGGGCTTCGCGGGAGCCTCAGGCACTGCGGGCACCTCAGGCTCTGCGAGGGCCTCAGGCTCTGCGAGGGCCTCGTCCTCGACAGCGTCACCGCCTTCGGCGACGTCGTCGTCGTCGGCGTCGGCGCTCAGGCCCTCGGGGTCTGCCGCCTCCTCAACGACTTCGGCCCCTTCGTGCTCCTCGTCCTCTTCCTCGGTGTCGAGGATGTGGAGGCCTTCGATCTCGGCGTACCGCTCGGCGGCGTCGGTCTCGCCGTCCCGGTCGGCCGCGGCCGCACGCGCGAACCAGTCGGCGGCCTCCTCCTCGCGTCCCGCCTCGGCGAGCGCGTCCGCGTAGGCGTAGAACAGCCGCATCGACCAGGGCCGGAGCCGCCGGTCGCGCAGCTCGGGGATCTGCAGGGTGACGACGGCCGCGTCGTACTGCCCCATGTCGCGGCGCACGCCCGACTCGACGATGCGCAGCTCGACGCGCCCGATCTGGTCGAGCTTCTCCGCCTCCGGCGACTTGATCAGGTCGAGGGCGCGCTCCGGACGGCCGAGGCCGCGCTCGCAGTCGACCATCACCGGCAGGTAGGAGTCGTCGCCGGCACCGAGCCGCCGCGCGGCGCGCAGCTCGGCGAGCGCCTCCGCCCATTCGCCCGCGTGGTAGGCCGCGATCCCGGCCGCCTCCCGGACGATCCCGACCCGCGACGCGAGCCGCCGCGCGGCCTTCGCGTGCTTGTAGGACTGCTCCGGTTCGTCCTCGGCCAGCCGCCCCGCCATCACCAGATGCCGCGCCACCTTCGCCGCCAGGTCCTTCGGCAGCGTGCGCAGCTCGGCGCGCGCGTCGGCGTCCAGCTCCTCGCCGGTGACGTCGTCCGGCAGCAGCGGGTCATCGTGCCTGGGGCGTTCCTGCTCCTCGTTCCGCGCCCGCCTGTCCTGCCGGTCGCGCGGCGGCCCGTAGGAGCGCCCGCCGTCCTGGGGACGCTTCGGACCGCGTCCTGCGAAGGACCTGTCCCGGTCTCCCGGACGCCCTTCCCGCCTGCCCTCGAACCGGCGCCCGCCCTGGCGGTCGTCACGGTCCTTGAACCGGCGTTCCTGCGGCCGCCCCTCGAACCGGCGCTCGCCGGGGCGGCCATCGTCACGCCTCGGCCTGTCGTCACGGTCCTTGAAGCGGCGCTCGCCCTGGCCGCCACCGGGGCGTCCCTCACGCCGCGGCCCGGCGGAGCCGCCGAAACGGCCTTCCCGGCGCTCGCCGCCCTGACCGCCGAACTGCCGGTCACCGGGCTTGCCCCGGCGCGGTCCGTCGAACCGGCGCTCGCCGGATCCGCCCCGCTGTCCTTCGAACCGTCGTTCGCCCGGCCTGCCGGAGCCGCCGTCCTGGCCGCCGAAGCGCCGTTCGCCGGGCTTCCCCGACCCGCCTCGCTGCCCCTCGTACCGCCGCTCACCCGGCCGGCCCTGGCCGCTACCGCCCTGACCGCCGAACCGGCGCTCGCCGGACCCGCCCTGACCGGCCCGAGGCCCACCGGGCCGCCGGTCCGCGGGCTTGCCCCCACCACTGCGCTGGCCTTCGAACCGGCCTTCGCCGCGGTCGCGGCGCGGGCCGCCGAAACGACCGTCGCGACGGTCGTCCGAGCGTCCTTCACCGGAGTCGGCACGCCGATCGTCGGAACGCTTGAACGGACGGCCCGGCTTGCGGTCATCACGCTTGCCGCGCGAGTCCCGGTCCTTCCAGCCGCCGCCCGCGGGACGGCCGCGACCGCCCCGCTGGTCGCCGGCGCGGGGCGCACCACCGCGAGGTCCGCCGCCCTGGCCGCTGCGGGCGCCGCCCCCACGACGGGGCGGCGTGTTCCGCCGCCCGTTATCGCCTCGCCGCTCGCGGCTGTCGTCGCCGCGGCCGTCCTCTTCCGCGCTCATCACGTCCGTCACTGTTCTTGAAGGTGTTCGTGGATACGTGCAGCCTACTTTGGCAGGACCACGACATGCGTCGAGGGCCGCCCCGCTAAATCGGGGCGACCCTCGACCAATTCAAGTCCGGCGGCGTCCTACTCTCCCACACAGTCTCCCATGCAGTACCATCGGCGCTGAAGGGCTTAACTTCCGGGTTCGGGATGGGACCGGGTGTTTCCCCTTCGCCAAAACCACCGAACGCCTCAACGCACCACCCCACAGGGGCAGGCAAATCAACGTCCAAGCCGTCAGGCTCAGCAATTCAGTTGTACAACCGCGGTGCCCAGGTTGTTTTCTGGGAACCACACAGGGACGCGAACAACGCAGCGATTTGGTTTGAACGTTCAGTGTGTTCAAGCCACTCGGCCTATTAGTACCGGTCGACTCCACACGTTACCGCGCTTCCATCTCCGGCCTATCAACCCGGTCGTCTACCGGGGGCCTTACACC
>NZ_SMJW01000267.1 GCF_004348335.1 Actinomadura bangladeshensis | reverse complement strand
GACGACCCCCCACACCCCCCGTCTCGCTTCGCTCACTCATGAGAGCCCCGCCTTCCGGAACCGGCGGTACAGGACCGCGATCGAGCCGACGATGAGGACCGCGCACAGCGCGAGCGCGACCGCGCCGCCGGTGATGCCGGGTGCGATGCCGGGCGAGGACGACTGCGCGCCGAGCAGCCGGACCTGGACGATGTCCACCAGGTTGAACGGCGTCGCCAGCCCGATCCAGCCCTGCAGGGTGAAGTTGGTCTGCGCCTCGGCGATGCCCTGCACGGCGCCGACGAACGCCGCGCTGACCATGTAGACGGCGATGACCGCGGCGACGCCGAAGCCGCGGCGCGGGGTGAACGCCGCGACCACCATCCCGATCGCGGCGAGCACGAGCGCGTACAGGACGCAGCCGACCAGGGCGCCGAGGTACTTCAGCAGCTGCTCGCCCGAATCGGGCATCTTGGTGATCAGGCCGCCGACGTACAGGACGGTGACGGGCACCGCCATCAGCGCGAACAGCGCGGTCGTCAGCGCGGCGCCCTTCGCCAGGACGAAGTCGAGATGGCCGACCGGGCGGGAGAAGTACAGCGGGATGACGTGGAAGCGCACCTCCCGCGAGGCCAGCACCGGCGCCTGGGTGGCCAGGAAGATCGCCACGATGACCTGCATGATGTTCGCGTAGGACGCGTAGCGGAACAGCGCGTCCGGCTGCTTGCTGAACGCGAACGCCGCGACCGACCCGGCGGCCGGCAGCAGCATGATCGCCGCCAGCAGGAACGGCATGATCTTGGCGCGGGCGGGGCGCCCGAGCCCGAAGGCGGCGCGCAAGTTGTGCACGTACAGCGACCGCAGCACGTACGCGCGGCCGTTGCGGCGCCCGTCGTAGTGGCGGTAGCCGATGTCGTGGATGGTGCTGGTGCTCATCGCGGCGCTCCCTGCTGGACGGTTCCGGCGGGGGCCGGCGGCGCGGGCGGCCCGGTCTGGAAGACCTCCTCGATGTGGTGGCGGCGCTGCTCCATCCGGATGAGCCGCAACCCGAGGCCCGCGACGCCGTCGCGGATCAGGTCGTAGGTCGTCTCGCCGGCGATGTCGACGATGAGGAACCGGCCCTCGGGGCGGACGGACACGCCCTGGTCGAAGAGGTGCTGCCCGAGCACGTCCCGCCCCTCGTCGACCTCGACGGTCAGCACGCCGCTCGCGGCGGTGTACGCCTCGACGGCCTGGGACCTCAGCAGCTTCCCGCCGTCGATGATGACCACGTGGTCGCAGACCCGCTCCAGCTCGCCGAGCAGGTGGGAGGTGACGAGGACGCTGATCCCGAACTCGGCGCCGATGCGGCGGATCAGGTCGAGCATCTCGTCGCGTCCGGCCGGGTCGAGGCCGTTGGTCGGCTCGTCCAGGAACACGAGCTTCGGGTCGTGGACGAGGGCCTGCGCGAGCTTCACCCGCTGGCGCATCCCGGTCGAGTAGCCGCCGATCGGACGGTAGCGCTCCTCGTACAGGCCGACGTGCCGGAGCGTGTCGGCGGCGCGCTCGCGGGCGGCGGTCGGGGGGAGCCCGCACATGCGGGCCATGTGCACGACGAACTCGGTCGCGGACACGTCCGGCGGCAGGCAGTCGTACTCGGGCATGAATCCGACGCTCTCCCGGATCCGCAGGCCCTCGCGCGCGATGTCGAGCCCCAGCACGGTCGCGGTGCCGGACGTCGGCGGCAGCAGCCCGAGCAGGATCTTGATGAGCGTCGACTTGCCGGCCCCGTTGGCTCCGACCAGCCCGACGACGCCCGGTTCGACGGCCACGTTCAGGTCGTCCAAGGCGGTCACCCGGGGGAACCTCATCGTCAGGCCCTGGGTGGCGATTATCGGCATGGTCCGAACCTAGCGGCCCCCGCCGGACGGCACGTCCCCCTCAAGTGCTATGCGGGGCAGCCTTTCGTCTGGTCTTGCCGCGACCTAAGTACGACGTCCGACCGCCGGACGTCGCCCCTGCCGGAGGACGATCCCCCACAGCGCCTTCTGGACGAGCAGCGTCAGCGCCCCCGCGATGATCATCCCGGTGAAGTTGACGGCGAGTTGCAGCAGCGAGCCGGCGATCTCGCTGCCGTGCTTGAGCGCCATCGCCACCGCGAGGTTCCCGGCGGCGGGCACGGTGGTGACCGAGATGAACACCCCGACCAGCGCCGACGACTTGCCCGCGGTGAGCGACAGCACCCCGGCGCCGCCGGCGAGCAGCGCGACGATGAACGACCAGCGGTCCGGGCTGTAGATGAACGCGGTGAGCGGGCGCTCGGCGGGCAGCCGGTCCAGTTCGATCACCCCGGTCCACCGGCTGACCAGCGCGCACACGTAGGTGATCGCGATCGCGACGGCGAATCCGACGACCAGCGCCCGTACCGCCTGCGCGATGCGCGCCGGCTGCCACCGGACGAGCCCGTAGCAGATCGCCGCGACCGCGCCGAACTCCGGGCCGAGGACCATCGCGCCGACCACCAGCACCGGAGAGTCGATCAGCGCGGCGATCCCGGCCAGCTGCGTGGCCAGCGCCAGGAACGCGATGAACGACCAGGTCAGCGCCGTACCTTCGCTGACGCTGCGGTCGAGCTCGTCCCAGACGACGGCGTCGTCGCCGTGCCCGGGCGCCCGCTCCTTGGCCTCCTCGGCGGTCTCCGAGAGCGTCAGGTCGACCTTGTCGAGCGCGATGGAGCCGTCCCGGTGGACGCCCAGGGCGCGCAGCGCGTCCAGCACCTCGTTGGCGGACTCGCGGGCGACATCGGCGGTCACGAGGTCGCCGCGCGGGGACCGGGCGGCGCCGTCGATCACCACGATGTTGGTGGCGCCCGCGCAGTCGGCCAGTGCCGTGCAGACCGCGTCGGTCCGGTCCGCCGGGACGATCGCTCTCAGATGAAGCACTGGGCAATCGTGCCGTAAACGGAGGGGTCGTGTGACCGGGACGTCAGGACATGCGGTTTGATCGACTATTTGCATGCCTCTTGGTGAAATATGACGAAAAACGACCCCCCAGGACGGTGACGGCATGACGCGACGCGCCCAGACTCGGCACGACCCCGGCCATCGGCGTGAACCGGGCAGGAGGCTGCTGGCCGCGGCGGCGGTCGCGCTCGCCGTGCCGCTGGCGGTGTCGGGCTGCGAGGGAAACCTGAGCATCGGCGACCCGTCCGCCTCGCCAGGCGGCACGACGTCCGGCCAGAGCGACGGTGACGCGGCCAGCCCGCTCGACAACCCCGACGGCACCAAGCCCGGCCTGGCCGCCATCACCTCCGGCGGCGACCGGGACGAGGCGCGCACGCTCGTAGAGAAGGTCGCCACCAAGGGACGCGGCCCGAAGACCGGCTACGACCGCGACAAGTTCGGCTACGCGTGGAAGGACAACGCTCCGGACGTCCCGTTCGCGCGCAACGGCTGCGACACCCGCAACGACCTGCTGAAGCGCGACGGCGAGGACGTCCGCTACCGGTCCGGGTCCAATTGCGTGGTCGTCTCACTCACGCTGCACGACCCGTACTCCGGCAAGACGATCGACTGGAAGAAGACGCACGCGACCGCCGTGCAGATCGACCACGTGATCCCGCTGTCGTACAGCTGGCAGATGGGCTCGTCGCGCTGGACGAAGGGCAAGCGCGAATCCCTCGCCAACGACCCGCTGAACCTCATCCCGGTGGACGGGCCGCTCAACGGCGCCAAGGGCGACTCCGGGCCGGCGTCGTGGCTGCCGCCGAACAAGCGCATCCGCTGCTCCTACAGCGTCCGCTTCGCGCAGGTGGCACTGAAGTACGACCTGCCCGTCACCAGTGCCGACAAGAAGATCATGCTCGACCTGTGCGGCGGCTGACCACCGCGCCCGCGTCCGGCGGCACGGTGCCCGCGTCCGGCGGCGGGGCCGCCTCGCGGCCGCATATGCTCGTCCGATGAGCGATGACGTGGACGAGCAGGGCACGCCCGACGAGCGGCCGAAGGTCCGGACGGAACGGGGCGTCGGCGCCCGCGCGACCGGGGCGGAGGTGACCGGCGCGTCCGCGACCGGGCTCACCGTCCGGCTCGGGAACGGGCTCGGTTCGCTGGCGGTGGGCTCGATGGCGCTCGGCGCGCTGGCGATCGGCGCCGTCGCGATCGGCAAGCTCGTCGTGAAGCGCGCCGTCATCGCCCACCTCGAGGCCGGGACCGTCGAGATCAGGCACCTCAAGGTGGGACGGCTGGAGATCGACGAGCGCTAGGCTCGGCGGGCCTCAGCCGAGAGCGGTCTTCACCACTCCGGCGAGGTGCTCGGCGACGGACTGGGCCTGCTCCTCCGAGGCCGCCTCGACCATCACGCGGACCATCGGCTCGGTGCCGCTCGGCCGGATGAGGACGCGGCCCGTCTCGCCGAGGCCGGCCTCGGCGGCGGCGACGGCCTCGGCCAGCTCCGCGGACGTCTTCGCCCGGGTCTTGTCGACGTCCTTGACGTTGATGAGCACCTGCGGCAGCCGCGTCATCACCTTGGTCAGCTCGTCCAGCGGACGGCCCCGGCGGACCATCGCGGCCACCAGGTGCAGGCCGGTCAGGACGCCGTCGCCGGTCGTCGCGTGGTCGAGCATGATGACGTGGCCGGACTGCTCGCCGCCGAACCCGAAGCCGCCGGCCTTCATCGCCTCCAGGACGTACCGGTCGCCGACCGCGGTCTCGACCACGGTGATCCCGGCCTCCCGCATCGCGAGCTTGAAGCCGAGGTTCGACATGACGGTCGCGACGACGGTGTCGGACGGCAGCGCGCCCGCCTCCCGCAGGTCGAGGGCGAGGATCGCCATGATCTGGTCGCCGTCCACGACCTCGCCGGACGCGGTAACGGCCAGGCAGCGGTCGGCGTCGCCATCGTTGGCGATGCCCACGTCCGCGCCGTGCTCCCGGACGGCCCGCCGCAGCGCCTCCAGGTGCGTGGAGCCGCAGCCCGAGTTGATGTTCAGGCCGTCCGGCGCCGCCCCGATCGTGAAGACCTCGGCGCCGGCGCGGCGCAGGGCCTCCGGCGCGACGTCGCAGGACGCGCCGTTCGCGCAGTCGACCACGACGCGCAGGCCGTCCAGCGACACGGTGACCGTGGACACCAGGTGCGCGACGTACTGCTCGACGGCGCCGTGCGCGTCCCGGACGCGGCCGACGGCGGCGCCGGTCGGCGGGTCCCACGCCTCGCCGAGCCGCGCCTCGATCCGGTCCTCGATCTCGTCCGGCAGCTTGTAGCCGCTGCGGTCGAAGAACTTGATGCCGTTGTCGGGGGCCGGATTGTGCGACGCCGACAGCATCACGCCGAGGTCGGCGTCCAGCGCGTGGGTCAGGTGCGCCACCGCCGGGGTCGGCAGGACGCCGAGGCGCAGCACGTCCACCCCGGAGCTGGCGAGGCCCGCCACGACGGCGGCCTCCAGGAACTCACCGGAGGCCCGCGGGTCGCGTCCGACCACGGCGAGCGGACGATGGCCTTTGAACTCGCCCTCCTCGCCGAGCACCCGCGCCGCGGCGACGGACAGGTCCATGGCGAGCGGGGCGGTCAGGTCGCGGTTGGCGAGCCCGCGCACGCCGTCGGTCCCGAACAGACGAGCCACAGTTCAACTCCCGATGAGGCTGGATGACCCCGGAAAGCGGACGAGCCGCCGCACCCGCCGCGCCGCCCACGCGGAACGGCCGCGTGGAGGCCACGGGGTGCGACGGCTCGTACCGTCGATCAACGCTTGCTGTACTGCGGAGCCTTGCGGGCCTTCTTGAGACCGGCCTTCTTGCGCTCCGGCACCCGGGCGTCGCGGGTGAGGAAGCCGGCCTTCTTCAGCGCCGGGCGGTGCTCGATGTTCGCGAACTGCAGCGCGCGGGAGATGCCGAGGCGCAGCGCACCGGCCTGGCCGGTGGTGCCGCCGCCGTTGACGCGCGCGAGCACGTCGAACTGCCCCTCCAGGCCCAGCAGCACGAACGGCTCGTTCACGATCTGCTGGTGCACCTTGTTCGGGAAGTACTGGTCCAGGGTGCGGCCGTTGATCTTCCACTGGCCGCTGCCGGGGACGATGCGGACCCGCGCGATGGCCTGCTTGCGGCGGCCGGTGCCGGCGGCCGGGCCGGTCGCGACCGGCTGGCCGAGGTAGCTCTCGCCGGCGGCCTCGGGGGTCTCGGTGCTGTACTCGGACGGAGCGTCCTCGTAGGAGTCGAGCTCGACGCTCTCGGCGCCGGTGGTGTCGTCCACGGTTCTCCTCAGGGTGTTCTAGCCAGGGCGGCCGACCCGTCTCGACGGGTGCCCCGGCGGCCTCGTGTCTCGTGCCGCGCCCGCGGGCGCGGGTGTCACTTCGCGATCTGGCTGATCTGGGTGATCTCGAACGGGACCGGCTTCTGCGCCTGGTGCGGGTGGTCCGGCCCGGCGTAGACCTTCACCTTGCCGAACATCTTCCGGCCGAGGGAGTTCTTGGGCAGCATGCCCTTGATCGCCTTCTCGACCGCCCGCTCGGGGTTCTTCGCCAGCAGCTCGGTGTAGGTCACCGAGCGGAGGCCGCCCGGGTAACCGGAGTGCCGGTAGGCCTTCTTGCGCTCCGCCTTGTTGCCCGACAGCGACACCTTGTCGGCGTTCACGATGACGACGAAGTCACCGGTGTCGAGGTGCGGCGCGTAGATCGGCTTGTGCTTGCCACGAAGCAGCTGCGCGACCTGACTGGCGAGACGGCCCAGCACGACATCGGTCGCGTCGATGACGTACCACTGACGCTGGACGTCAGCGGGCTTAGGGGTGTACGTGCGCACGGTCGTCAGCCTTCGTTTCTCGTCGACTTTCAGCGGTTTCGATCCTCGCCCGCCCACGTGGGACGAGCGTCAGCGGAAATCCTGCTTGCGCCGATCAGAGGATCATCCGACCTGGCGCTCCGGGAGACCGGGGCCCACACACGAGCCGCAGAGGACGCACATGCTGGAAACACCCCGGCACATCGTCGTGTGACCGCCCACCCGCATCGGGGCACGCGTCAAGACACACAACAAATACGCAGGATACGAAGCGCAGAGAGATTGCGCAACTCGTCCGACACCTGGAACGCCGCCGAAACCCCATGGTAGACGCGGCGCCGCAGGCCGGCGCACCGCTGGACGCGCGGCGGACGAGCGGCCGCGCGCCCGCTGCGGACACCCGGGACGGTGAGCGTCACTCACATGACGGTGTGTAGTTATTGTGAGGTTTCTTGAGCAATTCTCGTAACTCGGGGTGCATATAGGGATATTGTGCCGGGCGACCGAGTCCACGCCGGCTCGCGCCGGCCCGTACCCGGGAGCCCCCGCTGTCCACTCCCCGCAGACCCGGCGATCCCGCCGGAGGCCGCCAGCCCAGGCCCGACGGGCGCAGCGGCGCCATGCCCCGCCCCCATGCCGGCCCCTACCGCGACGAACTCGTCGCCGGCGGCCCGCGGCGCGGCGCGTCCCGTCCGGGGCCGTCGCACGGCGGACACCGCCCGGACGCCGGCCCCCCGCGCGGCGGCCGCCCCCAGGGCGGGGGACGCAAGAAGTCCCGGATGAAGAGCGCGACCGGGCTGGTCGTGGTCGTCACCGCGTCCGGCCTCGCCATCGGCATCGGCGTCGCGATCGACCGGCTCGTGCTGCCCGGGCTGCGCTCGGAGAACACCGCCGCGGCCGGGCCCGAGGACGGCCCGTCCGCCGTGATCCCGCCGGGACCGCAGAGCGAGGCACCGGCCGAGGCGGGCGCGGAGTCCGGGACGCCCGCGGACGCCCCGACCGGTTCGCCCAGCGCCTCGTCCGCGCCCACGGCGGAGCAGACCCCGCCGCTGAAGCCGATCCATCCGCGCAAGAGCGCGTCGCCCGCGCCGTCGAAGTCCACGAAGACGTCCGCGCCGGACGCCCCGCCGTCGACCGGCGGAGGCGGGACCACGACGGGCGGGAGCAGCGGCTCGTCGGGTGCCGAGACCACCGTCGTGTCGCTCACCAACGCCGAGCGCGCCAAGCAGGGCTGCAAGCCGCTGCGCATCGACTCGCGCCTCGTCGTCGCGGCCCGCGAGCACTCCGCGGACATGGCGGCCAACAACTACTTCGACCACACGTCCCGCAACGGCGACAGCCCGTGGAAGCGGATGGAGGACGCCGGCTACACGAGCCCCGGCGCGGAGAACATCGCCAAGGGCTACCCGACCGCCGCGGCCGTGGTGAAGGGCTGGATGAACAGCCCCGGCCACCGCGCCAACATCCTGAACTGCGGCCTCCGCGCCATCGGCGTCGGCATGGCCTCGGGATCCGGCGGCCCGCTCTGGACGCAGGACTTCGGCTGGAATTGACCGGGGCCCGTGCTCGGATGCGGGACGGTACAGTCCAACGCATGGGTTATCCGGGCGATCAAGGCAAACCCGGCGACTGGCCCCCACGGCAGCCGCCGCCCGGGCCGTACGGACCCGGAGCCGCAGCGCCGCCGTACGGCCGTGACAACGACGAGTCCCCGTTCGCTCCGCGCGACGCGGGGCACGACGGTCCCGCCGCATGGGGCGACAACGCCGGCGGCTGGGACGAGCGGCCCACCGCGGCCCGGGGCGACGAGCCCGTCGCCGGCGACGCGTACGGCGCCGAGTCCCACGGCTTGCCCGCGGGCGCGCCGGCCGGTGGGCCGACGCCGCCCGAGCGGCGTCGCAACCTGCCGCTGATCATCGGCGGCTCGGCGGTCGCCGGCATCCTGCTCATCGGCGGCGGCGTCGGATTGTCGTCGCTGCTGAAGGACGACTCCAAGCCGGCCCCGGCGCCGACGCAGGCCGCGTCCGAGCAGGCGCAGCCGACGCCGAGCCCGACGCAGCCCGTCCTCGCACCGGTGAAGCTGCAGAGCCGCACCACCGACCCGAAGCCGCTGACGCTCAAGGAGGTCTTCGGCAACGGGAAGTTCACGGCGGACGGCCACAAGTACGTCCGGACGGCCGCGAACGGCAAGCGGAGCTGCACCGCCGTCGTCGGCGGCACCGCCCTGGAGAAGGCACTGAAGAAGGGCGGCTGCACGCAGGCGATGCGCGCCACCTACGCGCTCTCCACCGGCTCGCTCATCGGCACCGTCGGCGTGTTCAACCTCGAGACCGAGGCCGCCGCCAAGACGGCCGTGAAGGCCGCCGCCGCCAAGGACGCCTTCCTGCAGGCCCTGCCGGGCAAGGGCGTCACCAAGAACAACGGCAAGGGCGAGGCGTTCGGCACCTCGCAGGCGCGCGGCCACTACGTCATCATGACGTGGGTGCAACGCCCGGACGGCAAGAAGATCGCGAGCAAGTACCATGCGGCCGTCCGAGTCTTCGGCGCGCAGATGGTCAAGGGCAGCAACCTCGCCCTCGCCCTGCACTACCGGGAAACCGAAGGCAAGCCCCTCCAAAAGTGACCCCTCCGAATACCCTCACTGCTTATGTCTGGACCTAGAGACACCCGGGAGACCGCCGAGCCGGCGGGGACGTCAGGCGTCCCCGCCGACCCGGCGCCGCCCAGCTTCGGCGGCGCGGCTCCCCCGGCGGGCGAGACCGCCGACGGGACCGCCGGGGCGGCCGAGTCCCCGGCCGAGCCCGCCGCGGGCCCCGCCGCCGAATCGGCCGCCGAGCCCCCCGCCGAGTCGGCCGCCGAGGCCGCCTCCTTCCGGCTGCCCGCGTTCGGCCTGGAAGCTCCCTGGTGGGCCGCCGAGTCCGCCGGCACCGCCCCGCCCGCCGGCGAACCGGTACCGGCCGCGGCGCGGCCCGAGGCCGGCCGGGACGTTCCGGCCGCCGAACCCGAGGCCCCGGAGGAGACCGCGCCGGTCGCGGCGCCGCCGCCCGGGACGCTCGTCGCCGGCCCGGGGGTCCCGGCCGTCGACTCCCGCCGGGCCGTTCCGGCCGAGCCCATCGTCAAGCCCCCGATCTCGGCGGGCGACACCGATCCCGACGGCTTCCAGGCCGTCCGCCCGGAGGGCGCCGCCCCCGAGGCCGAGAACCCAGAGGACGAGACCACCGTGGACAACTCCGTCGTGAACGAGGCCGCGGAGGACGGTCCCGCATCGCTCTCCGCCTTCGAGAAGGCGAAGGAGGCCGAGAACGCGGCCGCGCAGACGGCCGTGCTGGTGCCCGACGCGATCCTGCCGCGCGGCGTCGTGCCGCCGACCGGCAGCGGACCGTTCCCGAACACCGGCCCGGCGGACGCCGCCGCGGTCGGCGCCGGCCAGGCCCCGGTGATCACGCCCGTCTACCACGCCGAGGGCGGCGTCCCGCTCGACACCCCGCCGCCGCCCGGAAAGGCGCCGAAGGGCCAGGGCGGCGGGAGCGGCGGCGGGACCAAGCGCCGCACGCTGCTGATCGGCGGCGGCGCGGCCGTCGTCCTCGCGGCGGGCATCGCCCTGTTCGCGATCGGCGGGACGGGTTCGGACGGCGGGAACGAGGCCCGCAAGGCCGCCGAGCCCTCCGCGCCGGCGGCGGCGCCGTCGGCGGCACCATCGGCCCC
>NZ_SMJW01000266.1 GCF_004348335.1 Actinomadura bangladeshensis | reverse complement strand
GGCCTGCTCGCCACGGCCGGGGTCGCGACGAGCGAGGCCGTCCACGTGGCGGTGGCGGCGGCCGGGCTCGCCGCGCTGTTCGCGGCGGTGCCGGTCGCGTTCACCGTGGTGCGGGTCGTGGGCGCCGCCTACCTGATCTACCTGGGCGTCCAGACGCTGCGGCACCGCCGGGACGTCCCGGACGCGGCACCGGCCGGGGTGCCGGGACGCCGCGCCTACCTCAACGGGCTGCTGACCAACCTGCTGAACCCGAAGATGGTCACGTTCACCATCGCCTTCCTCCCCCAGTTCATCGATCCGGGGCTGGGGCACGTGTGGGCGCAGTTCGCGATCCTCGGTGCCGTCCTGATCGCGCTGGAGTTCCTCGTGGACGGCACGGTCGGCGTCCTCGCGGGACGCATCGGAGACTGGCTGCGCCGCCGCCGCACCGCCCAGCGCCGGCTCAACACGGCGGTGGGCACCCTCTTCATCGGCCTCGGCGTCCGCTTGGCCGCGGAGCGCTGACAGAGCTTGACCTTGACGCCGGCGGCAGGGTTCGAGAGTGGACGCATGAAGAAGCGTGCACAGGAGAGAGTCGCCGTCGTCACCGGTGCGGGGACGGGGATCGGGCGTGCCACGGCACGGATGTTCGCGGCCGAGGGGACGCGCGTCGTGGCCGTCGGCAGGCGGGCCGAGCCGCTCGCGGAGACCGCGGACGGCCACGACCTCGTCCACCCGCTGGCCGCCGACGTCACCGGTGAAGGCGCCGCCGAGGAGATCGTGCGGCAGGTGATGGACGTCCACGGGCGCCTGGACGTCCTGGTCAACAACGCGGCGATCGTCCGGAACGGGGCACTGGGCGCCGTCACCCCCGAGGCGATGGAGGCGCAGCTCGCGACGAACCTCGTCGCGCCCGTCCTGCTGGCACAGGCGGCGTTGCCCGTGCTGGGCGACGGCGCGGTCATCGTCAACGTCAGCACGTCCATCGGGCAGCGGGCGTGGCCGGGCAACGCGTTCTACGCGGCGACGAATGCTGCGCTGGAACTGCTGACCCGGAGCTGGGCGGTGGAACTCGCGCCGCGCGGTGTCCGGGTGGTGGCGGTGGCCCCCGGCGCGATCGGCACCCCCATCGGGCGGCACCAGGGGCTGTCCGACGACCAGCTCGCCGCCGTCCGGGCGTGGCAGATCGAGCACACGCCGCTCGGGCGGGTCGGGCGCCCCGAGGAGGTGGCGTGGGCGATCACGCGGCTGGCCGCGCCGGAGGCGTCGTTCGTGACGGGCGCCGTGGTCCCGGTGGACGGCGGTGCCGTTGTCGCCTGACCGGCATGTGATGATCGTGGGCATGCGCATCGGCGAGCTGGCACGGATCGCGGGGACGACGCCGCGCGCCCTGCGGCACTACGAGGAGGCGGGGCTGATCACCTCCCGCCGGGCGGCCAACGGCTACCGGATCTACGACGAGGGCGCGGTCGTGCGGGTGCGCAACATCCGGATCCTGCTGGGGGCGGGGCTGACGCTCGACGACGTCCGGGCGTTCTCGCCGTGCCTGGACGGGGACGTCGCGGCCGCGCCGCCGGCGGAGGAGAAGCTCCGGATCGCGTTCGACCGGCTCGCCGTGCTGGACCGGCGCATCGCCGCCCAGACCGAGGCCCGCGACCGGCTCGCCGCCGCCCTGCGCGAGGCGACCGGGCGGATCGCCCGTCCGGTCGCCTGACGCCGGTCGCCTGGCGCGTCGCCCGACGCCGGCCGTCTGGCGTCAGCGCAGCGGGATGTCGGCCCCGTGCTCGCTCTCGGGGCGCGGGCCGTGGATGCGGCGGTCGGCCTCGTCGATGCGCACGTCGTTGATGCTCGCCTCGCGGCGCCGCATCAGCCCGTGCTCGTCGAACTCCCACAGCTCGTTGCCGTAGCTGCGCCACCACTGGCCGCCCTCGTCGTGCCACTCGTACTGGAACCGGACGGCGATCCGGTTCTCGCGGAATCCCCACAGGCTCTTGCGCAGCGCGTAGTCGAGCTCCTTCTCCCACTTCTCGGTGAGGAAGGCGATGATCTCGTCCCGTCCGGTGACGAAGCGGTCGCGGTTCCGCCAGACGGAGTCGGACGTGTAGGCGCCCGCCACCTTGCGCGGATCGCGGGTGTTCCACGCGTCCTCGGCGGCCTGCACCTTCTGCCGGGCGGTCTCCTCGGTGAACGGCGGGTAGGGCGGGCGGTCTTCGGGCATCACGGCCTCCTCATATTGAGAACGTACGTTCTCTATCACTGTCGCCTAACCTAGGGAACGACCGTTCTCAACGTCAAGTTCGCAACGTCAAGCGGGAGTGTCGATGCCGGCCGCGATCACCGAGGAGCAGCAGGCCCAGGACCGCCGGGCACTGCTGGACGCCGCGGAGGACCTCTTCTACCGGCAGGGCATCCAGGCGGTCGGCATGGACGACCTGCGGAGCGCCGCCGGGCTGCCCCTCAAGCGCATCTACCGGCTGTTCCCGACCAAGGAGGCGCTGATCGTCGCCATGCTGGAGCGCCGCGACCTGCGCTGGCGGGGCGATCTGGCCGCCCACCTGGACGCGGTGGCCGACCCCCGCGAGCGCGTCCTCGCGCTGTTCGACTGGCTCGGCGCCTGGTTCGCCGAACCGGGCTTCCGCGGCTGCGCATGGGTGAACGCCCACGGCGAACTCGGGCCGTCGGCCCCGGCGATCGCGCAGGCGGCGCGCTCGCACAAGCGCGCCTTCCACGCCCAGGTCACCGCCCTGGTCGCGCCCGTGGCCCCGTCCGCCGCCGAGTCGATCCACCTGCTGGCCGAGGGCGCCATCGTGATCGCCGGCATCCACGGCGACCCCGCCGCGGCGGCGCGGGCACGGGCGGGCGCCCGCGCGCTCCTGGACGCGGCCGGATCAGGAGGTGCGGGCGCCGCGGCCGGTCGGTGAGTGGGCGCCCATGCGGGCCTCGTTGCCGCAGTGGCTGCAGACGACCAGCGGGCTGAGCGTGTCGCCGCACGAGTGCCGCCAGCGGACGGGCGGGTCGTTCGGGTGCAGGTGCCGGTCGCCCCACCGCATCAGGACGAGCAGCACGTCGCACAGTTCGAGCCCGGCCGGTGTCAGGTGGTACTCGTAGCGCACCGGGTGGTCGCTGTAGCGCTCGCGCCGGATGATGCCGTTCGCCTCCAGCTTGCGGAGCCGGGACGTGAGGATGTCGCGGGCCGCACCCGTGTTCCGGACGATCTGGTCGAACCGCCGCACCCCGTAGCTCAGCTCCCGGATCACGAGCAGGCTCCAGCGCTCGCCGACCAGCTCCAGGGTGTCGGCGACCGAGCATTCGCGCGGGTCGGCGTCCTTCGGCATGCCACGCAGCCTAGCCGCCGGTCAGAGCCGCTCGACGATGGTGGCGTTGGCCAGCCCGCCGGCCTCGCACATGGTCTGCAGCCCGAACCGTCCGCCGCGGTCTTCGAGGGCGTGCAGCAGCGTGGTCATGATGCGGGCACCGCTGGCGCCGAGCGGGTGGCCGATCGCGATCGCGCCGCCGCGCACGTTGACCCTGGCCAGGTCGGCGCCGGTCTCGCGCTGCCAGGCGAGGACGACCGGCGAGAACGCCTCGTTCACCTCGAAGAGGTCGATGTCGTCCAGCGTGAGGCCGCCCCGCCCGAGCACCTTCTCGGTCGCGGGGATGATCGCGGTGAGCATCAGGAGCGGGTCGTCGCCGGTCACGGCGAACGCGTGGAAGCGGGCGCGGGGGCGCAGGCCGAGGCGCTCGGCGACGTCCGCGCCCATGACCAGGACGGCGGCGGCACCGTCGTTGATCGGGGACGCGTTGCCGGCGGTGATCTTCCACTCGATCTCGGGGAAGCGCTCGGCCGTCCGCTCGTCGTAGTAGGCCGGCTGGAGCCCGGCGAGGATCTCCGGTGACGTCCCGGGGCGGACGGTCTCGTCCCACTGCCCCGTCCAGGCGACCTCCCGGTCGAACTCCCCGTTCTTCCACGCCTCGGCGGCGCGGCGGTGCGACTCGTGCGCGTAGGCGTCGAGCTCCTCGCGCGCGAACCCCCAGCGGGCGGCGATCAGCTCGGCGCTGATGCCCTGCCCGACGAGGCCGTCCGGGTACCGCTCGGCCAGCATCGTCCCCCACGGGTCGCTCCCCGGCAGGACGCTCGACCCCATCGGCACCCGGGACATCGACTCGACGCCGCACGCGATCGCGATGTCGTAGGCGCCGCTCTGCACGCCCTGCGCCGCGATGTGCAGGGCCTGCTGGGACGATCCGCACTGCCGGTCGACGGTCATGGCGGGGACGCTCTGGGGGAACCCGGCCGCGAGCACGGCCGTCCGCGTGATGTTGAGCGCCTGGTCGCCGACCTGCGTGACGACCCCGCCGACGACGTCGTCGACGTCGCCCGGCTCGATCCCGGCCCGCTCGACGAGCGCCTTCAACGTCCGCGCCAGCAGATCGGCCGGAAGCTCCTCGTGCAGGACCCCGTTCGCCTTCCCTTTGCCCACCGGAGTCCGCACGGCCTCCACGATCACCGCGTCCCGCACCACAGCCACCTCCGTTGTGTTTTCCAACTAACTCTCGCAGTATCCACCAACCAAGTTGGAAAACACAACCCACCGCCGCCTCACCGGTCGCCTGGGAATGTCGGCGGGATCGTCCCGGTCGGTGGGCAACAGCGAACCCGGGGGCCGCGGTGCCGTGGTCCCCGGGTCGTCGGGCCGCTCAGCGGGAGGGGCCCATGCCGTGGTCTGTCCGTTCCCTCCATGCGTCGAAGGGCCCCTGGGTGGAGCCGCCCGATTGTTCACGGTGGGACAAGCACGCCTCCTCGATGCCCTCGACTTTTACCTTCACTTCGGACGTTAGTCGCGTGTGCGGACATAACCACCCAATAGGTTCACAAGGGGGTGTCAAAACCGCACGCGAAAACGCCCGGACGACTCGCGTCCGGGCGCTGGGTGCGGCGGCTAGCGGCCCTTGAACATCGCGCGCATCTTGCGGGCGGCGTCCCCCGGTTTCCCCTTCCGGGGCGCGCCCGTGGCGGATTCGGCGCGGGACGGCGACGGCGGCGGGTCCTCGCGCTCCCGTTCGGTGTTCGTCCTGCCCTCGGGCTTGCCAGGTTTCTCGGTCACGACAACTCCCCCGATGTCGCATGCACGGTCGTCCCGTAGGTACCCCGTCTAGCCGGGATAGAAGCGCACTTCGGGACGGCCGACCTGACCGTAGTGGGGTTTGCGGCGTGCCAGGCCGTTCTGCGCCAGGTACTCCAGGTAGCGGCGGGCGGTGACACGGGAGACGCCGGTCAGGTCGGCGGCCGCGGCGGCGGACAGGCCGTCGGACGCGGCGGACAGCACGTCGGTCACGGCCTGCAGCGTCTCGCCGCTCATGCCCTTCGGCACCGTGCGGTGGCCGGGGGTGCGGAGGGTGGCGAGCATCCCGTCCACGTCGGCCTGGCCGCTGACCTCGCCGGCGCCCACGGTCTGCTCCCGGAAGCGGGCGTACCGGTCGAGCTTGTCGCGCAGGGACGCGAACGTGAACGGCTTCAGCAGGTACTGCACGACCCCGACCGAGACGGCCGAGCGGATCACCGCGAGGTCGCGGGCCGAGGTGACGGCGATGACGTCCACGTCGCGGCCACCGGCGCGGAGCGCGCGGCAGACGGTGAGGCCGTGGGTGTCCGGCAGGTAGAAGTCGAGGAGGACGACGTCGACGGTCGCGCGCTCGCAGAACCTGAGCGCGTCGGCCCCCGAGTGGACGACCCCGGCGACCGCGAACCCGGCGACCCGTTCGACATAGGTGCGGTGCGCCTCGGCGGCGACCGGGTCGTCCTCGACGATGAGCACTTCGATCATGGGTTGTCCAGGGGGAGTCGGACGGTGAACACGGCGCCGGTGTCGTGCCCCACGCGGAGCTCGCCGCCGCGCCGCCGGACGGTCTGGCCGACCAGCGCGAGGCCGAGCCCGTGCCCGACCGGCCAGCCGCCGGACGTCTTGGTCGTCCACCCGCGCCGGAACATGTCCGGCACGGCGGACGGTTCGATGCCCGGTCCGCTGTCGGACACCCGCAGCAGCAGCGTACCGGCGTCCTCGCGGGCGCTGACGACGACCCGGGGCGGCCGGACGGCCGCGTTCCCGATGGCCGCCTCCACCGCGTTGTCGATCAGGTTGCCGAGGATGGTGACGAGGTCGCGGGCCTCGACCGTCCCCTCGATCGCGGTGTCCTCGGTGATGACCAGCTCGACGCCCCGCTCGGCGGCCTCGGCCGACTTGCCGAGCAGGAGCGCGGCGAGGACGGGCTCGGTGACCGAGTCCACGACCCGGTCGGTGAGGCGCTGCGCGGTCGCGAGTTCGGCGGTGGCGAACTCGACGGCCTGGTCGGGGCGGCCCAGCTCGACGAGCGACACCACCGTGTGCAGCCGGTTCGCGGCCTCATGGGCCTGCGAGCGCAGCGACTCGGCGAACCCGCGGACGGTGTCCAGCTCGCCGGTCAGGGTCTGCAGCTCGGTGTGGTCGCGGAAGGTGACGACGTTCCCCATCGCCCGGTCGCGGGACCGGACGGGCGAGGTGTTCACCACCAGCACGCGGGTGTCGCCGACGTGGATCTCGTCCGCGCGCGGCTCCGGCGCGACGAGGGCGGCGACCAGCTCGGCGGGCAGGCCGAGGTCGGTGACGCGCCGTCCGCGCAGGTCGCGCGAGGCCCGGACCGGCGACCGGCCGGGCCGCGCCCGCGCCCGGCCGTCCGGCCGGTGGGCGCGCAGGTCGAGCAGGTCGAGGGCGGCGTCGTTGCACAGCACGACGCGGCCCGCCCGGTCGAGGATCAGCAGCCCCTCGCGGACGGCGTGCAGGATCGCCTCGTAGTACTCGAACATCTCCCGCAGCTCGCCGGGCGCGACGCCGCGGGTCTGCCGGCGCAGCCGCGCGGAGACGAGGTAGCTGCCGGCCATCCCGGCGGCGAGCACGAGCCCGGCGACGACGGCGAGGGCGATCAGCCGCTGCTGCAGCCGCCCGGTGATCACCCGGACGGTGATGCCGACCGCGACCAGCGCCACGACCTCGTGCCGGTCGCCGAGGACGGGCGCGACCGTCCGCACGGACGGGCCGAGCGTGCCGGTGTAGGTCTCGGTGAACGTCCGGCCGGCGACGGCGGGCGCGGTGTTGCCGACGAAATGCCCGCCGATCCGGGCCGGGTTGGGATGGGTGTAGCGGATGCCGTCCGGGCTCATGATCGTGATGAAGTCGACGCCGGTGTCGTGCCGGACGCGTTCGGCGTACGGCTGCAGCAGCGCGCTCGGGTCCGGCGCGGCGAGCGCCGCCCGGACGTTCTGCGCGTCGGCGATGCTCACCGCGACCGCCGTGACGGTCTGCCGCGCGCCGTCGTCGGCGGACCGCCCCGCGTCCAGGTAGGCCAGGACGGCGCCGGCCGCGACGAGCAGCCCGACGACCGCGGCCTGCAGCACCAGCAGTTGCCGGGCCACGCTCCAGTTGCCGGGCACCGCCCAGCGGGGACGCCGCATCGGCCCTCGCACCTCCTCGGAACACGCCGTGAACGAAATGTACACAAGCGTGACGGCCGTCACAGGTTCGCGCATAGTGTCGGGTGCAAGGACCACGGCCCCGCCGATCATGCTCCCGACCTGCGCGGCCCTCCCCCCACCGCGGGTGCCCGCCGTGTGCATGCGCCGCCCGTCCCGGCGCATGGGCGCCCGCCGACGAGCGAGCGCCCGTCCCGAGATGGGACGGGCGCCGCTCCTCCCCCGCCACTCCTACCGCAGCACCGGGCACGCCCGTTTCCCGGTGACCGGACGCCGAGGAGAACACCGTGCCCCATCCGCCCCGATACGTCCAACCGGTGCGGGCACTGGGCCGGAAGACCGCGCGCGCCGCCGCGGTGACCGGGCGCCGGAGGGCGGAGCCCGACGCCGCGCAGGCCCGCCGCACCCCGGCCGGCGAGGACCCGTTCAAGAAGGGCACCGTGCCGGCCGCCCACGCCTCCGCACGGACACCGGCGGGCACGAAACCGGCCGCCCTCAGACGGACCGCCCCGGCCGCCGGCATCGCCCCGGGGTGAGAGCTCGGCCGCCCGGTGCCAAGCGCCCCGGCATCGGGCGGCCGTTCGAGAGTCAGGCCGTTTCGGGTTGCGGGCGGCGGCGCCGGGGGCGCGCGAAGATCGGGCGGAAGCGGATGACCACTGGCAGGTCGGGCATGCCGATCGCGTGGCGGTAGCGCTCGACCGGGCCCGCGCCCAGTTCCCCGTACACCTCGCCGACGAGCGTGTCGCCGGCGCAGGAGACGTTCAGCAGGAGGCGCGGCTTGTCGGCCGTGCCGGTGAGGCGGATCCGGACGTCCTCGACACCGGGCAGCGCGCGCACGTCACGGTCGAGGGCGGCGGCGGCCGTCCGCGCCCGGACGCGGGTCTCGGCGTCCAGGTCGGGCCACCACTGGTGGACGAGGGCCCGGCCCTGCAGGACGAGCCACAGCTGGCCGGCGAGGGCCAGCAGTTCGGCGGCGCCCGCCGCGGCCGGCAGGAACCAGCCGGTGCCGCCGGCGAAGCGCACCGCCGCCGGGTCGAGCAGCGGCCGGCCCGACAGGGCACCGAACGCGTCGAAGACGCCCAGCCCGAGGGCGGCGGCGGAGGCGCCCGCCAGCAGCAGCACCGCCCCGGTCATCGCGATCGCGATCCGCATCGTCAGTCCTTCCGCCAGCCGAGCCGGACCTCGACCGGCGGCCGGTGCATCGGCTCGATCCGGTCCAGGCGCGCCTCGACGGCGGCCCGGACGAGGTCGGCCAGGTTCGACGGGTTCCGGTAGTGGGTGGCGGCCCGGACGAGCAGGGTCCGCCGGAAGACCGACAGGCCGCGGACGCGGGCGCGCTCGATGCCGGGGACCTCCAGGGCCGCGTCGGCGAGCGACCGGCGCAGCGCGGCGCGCCCGATGAGGCCGGCCTGGCGCGGGTCGGAGCCGTCCAGCGGCACTCCGCGCAGCCGGCCGGGCAGCGCGGCGGCCAGGAACGCGGCCCCGAGCGCGGCGGCCGCCCCAGCGACGACCAAGACGTCCGGGTCGCGCCAGGAGTACCGGCGCAGGACCTCCAGCAGCGTCGCGACGCCCGGCACCGGATGGACGGCGGACCCGAGCGCCGCGGCCAGCAGCTCGATCGCCGCCGCCCCGCCCGCCGTCGTCACCAGCAGCGCCGCGGCGAACCCCGCGAACGCGCGCCGCGGCCGGAACGCGCGGACGGCCAGCCGCCGCGCCTCCCGCCTGCTCCGCTCCTCCTCGATCAGGTCCTGGACCAACGCCTCGGCCATCGCCACCCCCGTGAGCCATCGGCACGTCCGACATCCTCACTCATCGTGAGGCATGACCACGCGGAGTGAAACTCGCCATGCCGACATCTCACGGAAAACCGCAGGTCAGCGTCAGCGGCGGCGGAGGCGGAGGCGTCAGCGCGGGCGTCAGCGGAAGACGACCGTGCGGTCGCCGTTGAGCAGGATGCGGTGCTCGGCGTGCCAGCGGACGGCGCGGGCCAGCGCCAGGCACTCGACGTCGCGCCCGACCGCCACCAGCTCCTCCGGGCTCTGGGTGTGGTCGACCCGCGCGACCTCCTGCTCGATGATCGGCCCCTCGTCCAGGTCGGCGGTGACGTAGTGCGCGGTGGCGCCGATCAGCTTCACGCCGCGCGCGTGCGCCTGGTGGTAGGGGCGGGCGCCTTTGAAGCTCGGCAGGAACGAGTGGTGGATGTTGATGATCTGCCCCGGCAGCTTCGCGCAGAAGTCGTCGGAGAGGATCTGCATGTACCGGGCGAGGACGACGAGGTCGGCGCGGTAGTGCTCGACCAGCGTGAGGATCTCCGCCTCCTGCGCCGCCTTCCCGCCGGACCCGGCCGGCAGGTGGTGGTAGTCGATCCCGTACGACTGGGTGAGCGGACGCAGGTCGGGGTGGTTGGACGCGACCGCGACGATGTCGATGTCGAGCAGGCCGGAGCGCGTCCGGTAGAGGAGGTCGTTCAGGCAGTGCCCGCCCTTCGACACCATGATCAGGACGCGCGGGCGCTCGGCGAGCGCGTGCAGCCGCCACTCCAGGCCGAGCTCGGGCACCAGCGACGCGAACGCGCCGCGCAGCTCGTCGGGGTCGGTGTCGTCGAGGGCCGCGAACTGGACCCGCATGAAGAACCTGCCGGACTCGCCGTCGCCGAACTGCTGGCTCTCCACGATGTTGCATCCGCGCTCGGCCAGCAGCCCCGAGACGGCGGCCACGATGCCGGGCCGGTCGGGGCATGACAGGGTCAGGACGAATTCGTTCAAGGGTCTCACTCTTATCGCGACGCGGCAGCTCAGAACGGTTCCTCCGAGCTTACGCGGCCCCCGCGCGTCCCGCCGCCGTCCTTCCACGATGTCCACGCGGCACGTCCGGCTTCGTCTACTCATGAGTAGTTTGAGGGTGTCCGTTGAGGTTAGTTTTGCCTCCATGCGGCGATTCCTGCTCGTGGTACTGGCGGTCACCCTCGTCCTGGCGGGCTGCACCGAGGAGCACGGCACGAAGGGCGGGGAGGG